>JBLHIH010000044.1:0-26979 GCA_047616645.1 Flavobacterium sp. | reverse complement strand
GGCCTACGCCAGTGGGATATCGTTATTCTAGAAAACGATAAGTCGCCCTTTTTTCTAGCTAATGTAAGAAATAAGCTATTTTTCTCGGACATTTGCTTACAAAAAAAGGGTCATATGTCGACAAATCGACGCTGATTGAGTTGTTTTCACTAGTAATATAGGGTTATTAATCAATTCAAGACCTGACTTATTCACAATTCGTATATAGATTGTTTCTTTTAGTAGAATCGAGAAGTTTACTGCTTATAATAGTACGTAATTAATACGTAACTTATTGATATTTATGCTAATAATTTACACTTTGTCAAATAAAATATAAGTGCAAGATTTCCCTAAGTGCCATGGCTTGCAGCCCCCTAGAATCGACTTATCACCAGACTTATCCACAGGAATTGTGGAGAACTGTAAGGCGGTTTATGATTTCTAAGGACTTTGGGCAGTATCTACCGTCTATCGAGCATGATTCACCGGATATATGACCGTATCTGTAAGGCGGAAATGCGAAATTAGTCTGATTGAGATGTGCTACATTGCGTGCTTCACTTCCCATCAACATGATACTTTTGCAAAGAAAATGACATCCGCTTAAGCGTTCTACCTACTCCGTGCTACCTAACTGCGCTAAGTGTTCAATTTAGACAGAGATGAGGCATTTAGCTTATGGGAAGGGAGTAGTGAGTGAGGAGTTGGGAAAGATAGATGTTAGAGATTCAGGTCTACAGAATAGGAAATCAACAATGACTGAAAAAATAGAAGTTCAAGGCTATTGTGATGAGAAATTTACGCCAGTAAAGAATATCTTAGCGGAGAGTATTGCCAATGGAGAGGATCTAGGCGCTTCTGTCGCTGTTTATCTTGAGGGTGAAGCGGTCGTTGACCTTTGGGGCGGATTTACAGACGAGGATAAAACGCAAGCTTGGCAAGAAAATACGATTATTAATGTTTACAGCACAACCAAGACAATGTCCTTTCTATGCGCACTAATACTAGCTGATCGAGGACAATTGAATTTTGACGCTAATGTTGCAGATTACTGGCCAGAGTTCGCACAAAATGGGAAGGCAGATGTCAAAGTGTGGCATATAATGGATCACGCTGCTGGGCTTTCAGGCGTTGAGACGCCGATGATCGCAGAAGATCTTTATGACTGGGACCTTGTCACCAGCCTACTAGCTGCGCAGGCGCCTTGGTGGGAGCCAGGAACCAAAACTGGTTATCATGCGATTACACAAGGGTATCTGATTGGAGAGCTTGTTAGGCGGATCACGGGAATAAGTATTGGAGAATTCTTTAGAAAAGAAATTGCCGACCCACTTAACGCTGATTTTTTTATCGGAGTTCCTGACTCGGAATTCTCACGGATTGCGGATTTGATGCCCTCCGGCGGTGATGCAAGTTTGGTTACGGGTACAAAGAAAGACTCTATTGCTAACCGAACGTTCAAGAATCCGCCCGTAACCGCCTTGGCCTCTCGTACCGATGCGTGGCGACGTGCAGAAATTCCAGCTGCCAATGGTCATGGTAATGCGCGCTCTGTTGCAAAAATTCATTCTATTCTAGCGGGCAAAGGTGAGGCTCTGGGGACGAGGTTATTGTCCGATGCAACAGCGCAGTCTGTGATGATAGAACGTATTGGTGGTAACGATATGGTGTTGGGTATGCCGGTGAGTTTTGGCCTTGGTTTTGGTATTAATTCTACTGAAACACCATTGGCGCCAACCAAAAATGTCTGTTTCTGGGGTGGATGGGGTGGTTCGCTGGCGCTTATCGATCAAGATGCCAATATGTCTTTTTCCTTTGTCATGAACAAAATGCACCAGGGACTCATGGGCGATTTACGATCCTATAAACTGGGCCAGGCGATATATGCTTGCCTCAAATAAGAATGGGGTCTCCTCGTGGCTGAATACATCATAAGAGCACGAAAAGCGCCTACAGATGCTGCTCGATTTTTGGGAGCGCCGGGATCCGAGGCCCATGTCGAATACCTTGCTCAAATCGTGGTGAATTCTCTGTTTGTATCCAAAGGGCACAGAAGTGATACCACGGTTACATTAGTCTTAGAGGATGCGAAAGATTATTCTAAGGCAATTAGTCTGGAGGGCGACACACTAGGCTCTCTGCATCAGCTCACGGAAGCAGGCATATTGTCTCAAATTGCAGAATGTTTAAGGTTATCTACGAATCTCAATAAGGAAGAATGCATCGTTCTTGAAAATGGCATTAAGATTCAAGCTATTAGCTTCGAGCACTTGGTTAAAAGCCGCCTTGAATCTCGTTCTGTTTACCTATTAGATAAAAAGGCTGTAGATATTCGTGCGGTTTCTTTAGCAGAAGATGCCGTGTTTCTTTTAACTGATCATATTCCCATGCCGAGGAAGACCTTTAAGTCCTTGAATCGCCAAGGTGTGCAAAATATATCGCTTGGTCCTGTGATGTTACACGCGTCTCAGTGTGTAGTACTCATTCAGAATGAATATGACCGCAACACCTAATGTATTAAACTAAACTATTAAATTTTAAACTGTGAGTACTATTTATGTCCGAAAAATCGTCCGAAAATATTGAATCCATTGCCATTCTTGGCGGTACTGGTGATCTTGGTGGTGGACTTGCCCGACAATGGTCCCGTGCAGGCTATAAAATATTGATCGGGTCTCGTACTGAAGAGAAGGGCAAATCGGCGGCAAACGATTTATTAAGTGAATTCCCTGATCTCAACGTGACAGGTCACGAGAACCTTGAAGCTGCAAGTCAGGCTGACTTGGTTGTATTGACCGTCCCCTTTGCTCACCAACTCAGTACCTTGGAAACGGTAAAGTCAGGGTTGTTAGGAAAGGTCTTAATTGACGTAACTGTTCCATTAATGCCGCCAAAAGTCGGTACGGTACAACTTCCTGAAATGGGAAGTGCCGCTGTCATGGCCCAAAATTTGTTGGGTGACGAAGTGTACGTTGTTTCAGCTTTTCAAAACGTTGGTGCTGTGCATTTACAAGAAGATCACAGTATAGATTGTGACGTTTTAGTGACAGGAAATAAACGCACTGCAAGAGAGACAGTCATTAAACTTGTTGAGGCAGTTGGCTTACGAGGTTGGCATGCAGGTCCCCTAGCTAACGCGGCAGCGGCGGAAGCCTTGACTTCTATACTGATTACTATCAATAGACATCATGGTATTGATGGTGCCGGAATCGTGATAACAGGCGAGCCGAAAAAATAATTATGACGGAACTTCGCTTAATAGGTTTGCAAGATTTTCCAATGGTTCTGCCAGGAGACAATATTGCGTCACTTGTTGTAGATGCTGTTGAGAGAATGTCAGAAAAAATACAGCAAAACGATGTTATAGTGATAGCGCAAAAGGTTATCTCGAAAGCAGAAGATAGATACCTTGATCTAAGAACAATAAAACCGTCAGATGAAGCCATTTCTCTGGGTTTAGAAGTCGATAAAGATCCCAGGAAAGTCCAAGCTGTACTAGATGAATCTAATGAAGTAGTTAGAAAGAGAGCAGGTGTGCTTATCGTCGAACATAAACTGGGTTTTGTTCAAGCAAACGCAGGGATTGATCAATCAAATATCTCTAGTGATGGTGATGAAGATGATTATACCTGCCTACTACTACCGATTGACCCTGACTTAAGTGCTCAAAATATTCGTGCAGAGATTCAACAACGCTTGAACGTGGATGTGGGCGTTATTATAAATGATAGTTTGGGTAGGGCGTGGAGGAATGGATCTTTAGGTTTAGCGATTGGGGTTGCTGGAATGACCTCACTTGAAGATTATATTGGTCAGCATGATATCTATGGTCGAGAATTAATGGTTACCCAAGTAGCTGCTGCTGATGAAATGGCAGCGGCAGCTTCTCTTGTTATGGGACAAACTACGGAGCTCATCCCGGTGGTCTTGGTTCGAGGTTATCTTCCAAAAGAACCAGAAAATGAAGCCTTACGTGGTGTGCAGCCATTAATTCGGCCTAAAGAAATGGATTTATTTCGCTAATGTCTATCGATACCCCCAGTACCCCCAATACAACTAGTTTGCCGAGCGGTGAAACCTGCTTGGCTATTTCTGGCGGTGTTGGGGGCGCAAAGCTTGCCTTAGGTTTATCTAAGTTACTCTCAGCAGAACAATTGAATATTGTTGCGAATACGGGAGACGACTTTAGCCATTTAGGTTATTACATTTGCCCGGATCTGGATACTGTCATGTATACGCTGGCCGAATTGAGTAATCGGGAGTTAGGCTGGGGTCAGGCTGGCGAAACGTGGCACTTCCTTGATGCACTTGAACGATTAGGAGGAGACACCTGGTTTCGCTTAGGTGACCGTGATCTGGCAACACATGCACAGCGCACTCACCTACTTAATACAGGTCGAAGTCTGTCTGAGGTAACGAAAACTATCTGTGATGCTTTAGGTATTAAACATTCGATAATTCCAATGAGTGATTCTAAAATTGCTACTCAAGTTCACATTAATACTGGGGAAAAACTTGCCTTTCAATACTACTTTGTTCGAGATAGGTGCTTGCCTAAAGTAAGTGGATTTGAGTTTTCTGGTATTGAAAAATCGAAAGGTAGTCCACAATTTATTTCATCTTTAAATGACAAAAATCTAAATTGCGTCATTATTTGTCCCTCCAATCCATTTGTTAGTGTTGACCCAGTTTTAAAAATTCCCGGTGTCTTAGACGCCATGCGACGCGCCGATGCGCCGATCATTGCCGTATCTCCTATTGTGGCGGGTATTGCGATAAAGGGACCTGCCGCTAAGATGATGGGTGAACTTGGTATGCCTGAGACTGCTCTGGCGGTGGCAAAACACTACCAAGGTAGAATTGACGGGTTTGTCATTGATGAATCAGATGCTGCGATGAAACACGATATTGAGGCATTAGGCATAAGAGTTTTAGTTTGCCCTACAATCATGCAAACCCTTGAAGACAGAGTTGAATTGGCAGAGTCCTGCTTACAATTTGCACAAAAATTACGTCCACCTGTTCTAACAGATGATGGGCTAACAGACGATGCTCCAAGAAGTTAAGAGATAGATATTTGGTTGCCAGCGCCGCTGACATTGCATTGATTGTTGCCTTTACCCTTAGGTCTATAACATGCACATTGCTGTCAGGCTGTTTTTTGGGAGCGGCCATGTGCAGACGATGACATTATCCACAACCAATCTCACGAATCGCTAATATTTTGGATCTAAACTCAATCGATCCTACTTGACCCGCACTGGCTTGACTTGAAAACTGAGCGATTACTGTATTTGTCGATCTGTTTATATAGATTACTTGGCCGTGAATGCCCACCGCTGCAAATTCTCCTTTATCGGCATCTAATATCCACCACATGTTTTTGTAGTATTTCCAAAATTCATTTTTATATAGCTGATTATTAGAGAATCTAACAGCATCTTTTTGATCGACATTTAGCACCTCATCTATCCATGCCTCAGGGACAATGGATTCACCATTGATTTTTCCTTTATTTAAAATTAATTCACCAAATAGTGCAGCATCTCGCAATGTACTGGTCATTCCACCCGTAGCGACAGGCATTCCAGCACGGTCAACTATAATTGCGGCATCGTGGTAAGTTCCTAATTTCATCCATATATGTTTTGCAATGAAGTCTTGCAGAGGCATGTTAGACAAGCGCGAAATCAACCAACCTATAATATCAGCATTGGCAGAGTTGTACTCAAAGGTGACGCCTGGAACTTGCCCCTTCTCTTCATTAACAAACTTTACTAAGAAATCGTAAATACCAAATATATCTGAATTGTCAGGTTGAACATCTTGAGCACCTGGGATATATGCCATTCCCAAGGCAGGCGCGTAATGCTGAAGGAAATCTGAGTTGAAGTCGACATAGTTTTCTTTAAAATCAATAGCACTAGAATGATTTAATACATCCTGAATCGTTGTGCGTTCGAATCCGGAGCCAGTGAGCTCACTTATGTATTTTGCAGGGGAGGCATTTAGATCAATATCATATTCCTCTTTTAAGATTCCGAAGGCGACGCTGACGAGAGACTTCGTCATCGAATACCATATATGTCTCTTGTGGGGTGTGAACCCGTTAAGATAGTTTTCGTAGATGATTTTACTGTCACGCATAACTAAAAAAGCATCCGCGTCGTGTTTTGATAATAAATCACCTAATAAAAGAGGCTCGTCTTTTGTATCTCTGAATTGTTGCTTAGCTAGAATAGGGTCCAAGTCTTCCTCAACCTTTGGCAGTTCGGAACCTCTGGGGATCATAGCTGTGTGCATGACGGAATCCATATTTTGGAAGCCCCATCGATTAAATGGTTGTCGGTTGTGATTCGCAAAAGTAACCTGCGATTCACGTTCTGGTGGAAACCCTTGCATTGCTTTGGTCATTGATATTCCTGACGACTGTTTTTCTCAAGATAGCATAAGACAGCTCCTGGGCAATAATGTAATAGCAAAAATGTAATAGCAGCGATGTTACATACTTCACTTTATGCTTCTTTTTATGAGAGACTCAAGCACTCTCTTTCTTGAAGGGCTTACCATGACTGACATTGCATTTTCTTCCGCCACCAAACTTGTCTCTGATATTAAAAGTAAAAAGATGAGTTCCTTAGAATTGACAGAAATGTACATAGAGAGAATCGAGAGATATGACGGCGAAATTAATGCCGTCGTCGTTCGGGATTTTGAGGGTGCTAGGCTTGCGGCAAAAGCTGCAGATGATGCCTTGGCGAAAGGTGAAGATCTTGGTCTACTTCATGGACTACCCATGACGATAAAGGAAGCTTATGATCTTAAAGGATATCCCACGACCTGGGGTATACCCATGTTAAAGGATAATATTGCGCAATCTGATTCTGAAACTGTGCAACACCTAAGGGCAGCGGGAGCGCACTTTTTGGGTAAAACGAATGTGCCAATCAATTTGGGTGATTTTCAGAGCTTTAACGAAATCTACGGAACAACCAATAATCCTTGGGATTTAGAGAGAACGCCAGGCGGCTCCTCTGGTGGCTCTGCTGCTGCCTTGGCGGCAGGTCTTACCGGCTTGGAAGCAGGGTCAGACATTGGTGGATCCATCAGAAACCCAGCGCATTATTGCGGTATTTATGGGCATAAGCCCACTTGGGGGATTGTATCTGATAAGGGTCACTCACCACCGGGTGGTATTGCACCAACCGATATTGCGGTTGTGGGACCTATGGCTCGAAGCGCAGAAGATTTAGCACTTTCTTTAGATATAGCCGCCGGTGCGAATAGTTTAGATAAGGCGGGTTGGAAATTAAATCTACCAAAGCCAAAACAAAAAAAACTAAGTGATTTTAGAGTAGCGATTTGGCCATCTGATGAACGTGCGCCGGTATCTAAAGAGATTGCTGATCGAGTTCAAAATATGGGGGATCAATTATCTGGATGGGGTGCAAAGGTATCTGATACAGCAAGACCGGATATTGATCTAGATGCTAGTTTCCAAATTTATAATAGTTTGTTATGGGGCGTGATGGCGGCAGGTTTGTCTGAAGAAGAAAAAGCAGTTGCGCGAGCCGCGAAAGCAAAACTCGGAAATGCCGAAAGCACAGACATTGATGCCTTAATGGCCATTTATTCGGTTCAAGAACATGGGGAATGGGCTGTTCATAGCAATAATCGACACAATTTGAGAATCGCTTGGAATCGCTTTTTTGAAGACTGGGATATCCTTCTTTGCCCTCAGGTTGCGACAACTGCCTTCCCTCATGACCACAGTGGGTACGCAGATCGAACGATTATGGTAGACAACGAGGAGCAGGACTATTTTAAACAAATATTTTGGTCTGGAACGATTACTGTTGCTCATCTGCCCAGCACTGTATTTCCCACGGGCCCTAGTATCGACGGCTTACCGATTGGATTACAGGCAGTTGGGGCTGAATATCAAGATTATAAGACAATTGAATTTAGCCGTCTTATGGCGCAAGAAATTGGTGGTTTTGTACCGCCACCAAAATATTCCAATTAAATCGTCAATAGGTCTAGTTGGATTGTCCCTTTGGCATTAAAGTTTGTTTCCACATTCATGGTGCCTGATATGGATTCGAGAATACATTGCGCTTTTTTAGGATTAAATTGGTTTACGGTCTCTACAAAGCTGAATTGCCAGATAAAAGACAAATATAAGGATGGATCAATAACCGCTATAAGTTAGCTTGTTTCTGGTCCACGGTATCACCCCTTTTCTAGTCATGTTAACGTAGCAATCCATGAGAAATTGATTAATCCATGAACATTTCCCTCGTTATCCCTATTAAGCAGCTGCAGAATGCGAAGCAGCGTTTAAGCGCCATTCTTCAACCGATGGAACGCGCTGCTTTGTTTAAGGCAATGATCGAGGATGTGCTAGAAGTTGCGACCATTTGCGATCGTATAGATGAAGTCATTGTGGTGACAGAAGATGTTGAAGTGACAGAGCTCGCTTTGCGATATTCAGCGCGTATCATGGAAGAGCCGATCACAAATCTTGAAAGTGAATTGAGTGAATCAAAACTTACAGAAAGGGGTTTAATCTCAGCGGTGACCTATGCGGGAGATCAACTTAATGCTGCAGGTACTGATGTGATGGTATTTCTGCCAGGAGATATACCACTTGTCAGCGTTGAAGAGTTGGAAGTGGTTCTGGATGGATTTGGCCTCAGCAGTGGACCAGAGATGTTGATTGTTCCGTCGAGCGATTTAGGAGGTTCAAACTGCGTTGTTTGTCGTCCACCTAATTGCATGCCCTTTGGTTTTGGTAAAGATAGCTTTAGAAGGCACCTTAGAATCGCGAAAGAAAACGGGATTGAGGCAGGGGTCGCAAAATTACCTGGTATTGGCTTGGATATAGATACACCAGAAGATTTGATTGCGCTTGCCGCTGAAATAAAAAAGTATGGACTTGATAACCATACCAGCCGATTTCTTCGGGATAGCGATATTGTACATAAATTGAGCAAAGAAGAGATTGAAGCGATATGAGTGAGATCAATAATTTATTACAACAAGCATTGAACTTTCCAAAAGGGGAAATGCTGGATGATGCTGCGATTAGAAAGTTTGCTGAGTTTTCGGATACGAATGCGCTAACGTTAGTTGCGTCAGAAATTCGTGACCGTGGATTCCAAAATGCAGTTTCCTATTCTAGAAAAGTATTCATTCCCCTGACTCATCTCTGCCGCGATGTTTGTCACTACTGTACTTTTGCACAAGTTCCACGAAAAGTTAAAGCACCCTACATGCTGCCTGAAGAAATTCTAAAAGTAGCCCAAGACGGAGCTAGAGCAGGCTGCAAAGAAGCACTGTTTACGCTTGGTGATAAACCAGAACTCCGCTATAAAGCTGCGAGGGAGGGACTTAAAGCATTAGGTCAAGAATCCACCTTGTCTTATTTGCGTGATATGGCCGAGATGGTCTTTAAGGAAACGGGCCTCTTTCCGCATTTAAATCCTGGCTTGATGAACGCCGATGAATTTAATGAATTAAGAAAAGTCTCCGTGTCGATGGGGATTATGCTTGAAAGCTCTTCAACACGATTGTTGGAGAAGGGTATGCCTCATTATGGGTCTCCGGATAAAGATCCGGCTCTTCGCTTAGAAACCATGAGACTTGCCGGGGAAGCCAAGGTCCCATTCACTTCTGGCATTCTCATAGGCATTGGAGAAACACGCCTCGAAAGAATTGAATCACTGTTGGCACTGCGTGAGCTCAATTATGCCAGTGGACACATCCAAGAAATAATCATACAAAACTTTAGAGCAAAACCGGAAACTTTGATGGCGAACGCGCCTGAGCCGGATTTAAATGAATTGTTATGGACCATATCAATGGCGCGAATTATTTTCGGCGAACAGATGAATATTCAAGCGCCACCGAATCTAAGTCCAGGTGTATTGGGACAAATTGTTGATTCCGGCATTAATGACTGGGGTGGTGTTTCGCCTATAACACCAGATTTCGTCAACCCTGAAGCACCCTGGCCGCATTTGAGTGAGCTATCAGAAGCGACTGCAGCTACTGGGAAGGTGCTTATTGAGCGTTTAGCTATTTATCCTGAATATGCTCTGGATGTCGCTAAGTGGCAAGCGCCAGAACTTCAAGCTGGAGTAAGACAAGCCATAGATGGACAGGGCTTTGCCCGAATGGATCCATGGACGGCCGGGGCAGTTATTGATCCTCCCCAAAAAGATATCGCACGCGTTACAGCGATACCAACAACTCGGGCAAATGCTGATATACGCGTTATATTGGATAAAGTCTTAACAGAAGAAGTTCTGACAGAAACCGATATTGTGCGACTTTTTAAGGCGAGAGGCGACGATTACAATCACGTTTGTCAACTTGCTGATGAACTGCGTAAAAAAGTTTCCGGAGATACGGTTAGCTATTGTGTGAATCGAAATATCAACTATACAAATGTTTGTTATTTTAAGTGCCAGTTTTGTGCGTTCTCTAAGGGTAAGACAAGTGAAAATCTTCGCGGTCGACCCTATGATTTGTCCCATGAAGAAATTATGCGCCGTACCGGAGAAGCTTATGCCCGGGGCGCCAGTGAAGTCTGTATGCAAGGTGGCATTCATCCTGATTATACCGGTCAAACTTACATAGATATTGTACGTAGTATTAAACAGGTCGTGCCAGAGATGCATGTCCATGCTTTTTCACCTTTAGAAGTATGGCAGGGTGCGCATACTCTTGGCATCAGCATTCAAGAATTTTTGGGTCAACTCAAAGATGCTGGCTTAGGCACTTTGCCTGGAACAGCCGCAGAAATATTAGATGATGAAGTGCGCGCTGATTTATGTCCCGACAAAATTAATACGGCTCAATGGCTTGAGGTTATGGAAGCAGCCCATGCCGAGGGTTTTAATACAACCGCCACCATTATGTACGGACATATCGAAAAATACGAACATGTCGCTAGACATTTATTGAGAGTGCGTGCACTCCAAGAGAAAACAGGGGGATTTACCGAATTTGTTATTTTACCTTTTATACACATGGAAGCCCCCATGTATTTAAAGGGTAAGGCACGGAAGGGACCCTCATTTCGAGAAGCAGTTCTTATACATGCTATATCACGATTGGTGCTGCATCCAGTATTCAAAAATATCCAGGCCTCATGGACAAAACTAGGACATGATGGTGTGCGGGCTTGTTTGCAGGCAGGCGTAAATGACATTGGTGGCACTTTGATGAACGAAACCATAACCCGCGCAGCTGGAGCGAGTCATGGCCAGGAAACATCGCCTGAGGAAATGGAAGAGATTATAAAAAGCATTGGTAGAACACCAAGGCAACGAACAACCAGTTATGGGGAAGTGAGTGAAAGCCAACGAAAAAAGTCTTTCAATGCTCAGGAGTTAACTGAATCGGTTTTTGCCGCTGACAATAAATTTAATCGTAAAGAAAACGTCCCAAAAAATAATGGTCCAAAACTAGACAAGAAAAATCTTGTTAGACCCGGATTAAAAGGTGACTCTTTAGAAAGTCACGCTGACGACAATCTTTTGTCGAGTTCTGAAATCATTTGATTTAAATAAGTTTATAAAGTAAATAAAGCGTAACAAAAAAGGGAAGGAAACTAGAATGGCGGTACCGCAACGAATAGCATTAACACTACCAGATCCACGAGGAGTTGATTTAACAATTGAGCTTGCAAAATGGGCTGAAGGTGAGGGTTATGATGACCTTTGGTTTGCGGATAGTAATGGTGTCGATGCGCTGACTACTGCCGCGGCAGTAGCGCTAAATACAAGTCGTGTTCGAATCGGTACAGCAATCATACCGGTGTTTTCTCGAACTCCCGCAGTCTTAGCCTCTACTGCCCACGTTCTTCATCAATTGTCTAAGGGACGTTTTATTCTTGGACTTGGCTCCTCAAGTCAGACCATGATGGAAAATTGGCATGGACTGACCTTTGAAAAACCACTGAGCCGAGTAAAAGAAACAACCTTGTTAATCAAGCAAATGTTAAGGGGAGAAAAAACCGACTTTTCAGGTATAACAGTGAGCAGTAAAGGTTATCGGCAATTACCTCTTGATGCGAATGCCCAACCAGTTTACATGGCTGCACTGAGAAGCAAAATGTTAGAAACGGCTGCTGAATTTAGCGATGGCGTTATTCTTAACTTGTTCCCAAAAGATAGCCTGCCTAAAATGATGGAGCATATTAAAATTGGTGCTGAAAGAGCAGGTAAAAAAATAGAAGATATTGAAATTGTTTGCCGCCATATGGTAGTCGTGTCAGATGATAAAGCAGCGGCGCGGGATATGTTTCGTGCTGGTTTTGCGCCTTATTATGCAACGCCTGTCTACAATGCTTTTCTAACTTGGTCTGGCTATGGAGATGTAGCTAAAGAGATATCAGATGGATGGGCAGCGAAAGATAGAGCTAAAACAACAGGTGCGCTAAACGATCAATTAGTTGATGACATTGCCATTCTTGGCACCAAAGAAGAGTGTCAAGATAGGATTAGGGAGTATGGAGAAATGGGCATTACGACCCACATTATTTCTTGTGTTTCTCCTAAAGACGCACAATCAACATATGATGCTTTCTGCGGCAATAATTTTTCTTTCTAATAGAAATTTATGTCAGCTTGAAATTAAGTAACAATACAAATTAGTGACGGAGTGATATATGAAAATCGGATTGTTGAGCGGCTATTCTGGCAAGGTAGTTAATTTAGAAATGGACAAAATTAAACTTGCAGAAAGTTTAGGTTTTGATTCGGTTTGGACTGCGGAGGCTTATGGCTCGGATGCGGTAACACCTGCAGCTTGGATCTTAGCCCAAACAGATAAAATTAAAGTCGGAACGGCGATTATGCAAATGCCAGGTCGCTCGCCCGCTTGTGCGGCAATGACTGCGATGACCTTGAATCAGCTTTCTAATGGTCGGTTTATTGTTGGCATTGGTGCTTCAGGGCCTCAAGTAGTCGAGGGCTGGCATGCTGTTGCTTACGGTCGCCCGGTCACTCGCATTAAAGAATACGTTAGTATTATGAAGAAAATCATGGCTCGTGAAGGGCCTGTCGAACATGAGGGCTTTCATTACTCCATGCCGTATTCTGGAGAGGATGGTACGGGCTTGGGTAAACCATTAAAAAGTATTCTAAAAGCAGATACTTCAATTCCCATTTACACAGCATCAATTACACCCAAAGGACTGGAAGGCAGCGCCGAGGTTTCAGATGGTGTATTCCCTGTTTGGATGAATCCAGAGCGCTTCGATATCTTTGAAGGATCTATTCAGAAAGGCTTGGACAAAGCCGGGAAAACATTAGCTGATTATGATATTGCCCCTTTTGTAACCTGTGTTATGGGGGATGATATTGAAGCTTGTCGTATGCCAGCAAAAGGCATGATGGCTTTATACATTGGTGGTATGGGCGCAAGAGACAAAAATTTCTACAACGATTATGCCAAAAAGTTGGGCTATGAAGATGCAGCGGTCAAAATTCAAGATCTTTACCTTTCTGGTAAAAAAGAAGAAGCAATGGCAGCCGTGCCCGATGAGTTGGTTGATGCCGTACATCTAATTGGTCCTAAAGAACGCATAAAGGAGAGGTTACAGGTTTGGAAAGAGGCAGGTAATCGCGGCCATGTTGGCAGTATGTTGATAGGTGGGGCGAGTCCAGAGGCGATGGAGTTAATCGCCAGTGAAATGTTGTAGTTAGTATCAATACCGATCGATGAGCTATTCACTTAAAGCGTATGGTTCAATCCAGGAAATAGGACAAAAAGACTGGGATCACTGTGCAAATCCTGATGCGGGGAATGAAGAATTCCCCTTTGATCCTTTTGTTTCCTATTCTTTTCTACAAGCGCTTGAACGTAGTGGTTCAGCGTGTGCGGAATCAGGTTGGGCGCCTTATCACTTAGCTTTACACCATGATACCGGCGGTATCTGTGGTGTGATTCCTATGTATCTAAAGAGCCATAGTCAGGGCGAATATGTATTTGATTATGCGTGGGCCGATGCTTTTGAACGAGCGGGTGGTCGGTATTATCCGAAATTACAGGTATCGATACCCTTCACTCCAGCAACGGGTAGACGGCTGTTAGTCGCTGATCTTGAAGATTCAGAAGTAATAGAAGGGCACTTATTAGCGGGCTTGATGCAGCTCGCCGAAAAAATGGATGTATCCTCTGTGCATCTCACCTTCCTAAATGAGTCGCAATATAAGCGAGTAGGAGACTTAGGTTTTCTGCAGAGAACGCATAATCAATTTCATTGGTTAAATAATAATTATGAGGACTTCGATGATTTTCTTAGTCAGTTAAGCGCTAAGAAAAGAAAGAATATAAAACGGGAACGGCGAGTGGCGGTATCCCAAGAGGTTGAAATAGAATGTGTTACAGGCGATCAGATTGAAGAAGTTCACTGGGATGCATTCTATGAATTCTATTTGGATACCGGGAGTAGAAAATGGGGGTCACCGTATTTAACTCGGTCTTTCTTTTCCCAAGTTGGTGAATCTATGCCGCAAAATATTTTGTTGATTTTGTGTAAAAGGCAAGGCCGCTATATAGCAGGAGCGATAAATTTTATCGGTGGCGATTGTTTATACGGTCGTAATTGGGGCTGTATTGAAGACCACCCAATGTTACATTTTGAGGTTTGCTACTATCAGGCGATTCAGTTTGCAATTGAGAAGGGTCTAAAAAGAGTTGAAGCGGGCGCTCAGGGAGAGCATAAGTTAGCTAGAGGCTATTTACCGACTCACACCTACAGTGCCCATTGGATAGTTAATCAATCCTTCAGGACTGCTATATCAGGTTTTCTTGAGCAAGAACGAAATTACATTAATGAAGAAATTGACCATATGAGCGGGCATTCACCGTTTAAAAAAACACTTGATTAGGCATGTTTTAAGACTATATGAAAGAGCAATTACCCCCTATGGCTAGCGCGATTGGCATGTCAATGCTTGAGGTCAGGGATAGATCCTGTATCGTGTGCGTGCCCTATGCTGAGCACTTAGTTGGAGATCCAGATACCGGGGTATTACATGGCGGTGTTATTACGACAGCACTAGA
Organism: Flavobacterium sp.; assembly: GCA_047616645.1. Classification (GTDB taxonomy): domain Bacteria; phylum Pseudomonadota; class Gammaproteobacteria; order Pseudomonadales; family Azotimanducaceae; genus JAHRVQ01. The sequence goes on along the minus strand of JBLHIH010000044.1, from coordinate 11,916 downwards.
TAACGCATCTGGTTGGGCCATACGGGAACATGAGGATTGGCTTGATGGCCTCAGCATGGCGACACTAGATATTCGAATAGACTATATGCGTCCAGCAGAGCCGCATCAAGATCTCTTGATTCAGGCAAAGTGTTTTAAGTTAGGCCAAAATGTTGCTTTTGTCAGAGCCTTTGCGCATCAAGGAAATCACGATGATCCTATTGCAACTTCTATAGCGGCTTTTATGTTGGGGACACCTAATGCTCAAGGAAAAAACCTGTGAGTTATCTTCAAAGATGGCGTGACGAAGGTGCTGCGAGTAATATTCAAGCCTTAGTGGACGGCCTGCCTTTTGCAAAGTTCTTAGGTATTCAAATAGATCAAAAAGGCAATGAGATTACAACGATATTACCATTTAGAGAAGACTTGGTAGGTAACGTAAACTTACCCGCTATTCACGGTGGCGCAATTGGCTCTTTCTTGGAAATAACTTCTGTCATACAACTGCTAAATGATACTGATCTTGTTCGTATTCCTTTAACGATTGATCTATCGGTAGATTATCTTCGTTCTGGTCGACCTGTTGATACCTATGGTAGGGCGATTGTCACTAGACAAGGAAGAAGGGTTGCGAGTGTTCGCGCCGAAATATGGCAAGAAGAAAAAGCGAAGCCCATTGCCGCGGCCCACGGTCAGTATTTATTGGCACCCACTTAAAGTTTTTATTTGAAATTGTTTACTTAAAGAAGAGGTTATATAAATGGAAAATGTTTACATAGTTGACGCCTGTCGTTCTGCGATAGGCAAACGAGGCAAGGGACTTGCTGGGCTGATGCCGGCTGATTTATTAGGCGCTGTTCAAAAAGCGGCATTGGAGAGAAGCGGGATTCCGCCTGAAAAAGTTGATCAAGTAATTGGCGGTTGCGTATCTCAAGTTGGAGAACAGTCTTTCAATATTGCGAGAATCGCTTGGTTGTCTCAGGGCTTGCCCTTAGAGGTCGCTGCGACAACGGTGGATTCTCAATGTGGATCAAGTCAGCAAGCAACAACGATGGGTGCGGCTATGATCGCAGCGGGAGTAGAAGATATTGTTATGAGTTGCGGTATCGAGATGATGAGTCGTGTTCCCCTTGGCGCTAATATGAAAGATGGTATCCCTATGGGCGAAAGCTATCGCAGTCATTATCAGCCGGCAAGTCAATTTGATGGTGCCGCGATGATTGCTGAGGAATATCAAATAACCCGTGCTGATGCTGATGCCTTTGGCCTTGCAAGTCAGGAAAAAGCAATTAATGCTTGGGATGAAAATCGATTTGATCGGGAAATTGTTCCAATCGAAGCACCTATTCTTGATGAAGAATACAAACCAACGGGTAAAACGCAATTAATTTCCAAAGATGAAGGGTTAAGAGCAACTTCATTAGAAGTATTAGGAGGATTAAAGGCAGTGCCTGGGCAGGAAATTCACACCGCAGGTACTTCATCACAGATATCAGATGGTGCATCAGCGGTTCTCATGGCCTCAGAAAAGGCGGTAAATGAACTTGGTTTAAAAGTACGTGGGCGTGTAGTAGCGACTACATTGGTTGGCGTAGATCCCGTGACAATGCTCAAGGGGCCGATTCCTGCATCTCGGAAGGTATTAGAGAAGGCTGGTTTAACGATTGATGACATCGATATATTTGAAGTCAACGAAGCCTTCGCGTCTGTTGTACTCGCATGGCAAAAGGATCTTGGCATTGATCCTGAAAAGGTCAATGTGAATGGTGGGGCCATCGCCCTAGGTCATCCCACCGGAAGTACTGGTGCTCGACTTATTACAACCGCTTTGCATGAGCTGGAACGCCGCAATGGTCGTTACGCTTTGATTGCAATGTGTTGTGGTGGTGGTTTGGGTACGGGAACTATTATTGAACGAATAACATAATCTGCTAGTCCAGAAGGCTGTATTATCTGCCTTCGAGTCTCGAATCAAGTGCTGTTCAAATTGTAAACTTGAGCAGCATTTTTTTATCTGCCGTTCTACATTCTCCATTTTTCCCCATGTCTATTTTTACATAGACCGTTTTTCGCATGCCATTATTTAGGGCGGTCCAGAATAGAGCGCATCATATCTGTGCATCTTTAGATTAGCGCTGATAATTAATTTCCTTAATTTGGCTTGCAAGCGTTATACATAAAGGTTCTTAGATCCTACCTGCATTGTGGCACCAAGTTTGCTAACAGTAGGATTGAATTAAGTTAAATTTTATTAATAGTTACAGCAAGAGGTGAACTCACTGTGGATCAATCGTTAGAACTTCAATATGCACTGGATACTTTTTATTTTCTTGTTTGCGGAGCCCTTGTCATGTGGATGGCGGCGGGGTTTGCCATGCTAGAAGCGGGCTTGGTGAGGTCTAAAAATACGGCCGAAATCCTCACTAAGAATGTTGCCTTGTTTTCCATCGCCTGCATTATGTACCTCGTTTGTGGTTATGCCATTATGTACGGCGGAAATTTAATGCTAACGGGAATTGAATTAGATGGCGCTGCTAGCGCGGAGGAATTGACGGCTACAGTGCTCGCGGAATCTCGCGAAGCAGGATTTAGCGGTGGTGCTGTATATTCAAATGCAGCGGACTTTTTCTTTCAGGTAGTATTTGTTGCAACGGCAATGTCGATTGTTTCCGGTGCCGTGGCAGAGCGTATGAAGTTATGGGCTTTTCTCGCGTTTGCGGTTGTCATGACTGGATTTATTTATCCAATGGAAGGCAGTTGGACTTGGGGCGGTAAGTCTGTTTTTGGTATGTATACCCTCGGTGACCTTGGATTCTCTGATTTTGCTGGCTCAGGCATTGTACATATGGCGGGAGCAGCTGCTGCATTGTCAGGCGTACTCCTATTAGGCGCCCGTAAAGGTAAGTACGGCAAAAATGGTGAAATTCAAGCCATACCCGGTTCTAATCTACCACTAGCTGCCTTAGGTACATTCATTTTGTGGATGGGCTGGTTTGGCTTTAATGGTGGGTCAGTTCTTAAACTTGGGGATATTGGTAATGCAAATTCAGTTGCTATGGTATTTCTTAACACCAATGCAGCGGCAGCAGGTGGCGCCATTGCAGCGCTGATCATAGCGCAATTAAAATTTGGAAAGGCAGATCTAACGATGTGTCTCAATGGTGCACTTGCTGGACTCGTAGCAATAACTGCCGAACCCTCTACGCCCACTGCATTGCAAGCTACTCTCATCGGTGCCACTGGTGGCGTCTTGGTTGTATTTTCCATATTGGCTTTAGATAGATTAAAGATAGATGATCCGGTCGGTGCTATCTCGGTTCACGGTACCTGTGGTCTATTGGGATTGCTGGTCGTTCCTATCACTAATGATGCTGCAAGTTTCTCAGGACAATTAATCGGTGCTGCGACTATTTTCGGATGGGTCTTTATTACAAGTGGTGCAGTCTGGTTTGCTATCAAAATGGTGATGGGGATTAGGGTTAGTGAAGAAGAAGAGTATGCTGGAGTTGATTTGGGAGAGTGTGGAGTAGAAGCCTATCCTGAATTTGTAAAGGGTTAGTATGTGCTTGAATTAAGGCGCTGCTTCGGCGGCGCTTTTTCATGTCTGATGATAAATTGTTTTGTTCAGTATATTAGTCTGTAATTTATTCACTGAGAAAATATGCTCGTTTAGCGAATATGGTGATTAAGGGATATAATTTGTAGGAATTTATTACTGTTTTCCTTGGCTTTAACGATATGAAAGTACACTTAGTAAAAACACGTTATTCCAATTCATATGTCATTGAAGACAACGAAGCACTATTCGTCGTTGACGTGGCAATGCGTTGTGACGGTTTTGTACTGAAATACATCGTTGAAGAAATGAATAGATCAGTAAGAGAGGTTAGTTTAGTTGCGTGTACACATGATGATCCTGATCATATTGGCGGAATCGTTCCACTTGCGCGAGCTTGTCATGCACAATCTGCCATTCCATACGCGTCAAAACGATCTAGACTAAAATTTCTTCGCAACCCTTTGGGTCCGGTTGTTAAAATAGCGACTGCGGCGCGAGAAGCATTTAGTGAGAGAGCTCGGAACATGTATCTAAATCCTGAGCGAAAATCGCGCTACGAACACATTCCTAATCAACACTTAGATGATGAACATTCCGAGAAGTTTGTGTTGCCTAAATCGAGGTTGAAACATGGGATGCGTTTGCCTAACTTTCCGGATTGGGAGGTAGTGCATACTCCTGGACACAGCTGGGATAGTATTTGTTTTTTTCATTGGCCTTCGAAGAGCCTGATTACTGGAGATACACTCTTAGGTAGTGGCCAAAAAGGACATCTTGTTCTACCTGCAATCTATGACAACCCTCTAGCAATGCGGAAAACGATGAGATTATTGAGAGAACTTTCACCAAATGTTGTCTATCCCGGTCACGGGAGTGTGATGAGAGGGGAGTCTTTACTAGCACACTTGTAATTGCCTATGTTGGCGAAAGAGGCGCTTATTTTGTTAAATAGATAAATAGGTAGATACTTTGTAACAAACGGACCCTTTAGCTGGTCAATAAGATATAGCAATGGAAAGCACTAAGAAAAAGTGAATAAAAGAAAAGAGTTTTTATAAATAAATTATTTTTGGTTCCTGAATAACAAAGGAAATTGACCATGAACAAAACGCTGTTATTAATATTGTGTTCACTACTCATTGTTACGGGTTGTGTACAAAGCACCGCTGTAGCCAAGGAATCTGATCAAAGAGCAAAGGCGGAATTGATTGCGAATAGTCCTTATAAAAGGCCTTCAGATGAAGAAATAAAGGCATCATTAAGCCAACAGCAATTTATGGTCACTCAACGGGAAGGAACCGAGCGGCCCTACCGAAACGATTATTGGGATTCAAAGGAAGATGGTATCTTTGTCGATATTGTGAGCGGCGAACCCCTATTCTCATCCTTAGACAAATATGATTCTAAAACAGGGTGGCCCAGTTTTACGCAACCTATTGACCCGAAATATATTGTCCATAAGACTGATTACAAGATGATATTCCCTAGAACAGAATTGAGAAGCACCATTGGTGACTCTCATTTGGGTCATGTATTTTCAGATGGACCTGCGCCAACAGGAAAGCGATATTGCATCAACTCTGCATCACTTCGTTTTATTAACAAAGATGACCTTGTGAAAGAGGGCTATGCATCCTATATAGCCCTATTCAATTAGGCGGTTTTTAAAAAGTAGACTTTAAATAGGTAACTTTCTATCGATAGTTCAATATTTGAATTTTGTTTAAGCGCTTGCTTCCAAGCGCGCTTGCAATTTCTTCACTTCATCACGCAAGGCTTCTGGTAAATGTGTGCCAAATTGATCGTAATATTCATGGATCAAGGGGATTTCGTTTAACCAACCGTTCACGTCGACGTTTAGTAATTGTTGCTTTTGGCTTTCACTTAAATGTAAACCATCAAAGTTAAGAGTGTCCGCTGCTGGAAGATTGCCTATTGGCGTTTCTACTGCCTCGGCAGTTCCATCACAGCGATTGAAGATCCATTCTAGTACTCGGCTATTTTCGCCGAAACCAGGCCATATAAATTTACCGTCTTCATCTTTTCTAAACCAATTTACATAGTAGATTTTAGGTAGCTGAGCACCTTCTTTGTTACCCATGTTCAGCCAGTGTCCCCAATAGTCCGCCATGTTATAACCACAGAATGGAAGCATTGCCATGGGGTCACGTCGTAGTTCCCCAATTTTGCCAGCAGCAGCGGCTGTTTTTTCAGATGATACGATTGATCCGAAAAACGTGCCTTGAGTCCAGTCCTTCGCTTCATTGACGAGGGGTACGACTGTGGCTCTTCTACCACCGAATAAAATGGCCGAGATTGGAACCCCTTTTAAATCTTCCCATTCATCTGCTATGGCAGGACATTGAGCTGCCGATACGGTGAACCTCGCATTAGGGTGTGCCGCGGGTGTTTTTGATTCGGGAGACCATTCATTGCCTAACCAATCAATTAAATGGGCGGGGGCTTCATCTGTCATGCCTTCCCACCAAATGTCACCATCATCAGTTTCAGCGACATTCGTAAATATGCAATTTTCAGTCAGGCTGAGCATGGCATTTTCATTTGAATCCATTCCTGTACCGGGGGCTACACCAAAGAATCCAGCTTCCGGGTTAATGGCATATAGCTTGCCATCATCCCCATATTTCATCCAACTAATATCGTCACCCACTGTTTCAACTTTCCAACCCGGTACGGTGGGCATCAACATTGCCAGATTGGTTTTTCCGCAGGCGCTAGGGAAGGCCCCTGCCATATATTTTGATCGACCTTCAGGATTAGTCAATTTTAGAATCAACATGTGTTCGGCGAGCCAACCTTCATCCCGTGCCATTGCAGATGCAATTCGCAGTGCAAAACACTTCTTGCCCAATAATGCATTTCCACCATAGCCTGACCCAAAAGACCAAATTTCACGGCTTTCAGGGAAATGTGCGATATATAAGTTTTCAGGATTGCAGGGCCAAGCAACGTCAGCCTGACCTTCAAGCAGAGGAGAGCCTACAGAATGAACACAAGGTACAAATTCACCATCGTCACCCAGTTGCTCTAAAACCTTAGTACCAACCCTAGTCATGATGTGCATGTTGGTCACGACATAGGGAGAATCTGATATTTCTACACCGATATGGGCGATCGGTGAACCAACAGGACCCATACTAAAAGGAATGATATACATCGTTCTTCCGCGCATACATCCTTCGAAAAGATCATTCAAAGTCGATCTCATTTCTTCAGGGGCAATCCAGTTATTATTAGGGCCAGCATCCGTCGGGTTTTCGGGGCAGATATAGGTCCGAGCTTCAACACGTGCAACATCTGCTGGGTCCGAACGTACAAGGTAACTATTAGGTCTAAGCTTTTCATTTAGTTTTTTTGCAGCACCAGCGTTCACTAAAAGATCCCACATCTGGTTATATTCTTCGGTACTGCCATCACAGAGAACCACATCATCAGGTTGGCATAGCGTCTTCATTTGCTCTACCCATGTGTTTAACTGCTTGTTTTTAAACATTAAATTTAACCCTCTGATTCATTTTAAGAACAGTGTTATCTAGCTAAGTAGATGTAAAACCCTTGCCCATTATACTATCGAATAGAGAATCGAATTAATGAGTTTTTGGAGGGGCGATAGAATACCTGAAAAGGCGATTTAAATCGACAGTAGAGGGTAGGTTTTAGTATGATAGCGCCCTTATTTTTAAGCCATCCTGTATGTACACCCTTATGGAAAGTATTGTAAACACACGATTATTTGACTATCGACCATTTTGGGCCGAGTGTTTTGGTGTCGCGCCATTTCTACCCACTAGCCGTGAAGAAATGGATGTGCTGGGCTGGGATAGCTGCGATATCATCATCGTCACCGGAGATGCTTATGTTGACCATGCAAGCTTTGGCATGGCGGTTATCGGGCGAGTATTAGAAGCCCAAGGATTCCGAGTGGGAATAATTGCACAACCCGATTGGCACTCTAAAAAAGATTTCCAGAAGTTAGGCAAACCCAATCTGTATTTTGGCGTAGCCGCCGGGAATATGGATTCGATGATTAATCGATACACCGCAGATAAAAAAATTCGCCACGATGATGCCTATACACCGGGAAATATCGGTGGAAAAAGGCCTGACCGTGCTGTCATCGTATATTCGCAGCGTTGTCGCGAAGCCTTTCATGGTGTACCTGTCGTGATTGGCAGCATAGAGGCGAGTTTAAGACGTATTGCTCATTTTGATTATTGGAGTGAGAAGGTGAGGCGATCAATACTCATCGACTCGAAAGCCGATATTCTGCTTTATGGAAATGCTGAAAGAGCCATTGTTGAGCTGAGCCATCGAATGGCGGGCGGGGAAAAACTTTGTGATATTAGAGATATAAGAGGAACTGCTTTTGTTCTAAATGAACTTCCTGATCACCTGCAAGCTATTGATTCCTCAGAATTGTCCGATGAACCCGCTCAGGGAAAGTCTATAGAACTTATACCAGCAATGAACCCCTATGAAATGCCAAAAAGCAATTCAGGAGGCGGCTCCGGCGGTAATGCAGAAAGTAATTCAGAACCTGATACATCAGAGGCTGATGTTCAAATATTACGATTGGTTGAGCCTAAGAAGAAAAAGAAAGTACTTCCCGAAAATGCCTATGTTGTTCTACCTAGTTTCGAACAGGTAAAGAAGGACGAAGTATTGTACGGGCATAGTTCAAGAATTTTACATAGAGAGACCAATCCCCATAATGCTTTCCCCCTAGTTCAAGCTCATGGCAATCGATATGTGTGGTTAAATACCCCACCTATCCCATTGTCCACAGAGGAAATGGATTGGGTTTTTGGACTGCCATATCAACGCGTTCCACACCCATCTTGCGGAGAAGAACGCATACCTGCCTATGACATGATTCGATTCTCGGTCAATATTATGCGGGGATGTTTCGGAGGTTGTACTTTTTGTTCAATCACAGAGCATGAAGGGCGGATAATTCAGAGTCGCTCTGAAGCGTCAATTCTTGAAGAAATTGAAAATATTAGAGACAAGACACCTGGGTTCACCGGCATAGTTTCTGATCTCGGAGGCCCAACAGCAAATATGTGGCGCCTGGCTTGCAAGAGCAAAGAAGTAGAAGCCGCTTGTCGTAGGCCTTCCTGCGTTTACCCTGGAATTTGTAAGAATTTAGATACAGATCAAACGCCCCTTATTTCCTTGTATAGGAATGCGCGAGAGATTAAGGGCGTGAAAAAAGTGTTGATTGCTTCAGGATTAAGATATGACTTAGCGGTAAAAACACCGGAATATGTTAAAGAGTTAGTCACAGAACATGTGGGTGGGTATCTCAAGATTGCACCTGAGCATACGGAAGGTGGACCGCTTTCAAAAATGATGAAACCGGGTATGGGTAGCTATGATGAGTTTAAGGCTATGTTTGAAAAGTACTCAAAAGAGGCTGGAAAAGAACAATATTTGATACCTTACTTTATTGCTGGCCACCCTGGGACAACTGATTTGGATATGGTTAATTTGGCCCTGTGGTTAAAGGAAAATGGATTTAGGGCTGATCAGGTACAAAATTTTTACCCATCTCCAATGGCGACGGCAACTGCGATGTACCACAGCGGTAAGAATCCGCTGAAAAAGGTTAGCCGGGCTAGCGAAGAGGTCAATATACCTAAAGGTGGAAAGCAAAGGCGCCTACATAAAGCGTTTTTAAGATATCACGATCCTGATAATTGGCCTCTGCTAAGACAGGCTTTAAAAGATATGGGTAGGAAGGATTTGATAGGTAATGGTAAGCATCACCTAGTTCCCTTGACCCAATTTTCTAATGCCTTAAGAGGTAGACAAGCATTTAAAACTACTCACACTGGTCTACCCAAGAACCCGAAAATCAAGAAAAGAAAGCCGAGAAGAATATAAGCTTATTTTATTCTGCGTCTGCGGTATCCAAATTTTCTTTCAGTTCACGCTTGAGAAATTTACCATTGGCGTTTCTCGGGAGTGGATCCTTTAGCATCCAGATATATCTTGGCACTTTAGGTTTCGACATGTTTGCTATGCAGTGATTTCTTATATCCTCAGCGCTGTGTGTGCTTCCAGATGCTAATACAATAGCTGCCCCAACTTCCTCGCCTAATCGGTCGTCATCGACGCCGAAAACGGTGCATTCCGCGATGCCATCGAGATTAAATAACACGGTCTCAACTTCTGCGCAGTAGATATTTTCTCCACCACGAAGGACCATGTCCTTCACGCGATCAACTAAAAAGATGAACCCATCTGCGTCGATACGAGCAACATCGCCCGTTGCGAACCAACCTTTTACAATACTTTCTTTAGTTGCGTCTTCTCGGTTTAAGTAGCCTTTGATAACGGGAGCGCCTTTTATAATTAATTCTCCGACTTCACCTACAGCGACTTTATTACCGTTGCCATCAACGCACTTGGCTTCAAAATTGGGCATTGCGGGCCCGCAACTATTGGGTTTATCGACAAAAAAGTCGCCGCTAATAGAAGTAATGATGCCGCAGGTTTCTGTCATGCCATACCCTGTACTTGGTCGAGCATTCTTAACTGAGCTGTCAATCTTCGCGACTAGATCCGGTTGCAGTTGCGCTCCACCGCCGCCCACAGAGAGAAGCGTACTGGTATCGTACTTATCGAAATCCGGATGGGAAATTAATTCCCTAGACATAACGGGAACACCCGTCATATTGGTGATTTTCTCTGCTTCAATAATTTGTAGTGCTTCAAGCGCGTTCCAGCGATACATGTGAACTAATTTACCACCCGTTAAGGTTGTACCATGGGATAAGCAATTATTAGCAGTGACATGAAATAGTGGCGTTGTAACGAGTGCGGATCCAATCGGAGCATCTTCAGGCTTAGGTGGCGCTACTTTGTTGTGTATTGCAGTGGCGGTAGCGTAGACAGTCGCTGAAAAGGCAAGGTTCATGATGTTATTAACACATCCTCTATGGGTCAACTGAGCGCCCTTGGGCAAGCCGGTCGTGCCGGAAGTATAAAAAATACAGGCATCAAAGTCAGGGTCAACTTCGACCTCCGGCATTTCGCCTCCTGATTTTGTGAGTTCAGAAAATGGAATAACATTCTCTTCTGCCTCAGCCAAGCGTACACCGACAACTGTCAGTTTAGGAAAAGCCTCTTTCACTTCGTTAAATCGAACAAGCCGTTCTTGATCACAAATTAAAACCTTTGGTCCTGAATCCTCAAGTCCATATTTCATTTCCGCGCCTATCCACCACGCATTCATTCCAACTACTGCGATACCTTGGGATACACAAGCCCAGTAGCTGAGGAGCCATTCTGGGTAGTTTCGCATGGATATTGCCACCCTATCTCCCGGCTCGACTCCGTTTGCTCTTAGCCAACAAGCTATGGCGGCAACGTCTCTGTGGGCGTCGGCGTAGGTCCAGCGTTCATCTTGATAGATTAAATAATCTCTGTCAGCAAATTGTATTGAGGATAACCATATTTCTCGGAGACTAGGGGGCGCGAGCGCGTATGCTTTGATCATCTCACCCCTCACTTCGGTTTTTGCTATCTCGAAAGGGGATCCTTCACTGATCAATGTTGACCAAGTTTCTGCTAGTGCTTTGTACATCTCGATGGGACTCCAGTACATTGTTGTTTTTGTTTAAATATTCTTATACTTTGGCTTTTCTAATTTCAAGTGCGCTCACTTTCCCTAAGATATGTATTCTAAGGTTATGATGCAAACTTAATAGGCAAAATTGATATGTTACAAGATTTAAGAGTGATAGATGCCGCATCTTTTGTTGCGGGACCTGCGGCAGCGACAGTGTTGGGTGATTTTGGTGCGAATGTTATTAAGGTAGAACCGCCCCAGGGAGATAGTTATAGAAGTCTCACAGGACAATACCATATCAATTATTATTGGATGCTGACGTCCCGTAATAAACGTTCGATCGTTTTAGATATTAGTCAAAAAGAAGGCCAAGAAACGATGTTATCGTTGATCGATACTGCAGATGTACTGATTGTTAACTTTAATGCTGATCAGTTGAGCAAGTATGGGCTAAATTTTGAAGATCTAAAGAAACGAAACCCTCGACTTATATTCGCTCAGATAACGGGTTATGGCACGAGAGGGCCAGAAGCAAAGCGTCGTGCATTTGATGTGGCTGCGTGGTGGGCGCGGTCAGGCATCATGGATATGATGAAACCCTTTGGTGGTTCTCCTACAAATGGTGTTGGCGGTGTTGGAGACCATGCAAGCGCGATGTCTCTATTTGGCGTTATCATGATGGGGCTTTACCAGCGGGAAAAAACTGGAAAGGGGTCTTATGTTTCAACTTCTCTCGCGGCTAATGGGATTTGGTCAAATGGAATGCCGATACAAGGTGCAA
>JBLHIH010000043.1:0-26981 GCA_047616645.1 Flavobacterium sp. | reverse complement strand
CATGAACCTTACAATCGCTTTTCTTAGCAATTTTCTCGACCAATGAATACGACTCTGGATGCACTGCGGAACTATCTAATGCAACATCACCATTTTGAATTCTCAGAAATCCAGCAGCTTGTTCAAAAGCTTTAGGGCCCAATCTTGGAATCGTTTTGAGTTGCTCTCTGTTTTTTATTCGACCATTTGTATTTCGCCATTCTACGATATTGCTGGCTTGCGACTCACTCAATCCCGAGACTCTGTGTAAAAGGGCGATGGATGCCGTATTCACTTCAACTCCGACCGCATTTACACAATCCTCAACTACCGCATCTAGAGATTTAGCTAACTTGAATTGACTGACATCATGTTGATATTGACCTACGCCAATAGATTGAGGGTCAAGCTTTACTAATTCTGCCAAAGGATCTTGCAGCCTTCGCGCGATAGAAATTGCACCACGCACCGTGACATCAAGATGAGGGAATTCTTTTGATGCATATTCTGATGCAGAGTAAATAGATGCGCCCGCTTCACTCACGACAACTTTTGTAACTTTAAGATCAGGATGCTTTTGAATCAGTTCAGAGGCTAGTTTCTCCGTTTCCCTTGAGGCGGTTCCATTACCTATCGCAAGTAGCTCAATCTTGTATTTAGCCACCAGTTTAGCCAAGGTGGATATGGATTCATCCCAGTTATTTTTGGGCGCATGCGGGTAGATTGTTGTGTCATCTACATGTTGACCCGTATTATCAATAACTGCGACTTTAACGCCGGTTCTTAATCCTGGATCAAGTCCTATGGTCGCACGTTGGCCAGCAGGCGATGCGAGTAATACGTCTTTTAGATTATCTGCAAATACTTTAATAGCCTCGGCCTCGGCCACCTCACGCAGATTACCCATAAGATCATTCTCAATTTGCATTAAGAGCTTTACTCTCCATGTCCAGCGCACCACTTCAGTTAGCCATTTGCTCGCAGAGGGTTTACCTGAAAACTCACCATCGTGGCAGTAAGGTACATCAAAGGTTGCTGCTATAGCAGCTTCACAGGGATGAAACTCATTGTGTGCAAGATCGGGAATGTCTAGTTTGAGAGAAAGAATAGCTTCTTTGCGCCCCCTAAATAAAGCAAGTGCGCGATGAGGGGGTACTTTAGAGATAAGTTCACTGTAATCGAAATAATCACGAAACTTTTCTCCCTCCTCTTCTTTATCCTTGGCAACGCTGCTCATTAACTTGCCTTTTTCGGCAATAATATTTCGAAGTCGAGCAAGCAGATCAGCGTGTTCTGCAAAACGTTCAATCAGGATAAACTTGGCGCCATCTAGGGCAGCCTTAACATCATTTATTTCAAAGGCCTCACTGAGATATTGATTTGCCAAGACTTCAGGATCAAGATTCATGTCTTCTAAAATTGCATTCGCCAAGGGTGCTAATCCCGCTTCAATGGCGATCTGTCCTTTAGTACGGCGTTTCTTCTTATAGGGGAGATATAAATCTTCTAATCTAGTCTTTGTTTCGGCTTGTTCAATGGCAAGTCGTAACTCAGGGCTTAGCTTGCCTTGCTCCTCGATACTGGAAAGAACACTTTGACGTCGATCTGCTAACTCGCGTAGGTAAATCAATCGCTCACTTAATAAACGTAACTGAATGTCGTCTAAGCCGCCTGTTACCTCTTTTCTGTATCTTGATATAAAGGGTACAGTTGAACCCTCATCAAGCATTGCAATGGTTGCGTCTACTTGGATTAATTTTACATTTAGTTCTTGAGCGATATTTTGTGAGATTGAAGGCATAAAGTATTTAACGAAAAATAAGAAACGAGAATTCTATGTGAATTTTCGAGACATGCAAGTCAAACATGCAATTCAGAAAATCAATCTATGCGCGACCAAGATCTGAATAAAATTTACTTGCTATAGCGGTCGCCTTACGTTCTGGTGCAACGATGACAAAAATAATAATAACCGCTAAAGGAATGAGCGTTGCAGAAAATGTGGGGTCACTCCACTCTCCAAGTTGATGGCTAAACTCATACCAAATTTGACCAAAGCCTCCTGCATTTTGATACTCATCATTGGCATAGAGTGTATTTAATCCCCAATGGCTGAGCCCACCAAAAAATCCAGCGGCAATACTCCAGAAGACAGCAGACTCACTGGTTCTTTTCACATAGAACATAAAAGTAATGGCTATTGCAGGGGGTACAACCATAGCAAAGCCTAAGAGCAGAAGTTTTAGTACTGACCCCAATGAATCCTGCACTTGCCAGGCTATTGTCGTCGCCACTAAGCCATATAATACCGCGGTAATTTTGTAAGCTTTTAGTTTTACCTCTGGAGAAAAGCCCTTTGAACCGGGTAACCAATCGTTTACCAGCATAGTAGAGCTGCCCAGTAAAATGGGGACGCCTGATGATATCAAAGCTGCCAATACAGCTGCTAGGGCAACTCCCCCGATGAAAGGGCCCGCATCTGTCGCCAACTTTGTAATCGTAATATAGCCTTTCAAACCACTCTCTGAACCATAAGCAGCAAGCGCTTCAAGACCGATTAGCCCAGCCAACATCGGCATCAAAGCCGCAAGTAATCCGGCTAGAATAAACGCAGGAAGCAAGGTTTTTTCTGATTTAGCTGAGCTTGAAAAATTCACATAAACGGAGGCGGCAGGTGTATGCAAAGTCGCTGAAAAGAACAGTGCAATGATCGTCACCCAACCAATGCCCGTAAAACTCCACCAACTCACCTTATCCATTTGAGCTGATTGCAGTGCAATATCTACTTTCTGAACCGTCGCGTCCCAACCTCCAAAGTCTTGCATGACAACAAAACTGACCAAGGCCAATCCCAGTATGATTACAGAACAGTGGATTACATTGGTAATCGCTGTGCCTTTCAAACCGCCTGAAACGGTAGAGAGGATAATCACTAAACCGCCTATGTATACCCCTACAACAAAAGGCAGGCCGGTGACACCGCTTACGATTGTGCCAATAATAAAAGGCTCGATAATATTAACGATCAAATATTCAGTTTGTACACACAAACTGGTTAACACTTGGCAACGCTTAGAACCGAATCGACGATCAAAGACTTCTCCGATGCTCGACAACTTGAGCCGCCGGTAAGGCACTGCAAAAAATACCCCAACCAAGACGAGGGCAAAAAGAGAATTAACGCCATACCATAAATTACCCATGCCGGAGGTCATAACATCACCTGCGACCCCGTATGTACCCGCACCACCAATGCGGGTTCCCGCCACACCGGCGGCTAGCATCAGCACACCCATGGTGCCTCCACTTGTTGCCCAATCGTTTGAGCTGCGGTTCTTTCGGTTTCTAAGGTTGAGTGCGATGCCAAACAGCGTAAAAAATGAGAGATAGGCGATAATAACTAGAGTGGGTATGTTCATTCGTGGGGTAGCCTATTTTAATATTGTCTTGCTGGATGGTAAGCGTAACTTATGTCAGATTATTCAGCATATTGTTAATTGCTTATTGCGAATAAGGAATCAACTTAAACTAGGTACTATCTGCTTTATCAACGATAAAAGATCAAGCGCTTTTAGATCATAGCAATGATCGCATTCATCTGGCCACTGCCGATTTCTGTGGAGCAATGCTGTCGTAAAGTCACTAATGTCATTGATGTCACTTTTTCAGCTAATCTAATGTCCATATCGTCACTCAATTAAACCCTTCTACAAGCAAATTGTATATCACTCATAACAGTCGAAAACTCATCACTATTGTCAGGTAACTTAGATAATTGAACTTGATTTAATAGAACTTACCTCACATAAATTGCAACATCAATTTGTATAAGTGTTGCTTATCGAATGATAAGCAATCAACATTAAATCTCTCTTCTTTCACGCTCATTTGAAACCCCAAGTGCTCGCCTGTACAAAGCAATGGCAGGAATCAGCGCTTCCGTTGAGACTAACAGCGCCACTTTGATAGAAATTCCCTTTGCTATGACACCAACAATTGGTCCCCCGCCGATCTGACCAAAAGCATCTGCTTGGGCCTGCATAGAAAAACCGTTGCCCGCGTCGAGGATTCTAGATTCTGATTCAACCACGCTGTACTTAAAGGACTCTTTACTGATCTCAACGTAGCTATACCAAAGTAACAAAGCAGTGCTACAACGAAGCTCCCAGCAAGCGCAAAAGACAACATCATGCCAACCAGTAATGCAGAACTTAAGGTTAGTGCGATGACCAGATGGCGATAATTAGATGTATCCACATACCGCCTGACAATATCCAAGGCGGCAAAAGCAAAAATGGTCGACCCAGCCGACATCACACCCCACCAAATAATCGGGTCTACAACCATAACTACCGGAAACTCAAACGATTCGATCAGGAAAGGGGCATTTAGGCGATCAAAACCTTCGCTGTACATGCCTTCAAATACGGCGATTACGATGATGATCCATATCACCGGATGTGATCGAACCAAATTTAGCCCCCCCTTAAAAGTTGATGCCATCTGGGACCAGGTTTCTCTATGCGCTTCGATCTCTGGCTTATAGTTCTTTTCATCCATAAAGAAGAAAGCAAAGATACCGAGTAGTACCAAGCCTAAACTACCTACTATAATCGGGATCCTCATATCAATAGTTGCGAGCGCAACACAGACTACAATGCCAAGCAGTAACCCAACTTTTCCAAATTGGCTAGCAATGATAAAAGAACGGTTCGCCTTCAGTTCTCCGATTTCATCAGAGATCCAAGCCTGCCCTGCACCAGAGATAAAGGTAAATCCAGCACCCCAAATTACTTGGCTAATGAGTATTACCTCAAAGGTAGGAAAGAGACCAAGCAAGACATAGCCTAAGCCGACCATAATGTAGCCAATGATCATGGACAGCCGACGACTATAAACATCGGCAATCACGCCCGTAGGTATCTCAAACAAGAAACCTGACAACTCGAGTACAGTGCCAACCAAGACCATTTGCAGAGGATTAAGACCAGCAACCGTCACCATGAAAACCATCGATACAGTTGTCATCAAAGCCCAACAAAAACGAAAGTAAAATGTAGAACCTATAAAAATTTGTAACTATCCAGCTTTTTCAAAATGAACTCCCAAATAATAACCTAAGAGGCACACTGTTATTGCTATGCAAGAATGCGAAGTCGTTTTAACTGGATAGGTGTAGATTACTTTTTTGGAAATACTGGTTTACCGAACTATTTACTGAACTATTTACTGAACTATTTACCGAAATAGGTCCAACCATTTAATACGACAATTGTTTTTTTGGCTTAGCTTCTTCATGAGAGTACTCCTTAAACAAGTTGGACTCATAGACAATAAATCAATTTTACCTAGATGACAAATGTGCAGTTCTAGTAAGCATGTTTTCATAGGGTCGAGTAATTCGGATAAAGTCGCCAAGGGGTTGTTAGCGGCGAATGTGGTAGAATCTCGAATAGTTTATGTGCTGAATGATCCCTTAGACCGCAGTAATCGGCACCTACGCTCTATGCTACTGCATCGTTAAAGGTATATAGGACGGCTATTTTAATTTGCAGTTAATCATTAATGAGGTGTCAACACCCATTATCCACAAACCCTTGAACACAATTTATTCTATGGTAAGGTAAAACGAAATCGACCGGTGTGTACTTATGAAAAACGTCATTTTTCCCAGTATTCTCGCTTTAACGCTGATTGCTTGTGCCAGCAACGACCAAGCGACCAGTGACACCACAGCAACTATCCCGCCTGCAGAGGTCAGCAAGCCAATCGAGACTATACCTATCTCACCATTTCACGCTGAAACCCTCTATCAGGAAGGTAAATACGCCGACGCATTTAATATGGAGTACCTGCTAGCTACCAGGGGCGATGACAGATCACAATTTAATGTCGGTATCTCTTACTACTTTGGCATTGAAGGCGAACTCAAACCCGACCGTATCGAGGCGCTCGCCTGGATGTTAACAAGTGAATCCACACGAACGGATTCTCATCGTGCGGAAAGCGTCATAGAATTAAGCGAGCAGTTGAACAACTACCAGCAAAAAAAAGCCGCACAGCGTTCAGCCAGTTTGTTAACGCAGTACAAAAGCGGCATACGTATGGCGGAAGGTTTGCAATTTGTCGATTCGGAGGATTCAGAAGTAGTCATCGTAGAACCGGTATTCGTACTTCGTGAACCCGAACCTTGCAGTGGCGTTGGAACCAGAATTCGACGGACCTGTTCAGGCTCCAAGACTTTTAATACTACCCAGGACTTTATGAAATCCCCTATCGTCAGGTAGCTTTCTAAATTTTTGGAATCGCTTCTCCTGATGCTACGCACGCATTATAACCATAACCAATAAACGACATTGGCACCAAGCAAGTGCCGATTCATCGGCCTAATAATTAGCAAAGTGGGTCACAAATAGCACCAGTTTTCCCTCAAAGAATCGTGACAAAAACCTTCACTTTCTCAAGCAACAAATATAACCATTAGTCTTATATTTTGCTCTCCTCTGAAATTCGTTTGGAAAAGCACCTACATATGAGAGATCATCCTTGGTAAAGTGCTTGTGTATTCATCAGAGATAAGGTCGAAAACTCACGATTGGCGTTTGCATAGATCGATGCGTAATCAGATCTACAACTTGTAGGAGTATACAGAAATGAATAAAGTACAAGGACTTCATCATATTGCAATCTGTACTTCGAATATGAAGGAACAGATAGCATTTTTTACTGACAAACTCGGCATGGAGCTACAAGCACTCTATTGGATGCACGGTGTTGAAAATACATGGCATGGGTTTCTGAGGCTCAATGATGAGAGTTCGATAGCCTTCGTCAGTAATCCAGATATCGAAAAGATACCTGTTGTACTTGGTGGAACCCATGCGGGTAACCCAGGTGCTAATTGCGCCAAAGGTTCGATGCAACATCTTGCACTCAAAGTACGCGACCATGAAGAAATGTTAGCCCTGCGAGATCGATTACGTAAAAAGGGTGTCCCAGTGATGGGTCCAATGGATCATGGCATGTGTCAATCAATCTATTTTGCGGGGCCAGAAAATCTGAGTTTAGAGCTCAGCTATTCGCTTGAACCTATCAACGCGGACGCATGGTGTGATCCTGAAGTGGTCGAAATGGCAGGAATATCTGCGGAAGAGTTGGCGCGCTACAAGAACCCAACATCCTTTGAGGACGAAAAAGGGGCTGTCGTCCAACCTGAATTGATAGCAAGTAATGGTCCGCATATGACAAACTACCCTGATGGTGCTTATGAGATGATCATGGGCATGCCTGATGATGCTATGCGAAACCTTGTGGACAACAAGCCTCCTGTCGAAGCGCAATAGGTGTTTTTAGATGAAACTTGCAAAATTAAAAATAAGTTAGGTCCCGTCATCAAGCATTTACTAAGGAAGTCCGCGGGAACGCCTAGTTGACGTTTTAAGTTTATGGATAAGGACTAGTTAAGGAAAGAAATTTATGAATATGAGTTTTGATGCAGGCGATGAATTATTCAGGTCTGAAGTACGAGAATTTTTTAAAGATGAATATCCCCATGACCTCATCATCAAGGCAGCAAGTGGGATAGAACTCTGCAAAAGTGACTACCAAAGATCCGAGCGCGCACTCGCTTCCAGAGGCTGGTTATGTGTGAATTGGCCAGTAGAATATGGGGGACCCGGATGGACAACAAATCAAAAATATATATTTGATCAGGAGTTGGAACTCGCCGGTGCGATCGGCCCTGTCCCAATGGGGGTGATTTATGTGGGACCCGTCATCTGTGCCTTTGGTGATGAAGAACAGAAAGCGCGGTGGCTTCCCGGCATAAGAGAAAGCACGACTTTTTGGGCTCAAGGTTATTCGGAACCGGGCTCAGGCTCCGACCTCGCATCCTTGCAGTGTCGCGCTGATCGCGATGGTGATGACTATGTCGTCAATGGAGAGAAAATTTGGACCAGCCTTGCTCAACATGCGGATTGGATATTTGCTTTGGTTAGAACCAGTGATGAAGACGTAAAACAACAGGGCATCACATTTTTATGCGCGCCTATGGATCTACCTGGCATCACAGTGCATCCCATTACATTGATCGACGGCAAACAGTCACTCAATCGAGTGACCTTTGATAATGTACGTGTGCCCATTAGCTATCGAATCGGGAACGAGGGTGAAGGCTGGAGTTATGCCAATTTCCTACTGGGTAATGAACGAACTTCTTATGCTCATGTCGCCGGTAAGAGAATGCAGATGGCGGCAATCAGTGAATATGCTAAAAATAATACAAGGCTTGCCTCCGACAAGCCATTTTGGTCTGCATTTAGTGATCTCGAAATTAGACTAAACGCACTGGACCTAACAGTCCTACGCGTATTATCGGTGATAAGCGATGGTGAAACTCCGGGTGATGAGGCATCGATACTTAAAGTTTTGGCAACTGAAATTGCACAGGACATCACTGAACTGAACATGAGGTCTCAAGCGTATTCATCTGTTGGATTGTTCGATGAAAATGTACCAGAAATAGAGGGTGCTATAGCGACAATGACTTATTACGGTACCAGAGCTCAGTCGATTTACGGCGGCTCTAACGAGATACAAAAGAACATTATCGCAAAAAGGGTTCTACGCCTTTGATTCTCGCTGACCAAAACCCTCGATGAGATGAAAACCCTACGCGGCTTGATGCCCATATGCGCAAAATGCAAAAAACTGTCGAGATGACGCTGGTTACTGGCATTGCGCAGAGGAATTCTTAAGTTTGCATACAGATGTCGCGCTTTCACATTCTATTTGCCATGATTGTATGCGTCTCCTTTATCCTGATATTGCAGATGAGACATCGAAGTCTATTTTTCTTCCTAAGTGGGTTCGATCATAGCAGTTCAATAGCTTCAGTTACGGCACTATTTTACACTTAAAGAAACACACGTTAACTAACAGTATAAATAGTTCGCGACTGTTCGATTAAAACCTTCCAGGTTTTTATACTGGGCTGCCATGCGACAACAAATTGATTGTAGCGAGCATATTGATTGTAGCGTGGCATATCGTTCTTTCAGTTGGTATGCTGACGTGCATCCTAAAAAAATCGGCAGACATGAGCAGAGACTTTAACCACAAGCAATGTATTTTGCTCTTCTGCCTGACTACCTGCTGCGCCTTAAATGTCACCTCAGCTGAAATCGATCCTAGTGATTGGCCAGACGCCTGGCATCAACCGGCGATCACAGCTCACGAAGCAGGATTGCATAAATTCCACCAGTCACCAATCCTAGATGATCGTGTACATAAAGGGGATTTGCCACCATTACGGGATCGCCTACCGGATGACCCAATGGTTTTATTTCCCATTGATGGAATTGGTGAATATGGTGGTACTGGTAGGGTTTTCTTCAGCGACCAGGACAAAATTAATCCCGTTGAAAACGGACTCACCGTTGACCCAACTGCCGCCAAGATTTTCCCGAACACCATCGAGTCCTGGGCTTTTAGTAATGGCGCTCGAACTGTCACCTTAAAACTTCGTGCCGGCCTGAAATGGTCAGATGGTTCTCCTCACACCTCGGATGACTACTTATTCTTCCACCAGCACGTCTTAATGAATCCCGAACTTAATCCTGTACCCTTACCACGTTGGAGTGAATCAAAAGCTTTTCGCATCAGTGACACGAAGTTCCGATTCGATTTCGCCGAACCCTTCCCTCTTTTGATCAATGTCTTAGCGCAGCTCGGTGATTATTTTGTTGTACCTGCGGAGTATATGAAACAATTTCACCCAGCTTTTGTACCCCGTGAGCAACTCATAGAACGAATCCGTGATGCGGGTTATATCAGCTGGATGGCATACTTCACCGCAATTCAACTATGGACGCGCCACGAACCGCCTCTGGCGCCCACTGTGCGCCCGTTTATATTTACAGGACGAACACCCACGGCTGCGTTTTATGAACGCAATCCGTATTACTGGAAGGTAGACACTGCGGGTAACCAGCTTCCGTACATGGACCGGATTCGTGCCGAGATCATCAACAACCAGGAAGTGATGGCTGCAAAGTCGGCCACTGGTCAGGTGGACTTTGCTTCATTCTCTTTGAAGCCACAGGACTTTCCCCTGTTTAAACTAGGCGAAAAAACAGCCGGTATTAAAGTGCATGTCTGGAATCGGCTACACGGCAGTGATGTCATCATCCAACCCAACTTGAACATCGCTAAACCTAAACTGCGCGCTATATTTAACAAACTGATTTTTCGCAAGGCGCTTTCGGTCTCAATCAACCGCGATGAAATGAATAGCATAATCTACTTCAACCAAGGTACGCCTCGCCAAGCTACCGTCATTCCCACGTCACGGTATTATGAACCTGAATTTGCTAGTGCCTACACGCAATACGACCCCGATCAGGCAAATGCATGGTTGGATGAAGCCGGGCTCATCGATTTAGATGACGATGGCCTGCGCAACTATCCTGATGGCGAACCATTTACAGTGACGCTTGAATATATTGATTTTGAGTCGCCAAAGAACATCACACTCGAATTGGTGACATCCTACTGGCGGGAAGTGGGCCTCGACATACGACTGAAACAGGTTGATGCCGCTTTACAATTCTCACGCGCCACTGCCGGACTAATGGAAATGACCGTGTGGCACGCTGATCGTACAACCGACATCCTGTTCCCATTCCAACCTCAGTGGTACGTACCCATGCACTTGGGATGGGAAGAATCGCATTGGAATGATTGGTCACGCTACTTCTTGACCGACGGCAAACAAGGAGAACAGCCCCCACCGGATATCTTACAATTGCAGGATTGGTGGCGGGAAATGATAGAGTCCACCGATGACGCGAGAGTTACAGAATTGGGTAAACTCATACTAAAGTCTACAGCTGACAATCTGTGGACCATAGGTATTATCGGCTACGCGCCCCAGCCTGTCGTCGTTAGTAATCGTCTAAAAAATGTCACGCCACGTGGAATTTGGGGATGGGACAACCGGTGGACCATGCCATATCATGCTGCCACCTGGTATCTAGAAGGTGACAAGTGAGCACATATATAGTGCGTCGTCTGCTCACAATGCTTCCAACTTTGCTCATCATTTCAGTACTTGTCTTCGTACTAATCCAGTTACCCCCTGGCGATATTGTTACTGCGAATTTGGCCGCACTGCAGGCCCAGGGTATGGAGGTCAGCGACGAACAAATCCAGGCCCTACGCGCGCAATACAATCTCGATAAATCCATGCCCATGCAATACTTACACTGGATCACCAACTTCGTTCAGGGAGACATGGGCTACTCTATCAGTTTTAATCAACCCGTAAATTCACTAATTTGGGAGCGCCTTGGTTATACGGTGCTCATTGCGGTTGCAAGCCTGCTCTTTACCTGGGCGCTAGCAATACCCATAGGTATTTATTCTGCGGTTCGCCAGTATGGTTTCGGCGACTATCTATTTACGCTTATCGGTTTGTTAGGTCTTGCGACGCCTAATTTTATGTTGGCTTTAATTCTGATGTATCTGGGATACACATGGTTTGGCGTTAGTGTCGGCGGTTTGTATTCGCCGGAACTGGCAGAAGCGCCCTGGTCAGCAGAGAAAGTTATCGACCTATTGAAACACATATGGATACCCATGATTGTGATTGGTACAGCTGGCACCGCCAGCATCATGAGAGTCATGCGTGCCAACTTACTGGATGAATTGAATAAACCCTATGTTGTCACGGCGCGGGCCAAAGGCGTCAGGCCTCTCAAACTAATCATGAAATATCCGGTCCGCATCGCCATTAACCCTTTCATCAGCACCATCGGTTGGCTGTTACCGACGCTGATTTCGGGCGAGGCTATCGTCTCAATTGTACTGAACCTGCCGACAACTGGGCCATTATTGCTACAAGCTCTACTCAGCCAAGACATGTATCTGGCCGGCAGTTTTATCATGCTACTCAGCATTCTGACAGTGCTTGGGATGTTGTTGTCGGATATCCTGCTGGCCCTGCTCGACCCGAGGATTCGTTTTGACTAGTCTGCCTGCAAGTGCAATGAATAACCCCGCTGCAGACCTGTCATCCGCACAACTAACATGGCTGCGCTTCAAGCGCCATCGGCTAGCTGTCGCCTCTGGTATTTTCCTCATTACGATCTACTTAGTGGCAGCAATGTGTGAGTTCTTTGCGCCTTATGATCCAAACTGGCGCAATTCGAAAGCGATTTTCGCACCGCCCCAGAAAGTTCACTTTATGGACCACGAGGGCGACTTCCACCTCCGGCCATTTGTATACGGTTACTCACTTCACATTAATCCTGACACATGGGTACGGGAATATACCGAGAACCCGAGTCAGCGTTATCCTCTGCAATTTTTTTCACAAGGTATGGAATACCAGTTCTGGAATCTGTTTCGCGCTAATCGACACTTTATCTCTGTTGAGAGCGATCATTATCTGCATCTATTCGGTACAGACAGACTCGGCCGCGATATCTTCAGCCGTGTTATTTACGGCGCACGGATATCCCTCAGCCTTGGACTGATCGGCGTCTTACTGACCCTTGTACTTGGGGTCCTGATCGGCGGCATCGCAGGCTATGTTGGTGGCCGCACAGACAATTTTATTCAACGCATGATCGAAGTATTGCAAAGTATTCCAACCCTGCCCTTGTGGATGGCACTATCTGCAGCCCTGCCCGTGCACTGGTCACCCCTAGGCGTTTATTTTGGCATTATCGTTATCCTCTCGCTTATTCAATGGACAGGCTTGGCTCGCGTCGTGCGCGGTCGATTCTTGGCGCTGCGCGAGGAAGATTTTGTGGTCGCGGCAAGGCTGATGGGCGCGAGCCAATTCCGCATTATCACACGGCACTTATTACCTTCATTTATGAGTCACATCATCACCACTGCAACCCTCGCCGTCCCCGGAATGATCCTCGCGGAAACTGCACTGTCGTTTCTAGGAGTAGGACTACGAGCGCCTGTTGTCAGCTGGGGTGTTTTGTTACAACAGGCGCAAAATTATCAGGTCATTGTGCTAACACCGTGGCTACTCATTCCCGGTATTTTTGTGATTCTAGTTGTCATCGCCTTCAACCTCTTGGGTGATGGTATGCGCGATGCAGTTGATCCTTATGGAGGCAATTCAAGATGAGCGACACCATCATTGTTTCCATACAAGATCTACGTGTTGAGTTCGACAGCGAGCTCGGCAGCACACAGGCACTTAAGGGCATCAACTTGGACATTAAACAGTCCCGCACCACCGCTATTGTTGGCGAATCTGGTTCAGGAAAATCTGTTACCGCACTTGCAATGATGCGACTGATTCAGAAACCCGGCAGCATAACCCACGGCAAAATTCTGTTCACACCCAAGGACCAAGACACGCTAGACATATTGCAAATCCCGGAAAACAGCGACGCGCTCTTCGATTTACGTGGCGGTAAGATGGCGATGATTTTTCAGGAACCTATGACAGCACTATCCCCTGTGCATACTATTGGCGACCAAGTGATGGAAGCCATACTCACTCATCAACCCGTGACGAAAGAGGAAGCCTTCAGCCGAGCTGCAGACATGTTGAAGCGTGTTGGCATCGATGATGCGAAGCAACGCATGTCCCAATACCCCTTCGAGTTCTCTGGCGGCATGCGTCAACGAGTGGTGATAGCCATGGCCCTTGTCTGTGACCCCGAGTTATTAATATGTGATGAACCGACGACCGCACTCGATGTGACAATTCAGGCAGAAATTCTTGCCCTTATTCGAGAATTGAAATCAGCGATGGATACCAGCGTACTATTTATTACTCACGATCTTGGTGTTGTTGCTCAGATTGCTGATGATGTTGTCGTCATGCATCGTGGACGAGTACTCGAAACGGGTACAGTCAGACAGATTCTAAAAAATCCACTGCATCCCTATACAAAAGCTCTGCTGGCGGCGATGCCAGCGGCGACAGCAGTCGGCAGGTTGGACACTGTGATAGATATGGTCACAGAGGATGATATGTTGCCCTATCCACTCATCGCCATCCGCGATGGTCGCAAGCTTGCACTGCCCCTTCAACGAATACCGCCGGAGGTGCAACTGTGACACCATTGCTCGACGTCACCAATTTATCCGTCACCTTCCCTGTCATGAAACAAGGTATATTCCGTAAGCAAGTGGATGTGATGACGGCAGTTAACAATGTCTCGTTTACACTGCCATCTGGAGGTTGCCTTGGCATTGTAGGAGAGTCTGGCTCCGGTAAAACCACACTCGTGCGAGCGATCCTACGCGCACTTGACCCAAGCAGCGGTTCAGCTATTTTCCAAAGCAGCACGGGGGCGGTTGACCTATGTGCACTCAGCCATGCGCAATTAAAACCACTGCGTAAAGAGTTACAAATGATCTTTCAAGATCCCTTCGCTTCACTAAACCCCAGAATGAAAGTCGGTGACATTGTCGCAGAACCGCTAGTGATTCACGAACCCGAATCGAGCAATAAACACCGTGATCTAGTGGTTAATATGCTAAATCGGGTTGGTCTGGATGGTGATGCAATATCGCGATTTCCCCATGCATTCTCGGGCGGGCAGCGCCAGCGTATTGGCATCGCCCGCGCACTTATTCTTAACCCCAGCCTGGTTGTTTGTGATGAAGCGGTGTCTGCACTCGATGTATCCGTTCAAGCACAAGTGCTAAATTTGCTGCGCGATCTACAGCAGGAAATGAATCTCACCTATTTGTTTGTCGCTCACGATTTGAATGTGGTGCGCTATTTTTGTGATGAAACGCTGGTAATGTATCAAGGCAATGTCGTGGAGTCGGGTCCCGTCGATCAGCTGTTTGACAATCCGACCCACGATTACACAAAGTTATTGTTGTCTGCTATTCCATCCATTGATCCGGACGTGAAATTGCAACCGCTGGATCGATCGGAGCTCAATCTTTAGTCCGTTCTTCCTTTTGTATCTTTTCTCTTACGTTATTAAGTCACCTAGTTTTATTCGATGAGCCTTAGTTTTTATGAAAAAGGTTTTAAAGTCAATTTCAGACCAGCGCCTCCTGATTATTGAGATGCTACCGTGCTCTTGATCTCGCTCATTTCCGTAAGAAATGTTATTTAGCTAGTTCCCGTCCAGAAATAGTCAAATTTGGCGTCACGCTCAATGGATCTGTTGTCATTAATGAATCGCTTACACATTCGTAAGCGATTCAGTTATCCAAAAGGATAACTGACCCCTTCGCCCCAGTACCATTACAGTACCTTCATCACTACTACTGCGTCATCCGCCCCTGTGCCCTGCATCGGTACGCTAACTCTTACAGGTTCTTGGTCAGCCTCCTAGTCTTCCACACAAAAGTCTGTGTTAAGTTCATGTCTTCGTCGCAGCTTAAGTTGGTTTGAAGCCTCCTCCTGTAAAGCGGCTTCGAGAGCCCACCCTCATCTTTTGTGCAAGTGCTAATGACGGCGTTACGTACGCTGTACCCAGTTTCCCCTGCTGATTCGCACTATATAAATAAACCCCAAACAATCATGAAAAGACCTACGGTAGCTAGTCCAAAAGCAGCTGTTCGCAGACTAACAATGCCTGATAGATAAAGTGGAGTGTGTAGTATTCTGCCGACAAGAAAAAGTTGTGCGCCTAATACAGTAGCTTCATTTGAAATGCCTAGAATTGCTGTTAGCAATATAAGGGGAATAAAAAAATGGAGTCCTTCTTTAAGATTGGCAATCGATCGATAAAGCCGACCTTCCACGCCCGGTGGGGGGAAAGGAATATGATCTCTCGGCCCAAGCGCAGTAACAGTCCCATTGTTTTTCATCATCAAAAGAACTTGAACACTGGTGAGCATAAACAGCAATAGTAATACAGCTAATAGAATTATAATTTCCTGAGTCATACAGTTTTTCCCTTTTTGAGTAGTTGCCAAACCTAATCATGAGCGTTTGTTAGGGTCAAATTTACGCCTTTACAGTGTCCAAATTCAGCGTTATAAAGGACGAATAAAGTCTGATAGGGACATATACATGAAGAAAGTTGCTATTTTGGCCGCCGAAAACTGTGTCTTATCGACTATTGCTGCGCCTATGGATATGTTCTTACAGGCTGGCGTTTTGTGGAATGTCACCATGGGCGAGGTGCCAGATCCATTATTTGATGTAAAAATTGTCACAACAGACGGCAAACCAATTACCGCTATTAATGACGTGCCGATCACACCAGCGAGATCAATGTACGACATCGAAGATGTGGACCTTGTCGTTATTCCCTCCCAAGGATTCTTTTTTGATCCAACAAGTCAAGCGCATGTTCAGCGGCGAGATTGGCTCAAAGAGCAATATGAAAGTGGAGCAGACCTTGCGAGTGTTTGTGCAGGTGCTTTTACTCTGGCATCAACCGGTTTGCTTGATGGCAAAGAAGCGACAACGCACTGGGGAATGGCTAGGCAGTTTAAAAAATCCTTCCCAAAGGTGAAGTTAAGAACTGATCTCATGGTGACGGATCAAGGTAATTTATTCTGTGGAGGAGGGATAACCGCTGACTTAAATTTATCGCTCTACCTAATCAACAAATATTGCGGGAGGGAGGTAGCCCTACAAAGCTCCCGCTGCACTCTGGTCGATTTAGATCGAGTTACCCAATTGCCCTTTTCCGTATTCAACCCTGAAAAAAATCATAACGATAGCGAAATTCTAGACATTCAAGAATGGATTGAAATAAATTACGCGAAAAATGTCAATCTAGAAAAGCTGGCAGAAAAAATGGGTCTAAGTCTTAGGCAATTTAACCGACGATTTAAATCAGCTACAGGAGAAACAGGCATTAAATACTTACAACAGATTCGAGTTGAGGAGGCAAAGCGAGAATTGATAGCCACAAAGAAGACTTTTGAAGCTATATCATTAAATGCAGGTTATGAAAATTCCAGTTTTTTCAGAAGGGTATTTAAAAGCAATACAGGTATTTCGCCAGCCCAGTATAGAAGTAAATTTAGCCCCATTTAGATTACATCTTCTTAGGGCTGTCCTTCACATTAGAAATTTTGATCAATCAACAATCGCTTGGTAAACAAGCGCGCGCAGTTTTTTATGATCATCAAGCTTCCTCGCAGGCAGCAGTTGGGTTAGATAAACGACAATCAGCGCTTCGGCAGGGTCGACCCAGTAACTGGAATGGTAGGCCCCACCCCAGCTATAGGATCCCACGGATCCAAGCGCGCCATAGTCACCCAGTTTCTTGACCACCGAAAACCCCAACCCAAAGCCGACTCCCGGCATGGGAAATTTAATAGCACTAATATGATCGACGGTCATTAGCTCTACAGACTTGCGACTCAAAATACGCTGTCCGTTGAACTCACCGTCGTTTAGCAACATCTGCAGAAATTTAAAATAATCCTCGGCGGTAGAAATCAATCCCGCCCCACCTGAGAAGCTCTTGCGCGGTCCGTTGACATAATGCCCCTGGCCAATATAAGCAGCCCCAATAGAGCTTCCCGGTGTAGGCGCTCGGGCAATGCCTTCGTCTGTCGCTGAGTAAACAACTGCCAGTCGATCCACTTTATCTGTGGGCAGATAAAAGCTTGTATCCTTCATCTCAAGTGGACTAAATATTTCATCTACAAAAAACTGCTCCAGAGATTTGCGTGAGACAACTTCGATGACCGCCCCCAAGATATCAGTATTATAACCATAGACAAACGCTTCGCCTGGTTGAGCATTCTGAGGCAGAGCCGCTACGCGTTTGATGGTAGTTCTAACAGGTTCATCGCGATTGGAAAAATACCAGCCCTGGATATTGGCCGACTCCCACTCCGTCCGCGCAGGCCCAAATCCATAACCGATACCTGCCGAGTGAGTGAGCAGATCACGAAGCGTGATCGGTCTCTGGGCTTTGACAACTGTATAACCGCCTTCGCCATCGTCTTCGGCGACGGTGGTCTGCGCAAATTCAGGTAAGTATTTTGAAACCGGGTCAGAGATAAGCAACTGAGCTCTTTCCTGAAGTATCATGATAGCTACGCTAGTAATCGCTTTGGTCTGGGAGGCTATGCGAAACATAGAATCATTTTCCAAGGGAATCTTGGCTTCTTTGTCGAGCCATCCAAAAGACTTGAAATGAGCGATCTTTCCACCCTTTGCAACAAGGACGACACTACCGGGCAACTGGTCCTGTTCGACATAGCTTTGCAGAACCTTGTCCAGTCGCTGCAGGCGTTCGGCAGACAGTCCCACCTGGTTGGGCAACACGCGTTGCGGATCACCTGCCTCTACCAAACCCGACAAGAGCACCGCAAAACAAATCCATGCACTACGTC
The DNA here is from genome assembly GCA_047616645.1 of Flavobacterium sp. Classification (GTDB taxonomy): domain Bacteria; phylum Pseudomonadota; class Gammaproteobacteria; order Pseudomonadales; family Azotimanducaceae; genus JAHRVQ01. The sequence goes on along the minus strand of JBLHIH010000043.1, from coordinate 8,696 downwards.
GATTTATCCAATCCATTATCGTTCTCCAGGTAAAGTGACTTCAGGGCTATCCGTCGACCGACCAGACTTAAAACTGGCCACGGGATTTTTGGATCGTACTTGCTCAAGCCAAAAAACACCATCGAAGGAGGCGCTATTGCCGCGGGTGCCCACAAAATCCAGATCGTTATCGCCATCCAAGTCTCTGGCAATAAATTTATCAAACATGCCACGCTCGCGGCGCGAGATATCCGCTCGAGGCCAACAGGGGCTGTCTTTCCCTGGGTTTTTAAACCACCCCATCCGACCCAGTGGATCGCTTATTATTGCTTTGCCGTCCTCGGTGCGCGAGCTTCGGCTGTATCCTCCAGCCAATATGTCGAGATGCCCATCACCATCGATATCTGCTAGCTCCAGTCCTGTTATGTAATCTGGTGCAAATGTTCCGATGTAATGCGGCGCCCACGCCTGACTCAAGTTTACGGGTTGCTCAATCCAAATCAGTCCTTTTGCGGTAGCGCCGATAATGTCGAGACGCCCGTCTCGGTTGATGTCGGCATATTCAAGATTAAATCCTGCCATCTGGTAGGATTCTATAATGATGGCATGCTCAACAAAGTTAATTGTTTTTGAGCTTATGTTTTCGAAGAAGATAATTCGCTGCTCCCCTCTGGTACCCACCACGATATCCAGGTCGCCATCACCGTCCAGATCTACTGGCTCAGAGTTCTGCGGAACACTATAGCGCCCTAATTCTTGTTCATGCCAGCTTTCACCAGCCAAGGGATTCCCCTTGACCTGAAAGATACTCACCGGGTTTTTTGTTGCGTAGTCTTTTGGACCTGGCCGTTGGGCGCCTTTGTTTGCTGCCACTATTTCCGGAATACCATCGCCATTAAAATCACCAGAAAATACGCGAAGGTAAGACCCGCGCCCCACCGTCATCGGTAGTATCAGTCGTGGCCAATGCGATGTTCGTATTTGCTTACCGGGATTCTGCAGGTAGATCAGGTGTGACTGCTCTGCTGCTACCACGATATCTAAATAGCCATCGCCATTAACATCCGCCAATGCCGCGTCCTCTGGAGAGGGTGAATCGCGACCCTCGGCAACCGTAATAGTCGTCCAATGCCTAGGCGAATCCGAACCAAATGCCACACGAACATAACCGGCAGGCTCAGGAATAAAATCAGAATCGTGAATGCTGGAGTCATACTCCGTATCAGATTCATGTACAGAGACAATATCCTCGATGCCATCGTTATCAAGGTCACCCATCACCAGCCCATCTCCGCCAGTTAATGCAAACCCCGCTACGTCGGGACCATCGATAATATGTTCTAACCATGAAATAGTTTCACCCTTAGGTGTCAAAGATGCTGACAGTCGATGTCCGACGGGGATTGCTGATTGACCACTGTTCACGACACATTCGTCAGCGGCGACCATCGCAGTCGATTCAAGCAACACTAACAATGTGAGGGTTCTAATTAGATACATTATTTAGAGTACTCAATAAGGAAATTTCGTATCTGCTGCGTCGATTCATCATCCTGGGTGCCGATCTGCTTGTCCAATTCTTCGTGGCTTCTACCCTTTGCCTCGTGTATGGACACAGGGTATCCAGCCAACCTCAGCTTCTCGACAAACGGGACCACTTGTGTGGCGTACGCAGGGCGTCCTTCGGAGTAAAAAACCAGAAACGGCGTTTTTGCGGGGTTATTATGTATTTGATGCATCGGTGATACATCCAGCCAAGTCGATTGCAGACCATCAAATACCATTGCGTGAAAGCTGCTGCTACTGGCCAACTTAGGCAAGTCGTACACGGCAGTGTCCAAGGAAATCACGCCACTGATGGCATCCATGGGAACAAGCGATTTGCGTAGAAAAGCTGGATTGGTGCCCAGTACTGAAACAAGGTGGGCGCCAGCAGAGTGCCCCATCAAAAAAATTCGATTAGGATCGCCGCCAAATTCCCTCGCCTCGCGATGTAGCCAGCCGACAGCATCCGCAACACTCTGCGTTATCTCAACAAGCGATGCCTCCGGCCGAAAGCGATAATTGGCAGAGGCAAACACATAGCCTGCCTCTACAAATTCGGCGGATTTAAACAATGCCGAAGCCTTATCGCCACCCAGCCAACCCCCCCCATGAACATACAAAATAAGTGGTTTCTCTGAATCGCTACTCACCTCCCCACTCGTGTATAAATCCAGGCTAAGTCTGACCTGATCCACATCAGCGTGCTGCTGATATGGAATGTCTTTCTTGACTGTGACGTTCTCTGTCGCGTTCCTTCGGGTCGCTCGCTCAACCAAGGGAGCAAGCGTTTGCATGCCGCCATCAATAAATGACTTGGCTTGTTCCATTGTGAACTCCGACTGGGACCAGGCCTCAATTGGCAGAAATACAAAGGTCAGTAACAAACTGAACATTCTTGGTTTAAGCATCCCTACCTCTCGGGTGAATTCTTTCCAGACAATTGAAAGAGACGAGTAAGACCATGACATAAGCCGCCGTGTTCAGCCAGATATATCGCTACAGCTTCCGGCCAATTCTCAAACCAATGGTTCTGGGTCGCAAAGTACGATATCGGTGCGTGGTCGAGTTCGCTGGATTGATGGTGCGGTATTCGTCGTTATTCAACAGATTTTCGGCATACAGAGCGATAGTCATACTGCCAGTTTCCCATCCCAACTGAGCATTGACATTGGTATAGGATGGTATCTCCTCAAAATTCCGACGAAATGCCGAAATGCGGATGCCGAAATGCGGACATCCATCATTAAGATATATCCGAAATGCGGACATCCATCATTAAGATATATCGACCAGTTTTTACCGTCAATCTCCTAAGCATATATCAGAGATATCGGATAAAACATTATTGAAGTGTGTAGTAAGTTCTTGTCATGACTTACCCACGTAGCCATCTCATGAAGACGAAATGCGGACATCCATCATTAAGATATATCGACCAGCATAAGACGAAATGCGGACATCCATCATTAAGATATATCGACCAGTTTTTACCGTCAATCTCCTAAGCATATATCAGAGATATCGGATAAAACATTATTGAAGTGTGTAGTAAGTTCTTGTCATGACTTACCCACGTAGCCATCTCATAGATCCATCAGGCGGAACCTACCATGTATGTTCACGTTGCGTACGACGCTCTTTTCTTTGCGGAGTAGATGAGTTGACTGGTCGAGATTTTTCTCATAGACGGGAATGGATAGAAAACCGCTTACTAGAACTTAGCCAAATATTTTCCATATCAGTCTACTCTTATGCAGTTATGAGTAATCACTATCATATTGTGCTGACGATCGAACCCACCTTACTCAGCGATGAAGAAGTGGCGGAACGATGGTTAAAATTATGCCCAGTGAAAACGAAGGTAGCAGATATCGATCAAGCACATAATTTCCGCAAGTCACTGATAATGGAAAACGATGATCGTTTAGCTGAGCTCCGTGATCGACTACAATCACTGTCCTGGTTTATGCGATTCATCAATGAGCCTTTAGCACGTCTTGCGAATAAAGAAGATTGCTGTACTGGTCGATTTTGGGAAGGACGATTTAAATCTCAAATATTATTGGATGACGCCTCTGTTTTAGCCTGCATGGTTTATGTGGATTTAAACCCGGTACGAGCAGGTATCGCTAAAAGTTTGAAAGAAAGTGATTTTACATCCATTCAACGCAGGATACGAAACGATGAAGAAGCTGACGTTATTACTGCCATAGATAAGCTAAGTATCAGACCATTCGCTGACATTAAGCTTAAAGATTATGTTGCATTAGTGCACTGGACGGCAGAGACCCAGAAAGATAAACGACACGGACTGCCTCGCGAAGTAGATCTTTGCCTAAGAAATAACCACACCAATAGTGATCATTGGTTTCGAGATCACATACCTCAACCTAATTGTTGGCAACGTGCAGTGGGTTCGATAGATTCATTAAAAGATTACGCAAAGAGCATTGGTCAATGCTGGGTGAAAAGCCGGTCTGTGGTTCATTACAACTAAATTTCTATAGTTCTTAAGTATTCAATCCGCAAAGTTGACACGAATTTTAGGTCAGTCAAAATAAACTACATTTTTTACTATTCCTTTGGGGGTGGATTTGAATTGATATGCTTATTGATTGGATATTGTTTATATTATAAATTGAAGATCATGGGTGTCCGGATTATTATAAATTAAAGATCATGGGTGTCCGGATTATTCGTGGGTGTCCGGATTATTCGTCCTACCAACAAGGGCTTCGATTCACATGATCCCGGAGGGCTTACGGTGGTGCCATGGCATCAGTTGCTCCAACTGCGCCGCGACGCGCAGGAGCGTTGCCTCATCCCCATAACGCGCAGCAAATTGCACGCCAATGGGCAGGCCCTCGCCGCTCATGGCTAGCGGTAACGAGATCGCAGGCTGACCCGTCACATTGCACTGCATCGTATAGGGAAAAGTATCACGCGAACGCGCCACCCGATCCGCCGGCTCACTGACAAGAAAACCAAGCTCAGGTGGCGGCGTGGCCATTGTCGGCGATAACAACAGATCGAAGCCGTTTTCACCTTCCCACCATGCAGCATAGCGACGAGTGAAAATGTTCATGTGCGCATGCGCTTCAGCAAATTCAACGCCGGTGACAGGTAAGCCCATCTGGTACGACACCCAGGAGCCTGGTTCCATATCTGCTTCGGTGAGCGAGCGGCCTGCTATGCGCTCTATTGCTCGAACCGTCGCGACCGTACCCACAGCGATGACTCGAAAGTAACCTGCGTAACCTGGTTCATCAAACTGGTTTTCGGGATACGCTTCTTCGACGTAATGTCCCTCGGCCTCGAGATAGCTGGCGACCGAGTCAACTGCGGCAACGCAATCCGGATGCAGATCGCCGAGTTTATTGACTCGACAGACGCCGATTCGGAGGCGTCCTGGCGGACGCGCCAGCTCTTCGGAAAAATGACGCACGGGTTGCGGTAAGCTGTAAGGGTCGCCGGGCATCGGTCCAGACACGAGCTGCAGTCCGAGCGCTGTGTCTCTCACTGTTCTGGTGAGCAGTCCCTGGACCGCGGCACCAGCCCACGATTCGCCGATCATCGGTCCCCAGGAAATGCGCCCGCGAGACGGTTTAAGGCCAACCAAACCATTTGCACTTGCTGGCACCCTGGTGGAACCCCCACCATCACTGGCGTGGGCGATGGGTACAATTCCGGCAGCCACTGCCGCTGCGCTTGCGCCGCTTGAGCCAGTCGCGGTGTGGGCAAGATTCCAGGGGTTGCGGGTATCGCCAAAGGCTTCATTCTCGCAAGCCCATGGACAGTTGCCGCAGGCCATTTCTGGTACGTTGGTTCGACCGATAGAGACCAGACCAGCAGCCTTCATTTTTGTGACAATGTGGGCATCGATGGGTGACTTTATGTCAAGCGCCTTTAGCACTCGGTTACCCATGTAGCTCGGTTCACCCGCTTCCGGGGTACCAAGGTCTTTGATCAGGGTTGGGACCCCGGCAAACGGTGCAGACCCAGGTTTGATTGCACGCGCGTCTTCGAGCGCACGCTCAAATCTCTCTGAGCAGAGAACATTGAGATCCGGATTTAGCCGTTCACATACTGCGATCGCTGCAGAAACGGCCTCGACGGGGCTGATGTCTCCTTGGGTAATGCGGACTGCGAGTTCGACAGCGTCCATATCACTAATATCAGTCATAGATTATGCCTTATTATGCCTTATCGGTTTTTTCAGGTGCCTTCGCCAAGCCGAGATTCCAGACCTGTATTGCCGAATACACGCTTAGTAAGACAGACTATGGGTCAACCGTACCTGCTTTTGATTCCGCGGGAAAGTGTTATGTTAATCGGTCGACAAACTACATACTCTAAAGAATAGTCGAGTATCGCAGCGCGATGGCCCTCAATTTGAATAGCTTCAGGGCAAATGGGTTAGTGACAACAGAAGCATACATGCGGGCAGCATCTTCGGCTGCTTTCCAATATTTTGACTATTTTGACGACATCCATAATTACTGCCGAGGAATGCGGCGGGTCGAAGATTTGGCAGGCAGCTCGACGGTCTTCGCTGCACGCACCAAGTAATTAGCCAAACAAAGTCTCTATCTTCGCCAACATATCGACTGGGCCGATCGTTCGCGGATCAGCCAGCGGTCGGTTTGGCGCTGATTTGGCGCCTGTCGAAAACGAGCAACAGCAAGACTGGCAGGTAGAGTGGACAAGAGAAATACTTGTGCAAAAGAAGCTGGCGCTAAACCTTCTCGGTGATGGTGGGCGGTCGGCAATAATCTTATAGACACTGCGCTGCTTTGCAGGCAACATCTGCAAACAGGTGTAAAACTTACTCGCTTACACGAGCTAACGAGACACCACTTCTGCTATTTTTTGCGCGCTACGCCGTTCAGGTCCGGGAAACTTGGAGGCTTTACAAAACAGCAAACCGCATGCTTTGTAGAGCCTGCGATGGATGTTGAATCAATGGAGCACCGCAGCGTTGCTCACACCGCAAAAATATGTGGAAGAGTGGCTATCACACCAATGATATGTTATAACATTGTTACTTCCCAAGGCTCAACCCCATGACAAAAACATCTTCCACACGTAGCGTAATCAATCACGCCGAGCAACAGTGCAAGCAACGCGGCACCAAGCTCACTGAAAAACGGCGCCAAGTACTAACGGGCTTGGTCCAATCGAAAAAAGCGCTCTCAGCTTACGAACTTATCGACTACTGCCGAGATAAGCTGGGCCAGCAGTTACCTGCGATGAGCGTGTACAGAATTCTCGAATTTCTCGAAGAAGAAGATCTCGTGCACCGACTAAACCTAGCTAAAAAGTATGTCGCTTGCTCGCACATTTCTTGTGACCACGCTCACGAAATTCCGCAATTTCTTGTTTGTAATAGTTGCAACGCGGTCGAAGAGATCAGCATTAATCGTTCGGTTATTCGCTCATTAAAAGATGCTGTGGTTGATGCAGGATTCCACCTCGCTAGACCACAACTTGAGTTTGAGTGCTATTGCAACGACTGTGGTCCACAATCTGATCAAGCGAGTCACTAAATGACAACGCTCTCGACCAATTTCGACAAAGCTGCCATCGGAATCTCGGCACTCTGCCTCGTCCATTGCTTGCTTATACCGATTGCACTCGCGCTTTTACCCTCCATGGCGCTCCTCGCTACGCTAGGTGATGAAACATTCCATCTGCTGTTGGTCGCTCTAATCATGCCGACCAGCATTATCGCTTTGACCTTAGGCTGCAAGCGACATCGCAGCTGGCAAGTACTCGCTTTGGGAACAGCTGGACTGGCGATTTTGATCTTAACCGCTCTGTTCGCTCATGACTTATTAGGTGAAGATCTCGAGAAGATGAGCACTGTTTTAGGCGCGTTGCTGGTTGCTGCGAGTCATATTCAGAACTTTCGCCTTTGTAGGCAAAGGAATGTTCGGACTAAATCCCTCCATGGCAGATAGACTCTCGAACATCAAAACCAACATCGTTACTGGCTTTCTAGGCGCTGGAAAATCGACCGCGATACTCAATCTCATGCAACAAAAGCCCCCCTCTGAATCCTGGGCAATACTGGTAAACGAGTTTGGCGAGATCGGCATTGATGGCGGTTTACTCTCCAGTAATGTTGAATCAGGCGTTTTTATTCGCGAGGTGCCCGGTGGCTGCATGTGCTGCGCCGCGGGTCTTCCGATGCAGATCGCGATGAATATGTTGTTAGCCCGGGCGAAACCGCAGCGGTTGATTATTGAACCGACCGGGCTTGGCCACCCGTTTGAGGTGATGAGCGTTCTTGCCGCCGACCACTACCGAGAGCTTTTAGATCTGCGCACCACAATAGCAATGGTAGATGCCCGCAAAGTAAAATATTCTAGATACACCAAGCATGACACTTTCAACCAACAACTCGAAATCGCAGATCTAATCATCGCCAGTAAAAATGACCTGTATGACAGCTCTGACCTCTCAAATCTGCACTCATATTTATCCTCGAGTGCGCTTCTGCCTGAGCGTAAACTCGTAGCAGCAAGCAGAGGCAATCTAGAACTTGAATGGCTTGACGGTCCTGCGTCAGCCTGGCGGCTGAATAAAAACAAGCTTCATACTTCCACTGAGCTGGCACTAGACGCCCCGGAACCAGAAATCAAATTCCCAGCAGAAGGGTTTATTCGTATGAGTAATCACAGCGAAGGATTTGAATCCTATGGCTGGCTGTTTGAATCAACCTTCACATTTGAATCAAACGAAGTTTCGGCACTCCTTGAGCAGACCAAAGTTGACCGATTAAAAGCGCTATTCATAACTTCAACCGTGAATATAGGCTTCAATTATGCCGGCGATGATCTCGAAGAGTTAACCCTTCGAGATCTACCGGATAGTCGAATCGAGATAATATCGAGTACTGGCTTTGACGCAGACGCCTTTGAAGAAAATCTCTTAAAGACTTGCTCTCGCTAAAGCGTATAGCGAAGGCCTAGCTGAATGCTTCGGCCAGCGTCCGGTGCAAAGTTCTTCAATCGCGTCGTGTGATTACGAACTTCTTCATCCCCAAGATTGTCTCCTCGAAGGAACAACTTAAGTTCACCGCCGGTTCCCACATTCCAGTGGTAGTCAGCATACAAGGACAGTAGATTGTAACCATCAGTAGGCAACTCAAACTGCCCGAAATCATCTTG
>JBLHIH010000042.1:0-26995 GCA_047616645.1 Flavobacterium sp. | reverse complement strand
GAATGGATTCGATATGGTGGTTGATTGTCCAAGCATCTGCAGCTTCTATTTCATGTTGTAATTCGGACAAGCGATTAACATCTTCATCGGTGACAAGGTTGACGGCTAAATCATGATAACTTGACAGTACATTCCCTATTCCCTCATAGGTACTCGCAACGGATTTAAAAATTGAGATGTCATTTCCTTCTGGTAGCTCTTGTTCTAGGGAAGAAAATACAAGATTCTTCTGAGTCCAGACTTGGCCGCCATCAACATTCATTTCACCGTCGATGACTTTTAGCAAGGTACTCTTTCCACTGCCATTGCGGCCGGTCAAACACACTCTCTCGCCTTTTTCAATGACGAGCTCTGTCTCGTCGAGAACGACATCATTACCAAATGATACCGTGACATTTTTCAGGGTGATTATAGCCAAAATTTATTTTCTCGTTCTTTCTTCAAGCGCTGACAACTGTTCGGGCGTCGCTTTTTGTTGATATTTCTCTTTCCACTCAGAATAAGGTAGGCCATAAATAATTTCTCTAGCCTCTTCATAATCCATCTCGATTCCTTTATCCTCAGCGGCCGATTTATACCACTTACTGAGACAGTTTCTGCAAAAATCAGCGAGGATCATTAAGTCAATATTTTGGACATCTTTGTTGTCGTCCAAATGTTTTAGTAGACGTCGAAAAGCAGCGGCCTCGAGTTCAACTTTTGATCGCGGATTCATGTGAATTTCTCTGATATACAATGGGCCGCTACCTTACCCCAGAGATACCTTGTAGAACCAGTAAAACTGTAAATAACTCAGCAATATTTGCGCTTTGTTAATCAATTTAAAAGTAGACGGACACAAGAGATATATGACTGAATTTGTAATTGGGCAGAAATGGATTAGTCATGCCGAGCCCGAACTTGCCATGGGCAGAGTGATAAAAATAGAATTTAGAACCATTTCTATCTACTTTGACATAGCAGAAGAAACGCGTACTTATGCGACTCACCAAGCACCACTAACACGCGTGAAATTCAAAGCTGGGGATGAAATTTCAACGCTTACCAGAGGCAATCTTGTCATTAGTACAGTAAGTGAAGAAGGTGGCTTACTCACTTACTTAGATGAATCCATTGATATTGAAATATCGGAAATTGAATTAGACCCTAATGTGCGATTTAGTAAACCAGAAGACCGATTATTCACCCATCAATTTGATGACAATAATCGCTACAATTTGCGATATGAAACCTGGCATCATATTGCCGAGTTAGCTTCTTCCGAGTGTCGTGGATTATATGGGCCACGGGTTTCATTAATTCCACACCAACTCTACATTGCAAATGAAGTAGCAACACGATTCGCGCCACGCGTTTTACTTGCAGATGAAGTGGGTCTTGGTAAAACAATCGAAGCTGGGCTTATCCTTAATCAACAATTACAAACTGGACGAGCTTCACGTGTCCTTATCATTGTTCCACCAGCGTTAACGTTTCAATGGTTTGTTGAAATGATTCGACGATTTAACCTGCATTTTACAATTTTGGACGAGGAACGCTGTCAACAAATAAGTGCTGACAATACACAAATGGATCCCCTGAAGGACGTAACCAGCATTTTCGATATCGACGAAGATGGTGTTGCAGGATTTAATCCCTTTGACGGCCAACAGCTTATGTTGTGTTCCCTAGATTTATTCACTGATAATACTAAACGTCTTGAACAAGTTTTGGAGGCAGAATGGGATTTAGTGGTAGTAGATGAAGCCCATCATTTGCACTGGTCACCAGAGGAGGCCAGCTTAGAATACAAAGTTGTTGAGCTGATATCTCAGATTACCGAGGGTCTTTTATTACTAACAGCGACACCAGAGCAACTCGGACAAACTGGTCATTTCGCCAGGCTCAAGTTATTGGACCCAAGCAGATTTCATGACTATGCGCTGTTTCTTAAGGAAGAATCTCAATTCGAAAATATCGCTGATATAGCAATGGATCTGCTCCAAGGAAGCGAGCAAGAAAAAGAAATTGCTAGAACTAACATCCAAGCAAGTACTGAAATTGAGGGTGATGATTCAGCGTTAATTAATGCCCTACTCGACCGTCATGGCACTGGGCGGGTGCTTTTTAGAAATGTCAGGTCTTCCATAGAAGGATTCCCTAATCGAATCGCTTACGCTTACCCACTCGATATTCCTGATGCTTATCTAGGCCTTAATAACTTTCCCGAATCTGAAGTGCTTAACTGGACTTCTTTCGACCCTAGAATCGATTGGCTAATTTCACTCCTTCAGTCGAGGCCAAAAGATAAATTTTTACTTATTTGTGCCTTCCAAGAAACCGCATTGAACTTAGAAAAAAAACTAAGTGAACTTGTTAGTATTAGAACCACGCTTTTCCATGAGGGAATGGATTTAGTAGCACGAGATAGATCTGCTAACTATTTTGCTGAAATAGAGCAAGGTGCTCAATTAATGATTTGTTCTGAAATAGGTAGCGAAGGAAGAAATTTTCAGTTTGCAAGTGACCTGGTACTCTTTGATCTCCCAGAAAGCCCTGACTTGTTAGAACAAAGAATAGGCCGATTAGATCGAATCGGACAGAGAAAGGACGTCAGCATTCATACTCCCTTTTTTACAGGGCACATTAGTGAAAGTTTGTATCACTTTTATGAAAACGGCCTCGCTGTTTTTACAAAACCAAATCCGGTAGCCCAGAATATATTTGATACTAATGTTAGTTCTTTCTCCAATCTAGATCACTCAAATATTGAGATGGTTGATCAATTCGTTCAAGAGATTAAAATTGAAAACCAGGCGAGGCAAGAAAATTTAACCAAAGGTCGAGATCGCCTCTTAGAACTCAATTCTCATAGACCTGATATTTCAGAACAGCTGGTTGAGGATATAGTGGTGACCGAAAGCGGCAATGCCCTTGAGCACTATATGGAGCAATCATTTGATCTTTTTGGTTTAGAGTCAGAGTATTCAGGAAATCAAATTTTGACCATCAAACCTACAGAGAGCATGGTCCGAAATGAATCTATAAGCATAGAAACATTAGAACACTATCGTTATCCAGAACTACCCGAAGATGGAATTCAGGTAACCTATAAAAGAAACACGGCGCTTTCCGTTGAAGATGTTGCATTTCTTACTTGGGAAAGCCCCATCGTTCAACAAGCAATGGACGCGGCTATAACGGATGTGATAGGTAATAGTACGATGATCGCTGTGAAACATCCGATGCTAAAGGCGGGCACACTTATCGTGGAGGTCTTGCATATAATTGATTGTGTCGCGCCTAAGATGTTAATGGCAGATAGATATCTTCCGCCAAAAATAATTCGTTCTGTCATTACCCCGAACCTCGAAGACAAGGCCGATATTTTTGAACATCAAAAGTTATCACACGAAAAAATTAAAGTACCTGCAGATACCTTGGTAAAAATACTGGATAGTCAATTAGAAGGTATAAAACAGATGATAGAGAAAGCAAAAGCCGTAGCGAGCATAGCGCTTGCGCAAGAGAAAAACCTTGCTGAACCTTTAATGCTAAAGGCGCTCGATTCCGAAATATCTCGACTTGAATCGCTTAAATCTGTGAATGCCAGCATCCGACCAGAAGAAATCGATCATTTAAGAAAGAACAAGGCGGCTTTAAGCAAGGCTATTAATCACGCCAGTATTCGGATGGATGCCATCCGCGTTATTGTTGCTGCGTAACAAATATCTCTCCTGATAAGTAGATACCGTAAAGCTATACGAACTCTCTCACCTCAAGTACGGATATATCAAAGTTAAACGTAAGTCCAGCTAAGGGATGATTTCCATCAACGACAATGCCATCATCCTCCACTTCGATCACTTTAACCACTTGAGATTCGTCTCCTGAACCTACCTGAAAGACCATGCCTTTGATGATTTCTTCAGCTTCTGTTTGTATCATATCTTTCGAAATAGTTTTAACCAGTTGTCTCTGATGATGTCCATAAGCCTCATCTGGTTCAATGTGTACTGTGAATTTATCGCCTACTTCGTGCCCAAGCAATGCCTGCTCTAATCCGGGGATCATTGAACCGTCACCCACAGTAAAGGAAAGTGGTTCTGCTCCCTTTGAAGAATCGACTTCCTCACCATTCTCATTCTTAATGGCATAGTCAAATTTGTAAAACATGGGCATGGTGCATCAACCAAATTAAAAAATCATTATAACTTTTCCTATCGGAAAAGTTATTTTTCTTAAGCTATTTGTGCCAAAAGCATCAAGACAATTCTGAAACGAGCTTATGCCACGCGCCAGCAACAAAACCATACTCAATTGATAGCGGTAATTCTGGAATTGAAGCAAGAGGATTTTTTGTATGATGTTCAATCAGAGCCAAAGCTTCATCAAGATTGGCATATCTAAAGTCACCATCAATAAACTCTTTATAAGCTAAGGCATCTGGAACAATGGGAATGCAACCTGCTTGAATGGCTTCTAAAACAGCCAATCCTTGAAACTCATGCCTAGCAGTCGAAAGCACTATCTGACAATTACCGAGTAACTGTAAATAATCATCACGACGCTCAATAAAACCGGTAGAACCCAATTTTTGATTCTTTCTTAATAATTCAATTACATTATTAATACTTTGAGGGACTTTCCTAAAACTTTGTCCAATTAAATGAAATCGAAAATCGATACCAGAATTAATGAGCATAGATACGAACATCTCAAGTTCTTCAAGGCCTTTGTCATGCTCCCAACGGTGATTCCAAACAATGTTCACCGGCGCTTTCATCGAATCTGCTAAGTTGATTTTTTGAGACTGATTCATTGGTCTTAGTGATACGGAGATGATTCGGCTCTTACTCTCTAAACCTTCTTTGATGCCCGGTGGAATACCATCTGGCATTTTTTTCAATAAATGCGCTACACCTTGTAAAAAGGTTGTTTTGTTAAATTCAGAATTGAAAACCAATTGCTTAGCCACTATCGCGGAATAGATACTCGTCATCTGTCGTTCGATCAAATGGTGAGGATCACCTTGATCTGGATAGGCAAACTGATTTTCATGAAAATACAAGACCGTCGGCGTATTATGAATGCTCGGACAGAATCCTTTTAGCGCAGACATATCTGTCATGGAAGTTGCAATAATCAAATCATAAGATGCTTGCAATCGTTTATCGTGAGAGAGGGTTAAACTATTACCGCGAAATCTCCAACTAAAATAACGCGCGGGCAAAGTCACCACCACACACTTGTGCATGGATAGTTGGTCCACTAATGCGCGCCACCAATACTGGTGACTAGCGGCATCATAGGGTGAAAGGATGAGAATATTCATAACTTTAATAGTACCCGTATCTAAGTAGCTTCTGTAGAATATTCCATGACGATGAATAACATGACTAATCAAATAATTGAGGATCTATGGCAATAGTGATAATTGGTGCTGGTCAAGGTGCTGGACAAGCCGCGGCGAGTTTTAGGCAAGAAGGATACGAAGGCGAACTCATTATTCTAGGAGATGAGTCATTTCCACCCTATCAACGACCTCCTCTATCCAAACAATACTTATCAGGAACAATGCCGCTAGAACGGGTCTATGTTAGGGCAGAAAAATTTTATACCGACAAAAACATTGATCTTCGACTTCAAACACGGGTCGATCTTATTGATCCTGCCAAAAAAGAAGTTAAGACAACTAAGGGCGAAACCATCGCCTATGAAAAGCTTTTGATTGCAACGGGTAGCCGCCCGAGAATACTCAATATCGAAGGCAGTAAACTTAATGGCATTCACTACCTTAGAACCATAGCAGACGTGGACCAAATTCAAGCCTCCATGAAGAAGGCAAAGAATGTCGTCATCGTCGGTGGTGGTTACATCGGATTAGAGGTTGCCTCTGTTGCCATCAGTGCAGGTCATAATGTCACTGTACTTGAAATGGAAGAGAGAATATTACAGCGAGTGACAACGCCAGAGATGAGTGAGTATTATCACGATTTACATACGGCAAGAGGTCTCAAAATACTGACAAACACCACCGTCAGCGGCTTTGAAGGCGATGGTCATGTGAGTAAGGTCCTTTGCGGGGACACGGCCATTGAAGCCGATTTGGTGCTGGTAGGTATTGGTATTGTTCCTAATATCGAGATTGCAGCAGATGCAGGGATTGAATGCGAAAACGGTATCACGGTCGATGATCATTGCAAAACATCAGATCCTGATATTTATGCGATTGGAGATTGCTCAAATCACCCCAACCCATTGTTAGGTAGACGCCTTAGACTGGAGTCAGTTCCTAACGCAATGGAACAGGCGCGAGTTGCTACTACTAATATGTTAGGAGGAGATAGGATTTACGCGTCCATCCCCTGGTTTTGGTCTGATCAATACGAATTAAAATTACAAATGGTGGGTTTTTCTGCTGATGGCGATACACAGGTTTTGAGAGGTGATAAGGCCGCGAACCAATTTGCTATTTTCTATCTAAAAGATGGCAATGTTGTCGCCGTCGATGCGGTTAACAGCCCTAGGGAATTTATGATCTGCAAACAACTTTATGGTAAACCCGTTGATGCTAAGGTACTTGCTGATCCGGAAACTGATTTGAAATCCCTCTTAACAAAATAATGGAGAAGCACTATGGCTGATCTTTTCGCACTCTCAGACGACATTCTAGAGTCCAACAATCATGATAAAAAACCTTTCGGGCGTGTTAATCATGAACTATCCGAATTGGATGATGGATTGTCCTTTGTTGAAGCCTTTTCAAACTCTGTTAATTTCTCGACGGATGACGGTCTAGTCATTGTTGATACCAGCAGTGTTTTAGGCGGCCAGCGAGTTGTTGATGCCATTAGACACTGGCGGCCTGAGGATAGATTTAATTCTCTTATCTATTCCCATGGACATGTAGATCATGTAGGGGGAAGCGGCGCCTTTATAGCCTCTGCTGCTGAAAATAAAACACCCGATATTGAAATCTATGGACATGAAAATGTAGGCAAGCGATTTAGTCGTTACGAGCTAACCAACGGTTATAACCAAATCATCAATCATCGCCAATTTGGCAGCGAGCTAAAAGGTTCATTCTTACCGGAGGATGCAGGTGCGCCCACCACGACTTATGAAACCTATTTAAACATTCAAAAAGGCGATGTTGAGTTTGAACTGAATTACGCCAAAGGTGAAACTGATGATCACACCTGGGTTTGGGTACCTAAGTACAAGGCAATCTGCGCCGGAGACTTTTTTATCTGGAATTTCCCTAATGCGGGTAACCCGCAAAAGGTACAGCGTTTCCCATTAGAATGGGCTGCCGCAATGCGCGCAATGGCAGCGAAAAATCCAGAATATTTTTTACCGGCTCATGGCTTGCCGATAAGAGGATCGAAACAAATAGCGAAGGTCCTCAATAATTGTGCATTGGTATTGGAGCACTTAGTAAAAGAAACACTTAGTATGATGAATGAAGGTGCACCTAAAAATGAAATTATACACACCGTAAAAGTTGATCAAACACTATTAGATTTACCCTATCTTCGCCCTCTATACGACGAGCCAGAATTTGTTGTTAACAATATTTGGCGATTATATGGCGGCTGGTATGATGGTAATCCAGCTAACTTAAAACCCGCCTTAGCGTCTAGCTTAGCGGCAGAGATCGCAAGTTTGGCCGGCGGCAGCCTAAATTTAGGAAATAGAGCGATGGAAGTTGCTGATAACAATGATTTCCGCTTGGCCTGCCATCTAATTGAATACGCAGTTAATTCTGATCCAAGCAATAAACACTTACATTCAATGCGAAGTAAAATCTACCAATCAAGGGTCGCTGAAGAAAGCTCATTAATGTCAAAGGGTATTTTTGGCCACGCATCCAGGGAGTCTCAAAAGATACTCGATTCTTAAGGGGCTTTGACGATAAAAGAAACTTTATTGAATTGTAGGATGTCACGATCTTTGAGACGAACTTCTTTTATCTTTTTGGCATTCACATAGGTTCCATTGGCTGAACCCAGATCTTTAAGGGTGAGTTCACCATTCAATGGTTCAATCTCGGCATGTTTTCGAGATAATGCAGGTTCTAAAATCGAAATATCACAGTCTAGTGCTCGACCAATTTCAGTTTTTTGGTTGATAGGAATTTGCTGACCTTTTTCTGGACCCGAATTCGCTATTAAAGACCAGCCGTTCGGAACCATACACATTAAAACAGTGCCGGAGAGAACCAATGTCCTGGCAACCTGCTCATTTTCTTCTTCAAAAACCTCTAATTCTACGCCCTGAATCTTAATGACATCTCCGGCTCTCAAGGTAGTCGGTCCAGACAAATAGTCCCCATTAAGTTGAGTTCCGGTCTTTGTATCCACACCGCTTAGCGTTACCGTTTTGCCTTCAACCTTTAAATCAGCATGAAAGCCCCCCACACCATCCACATCAATAACGATGTCGTTAATGATCCCTCGCCCAATTGTCTGGCCAGGCGCCGCAAGCAGCACCGGTTCGGATCGTCCATCCTTGAATTGGGTTTTGAGCATGGTTCAGCCTTTTTCTAATTGATTATCAATGAGTTAACAGCAGCTGTTCGAGTAAAACTACAGATACCTTATCCCTTTGTACAGTTCTAGAGACCTCGTAATGGATTTATATTTTTGAAACTTTGATTGGCCCTCACGCTTTTTTAGCGTACCGTATTGTCTATGGATACTCATAGTGTGATTGCAGAAAAAAGTAAACTCACTTCAGTGCCAAAAACCTGGATTGGCATTGGGTCTGTCTTTTGGATGGAATGGCGCTCACTCATCATCTTTCTCGTTGTGATGATTTTATTCCGCTCTGCTATCGCGGATTGGAATCAAGTTCCTACGGGTTCAATGAAACCCACTATTCTTGAAGGCGATCGTATTATAGTGAATAAACTCGCTTATGATCTTAAGGTTCCTTTCACAACCTGGCACCTCGCAGAATGGTCAAATCCAACACGCGGAGAGATAGTTACCTTCTACTCACCTGATGATGAGAGATTACTCATTAAGCGCGTTATTGGCATACCCGGTGATGTGATTTATATGCAGGATAATCAACTTTTTATAAATCAAGAACCCGCCACCTATACCCGCTTAAACATAGACATTGTAAATCAACTAGACTATTACCAAAGAAGTACCCATGATTTTTATAAGGAAACGTATGGCAATGACGAGCACGCGGTCATGTTACGATCCTCTCTCCCTAAAGATCATACTAGCTTTGATTCTATCGAGATCCCGTTAGACATGTATATGATGCTTGGGGACAACAGGGATAACAGCCGAGATTCACGAAAGATTGGCTTAGTCTCTCGGGATAGAATTACGGGAAGAGCGCATACCGTCGCTTTCTCAGTAGACTACGAGGCTTATTATCGTCCTCGAGTTGATCGATTCTTAAGGCCGTTAAACTAAGCATCGCCTTTTGTTACCTTATCCTCACTAGCATCGACGAATTCCTTCTCTATCTCAGCTAATTGATTTTTTTCAATTTTTTCTAACAAACTGCCGCCTGTTCTTGAGCGCATGAGTCGTCGATAAACGCTAATAACAAAGGAAAATAGAAAACCAGCGACCATAATGGCGGCAAGAAACATAAATGAGAAAATAAGAAAGACTTTAATCTCCGCAACGTCAACCCCATAGCTATAGATTGCCATTGCAACAAACGCGAAGGCGAAAAAACTACCGGTAAACAGCAATCTAATATGGGAATTTTTAAGAATTTTGAGTATCACTTTCAACCATTTCAACCATTTCAATTACGACATTGCTAGCTTACACTGCTGCTGTAGATTACTCGATGAACAATTTCACACAAGATAATTTTACGTTAAGGAAGACTTATGCCACTCAACCTCATTCTCAAAAATGTATTAGACGAAATGGCAGCCTCGGGCGCCCCTTCCATAAATGCGTTATCTCCGACTGACGGTCGAATAATGTACCGTGCAATGCAAGAAGGTGCTACTAAAGAAGATATTGCCGAGGTACGAGATGCCCAAGTGGAAGACATACCCATCCGAATATACAGACCGTCTTCTGATGTAAAACTACCGTGCCTTGTTTATTTTCACGGCGGGGGATGGGTAATTGGTGATCTTGAAACCCATGATTCTCTATGTAGATCTATAGCTAAAGCCAGTGATTGCATGGTCATTGCAGTTGACTATCGACTTTCTCCAGAACACCCCTATCCCGCCCCACTCGAAGATTGTATCCAGGTGAGTAAATGGGTTGTGGACAATGCCTCAGAGCTCAACATTTCTCAAATCGCTGTTGGTGGGGATAGTGCAGGAGGTAATCTTGCGACGAGCGTTTGTTTGAAATTTCGAGATGGCGCCTTAGGTGATGAATACAAAAATTCAATTGTACACCAGCTTCTGATTTATCCAGTTACCGATGCTGCTATGGACACTACATCCTATACTGATAATGCTGATGGCTATATGTTAACACGCGCTACTATGGCTTGGTTTTGGGATCATTATCTCGGCAAGCAAGATAAAAAGGATCCTTATGTATCCCCACTCCACGCGAATAACCTTGAAGGTCTACCGTCCGCTACTGTTTTGACAGCTGAATACGACCCTCTCCGTGACGAAGGTGAAGCCTACGCAAAACGGCTAGAAGCTGCTGGAATTAAAGTATGCCAAAAACGGTACGATGGTCTGGTACATGGATTTGCCACTATGGCTGATTTACTAGAAGAAGCACGAGAAGCGATAAAATTAATAGGATCAGAGTTACGCAAGGCCTTTCGCCAATAAGGTGCCCAATAAAATATGCGATTCAGATGCCTCAGCAAACCTTGTCAATGAGACCATAGAAAAAGAGGACTATATCGCCATAGTTGATGTGTCATTTGAAAATTTTGAATGGACGCAGATTATTGAAGATCTGACATTTGAACAATGTCATTTTATAGGGGTAAGTTTTAAGTGCGATGAGATTCTTTCAACACGATTTTTATCCTGTGTATTTACTAATTGTAAATTTAACGGCCAAAAAGTGCATGAATCAATTTTTAAGCAATGTCAGTTTTATGATGCAATCACAGAAGTCTCCTCTTCCTTTGCCTATTGCGACCTTAGCGCTTCAGAATTTCATCACTGTGATCTAAGTATGTGCAATTTGTCTCGATCAAGCATCTATCGTACGGAATTCCACCACTGTCAAACACAAGGGATTGATCTTAGCCATTGTTCAAGCGAAAGTAATATTGGAGGGAGAGTAAGCTTGTACAGTGCGAAGTTTGTAGATTGTAATTTATCCTATGCAGATTTAAGTGGTGCAAACTTAAGCTCGACGGAATTCATTGATAGCCGACTTAGCCATGCCTTATTAAATAGGACAGTTTTGGAGGACGCCAGTCTAGTAGATTGCGATGTTCATAATATCGAAGCGGAGGGCTTAGTCATAACAGGCGCTGACCTACGAGGAACATCACTCTCAGGCTTAGATGTAAGATTAATTGATATGACGGGTGTCACAATCAGTCAAAACCAACAGTCAGCGCTTTTAGAAACACTAGGGATTCACATTGTCTCTAGCTAGTGAGTATCCATAAGCCAACTTCAGCTGGCTATGCGCCCCAGGAGACTTCCCTTTTAAGTGCTTGAAATTACCACCTAGCATATTTATAGATTGGCGACATTCAGCCAAATTTGGCGATCTCTGGACGGAAACTAGCTAACTGTTGATAAGCTTAACTTTGGAAAATTATTTAATCTCAATTAACTCGACATCAAAAACCAAGACCGAATGTGGAGGTATGCCTCGTGTCCCGCTTGGACCATAGGCCAAAACCGAAGGAATAAAAAATCGCATTTTCCCACCGGCTTTCATTAATTGCAGTCCTTCTGTCCACCCGGCAATAACCTGGTTGAGCACAAATTCTGCGGGTTCACCTCGTTTAATAGAGCTATCAAATTCAACACCACTCAATAATTGACCTGCGTAATGCACAATCACCTTATCCGTTAGTATTGGATGCCTTCCCTCTCCTTCTTCCACGATTTTGTATTGCAGACCAGAGGCGGTTTGTAGAACGCCTTCAGCTTTTGCATTATTAGCTAAAAAATTCTCTCCGCTTTCAATCTGGGAAGTCGCTCTTTGTTGTTGCACTTCAGTTCTACGTTGCTTTACGGCTTCAATAACAGCAAGTTGCTCTTCTTCTTGAAGCGTTGGCTCTCTATCATTAAGAGAATCTTGCATACCTTTCATCAATGCATCCAGATCAACCGTCTTATTTCCACCTTCCTTCAGCATGTTTCCGAATGAGAAACCGAAGAAATAACCCAGATTGGTATCAATATTGTTTGTAGTCGCACTTTCAGCCACTTCTGCGGGAGCACTTTGCTCTGCCAAGGCTGCTGTCGAAATAACAGTAAGTATAACTGCTAAAGTATTGTTTATTAAAGTGTTATATCTCATATTTTTCCTGTAAAAGTCCCTAATTCTAAGCAAATTTCGATCCGTATTATGTCATAAGTAAATCGGATATCGTGTATTTTTTGTGTCAGGTAATCGACAAAATCCCTTGATGTCAGTTCACAAAGTTGGCCGCTCTAAACAAGTCTCTTGCTACTTTTACCCACGGGCGATTAAACTCAAAGACGAAAGGAAGGAACTATATGCTAAACGGCATAATTCCTCGCTCAAATGAGGGAACTTGAGACACTATTGTGTTCTAAACTTATACAATGAATCGAGATGAGATCAATAAACACATATGACAAATATAGACCTTAGTAAGCATATATTCGTGAGAACAAAATTAAGTGCCCCAGGCTACTTAACCATTGCATTTGCCTTAGTACTTTCATTACTAACAAACTCGGCTTCAGCAATAGTTTTGGTACAAGAAAACGATGTCGAAAAGCTTGTACCTGAAGGAGAACATGCCAATACGACGCGCAATATCGTTGATGCCCTAGCCAGTAGGCACTATGTCACTACTGAACTTGATGATCAGTTATCAGATAAGATCTTTAATGGGTATTTAGCTGACCTCGACCCTTCGAGGTCGTATTTTCTCGCGTCTGATATAGCGTCCTTTCAAAAATTCAAATTTCAATTAGATAACGCCCTAAGAAAAGGCGACGTGGCACCCGCATTCGAAATTTTTAACATATACCATGACAGAGTGATCAGTCGTTTCGAGAAGGTCATCGCTCAGCTTGAATCTGGTCTTGATAAATATGATTTTACTATTGATGAAGGTCTTCTCATAGATCGATCAGAAGTACCCTGGGCAAAAAACGAGGCGGAACTTGATAATATTTGGCGTAAGCGCGTGAAACATGCGGTGCTGAATCTTCGGCTAACAGATAAAGAACCTGAAAAAATACAGGAACTTCTCGTCAAACGATATAAAAACCGACTATCCAGCACCATCCAAACTAACAGTGAAGATGTCTTTCAATTGTATATGAACGCATTTACAGCAACATATGACCCCCACACACAATATTTTTCACCAAGAACGTCAGAAAACTTTAATATCAACATGAGTCTTTCCTTGGAAGGAATTGGCGCCGTACTTCAAAAAGAAGACGAATTCACAAAGGTATTGAGCTTAGTGCCTAAGGGGCCTGCAGATAATGCCAAAAACCTTTTCCCAGATGACAAAATTATTGGTGTGGGACAAGGCGCTAATGGTGAAATAGTGGATGTTATTGGCTGGAGACTTGACGAAGTTGTCCAGTTAATTCGTGGAAAAAAAGATACTGTTGTGCGATTGGATGTTATCTCAGCCAAGAAAAAAGAATCGGGTGCAGAAACCATTCACATCAAACGCCAAACCGTAAAACTAGAAGAGCAGTCCGCCAAATCAGAAATCATCGAAGTTGAACAGTTTGGTGCAAAGAGAAAAATTGGCGTCATCGACATACCCACTTTTTACATCGATTTTAAAGCCCTCTCCCAAGGTGATAAAGAATATAAGAGTACAACACGAGATGTTAAACGACTATTAGAAGGCCTGTTAGAAGAAGGTGTCGATGGCATTGTAGTCGATCTCAGAAATAACGGTGGTGGTTCTCTACAGGAGGCTAAAACGTTAACTGGACTATTTATAGATCATGGGCCTACGGTTCAAATTAGAAATAAAAATGATCGGGTAGATATTCTTGCTGATAGAGATAATAAAACTGTCTATGACGGACCACTTGGCGTCATGGTAAATCGACTAAGTGCTTCGGCATCGGAAATTTTTGCCGGAGCCATCCAAGATTATCAACGCGGTGTCATTATTGGAAGCCAGACCTTTGGAAAAGGTACAGTTCAAACGCTTTTACGATTGAATAAAGGTCAGCTTAAACTCACTGCTGCTAAATTTTATAGAATTTCAGGTGAGAGTACCCAGCACAAAGGCATAATCCCGGATGTTACTTTCCCACAAAATTTTGATCCCGAGTCGATTGGAGAAAGTACCTTAGAAGAACCACTTCCTTGGGATAAAATCAGAACAGCGGCTTATAGAACTAAAAACTCCATTAATGCTTTGGTTAGTGAACTACAAACTTTGCACAATGAAAGAGCTGTCAATGATCCCGATTTTCTTTTTGTACAAGGAGCTTTTACCTATAGACAGGAACGTGGAAAAATCAAATCGATATCACTGAATGAACAAATGCGTAAAGAAGAGAAATTAGAATCGGATGCATTTTGGTTAGCGCTGGAGAACAAGAAAAGAAGCGCTCAAGGATTATCGATCTTGGCATCCCTTGAAGAACTAACCGACGAGCCTGATGTTGGCGCTAGTGCTACAGAAAGCGATGCTGGAATTCCCGCTGTCACAGAAGACGGTGAATCTACTGAAATAGCCAGTGTAACGAGTCCAGACACTGGTTTAGTGTCTGAAGAAGGCACTGAGGAAAGCATCGAGGAAGAACCCGCCGCTGCTCCAGACGCTTTCCTATTAGAGGCAGGAAACATAGTGCTCGACGTCTCTCGTATGGGAAAGCGAATGGTTTCAGAAAAGAAAATTGAACAACAAATTTAGTCCCGGTGTTTCTGCCTAATTCAGGAGGTCAGAAACCCTCGCGCTTCAAAGAAAAGACGTGATTTCAGACAGAGGCTTCTTGCCAATGTCTGGAACCACAGCATTTACCTCAGGATAACCCACCACTAATAAAAGAAAAGGCCGTTCAGAACGAGGCCGTTCAAGTATCTCATTTAAAAAGCCCATAGGGCTGGGTGTATGCGTGAGGCTTGCTAGCCCTGCATGATGTAAGGCTGCTATCAAAAGTCCTGTCGCAATTCCTACTGACTCAGTCGCGTAATAGTGTTTGATCTTCTTTCCCTCATTTGAATGACCAAATCGTTGTTGGAAAATAGCAATCAAAACGGGTGCTTTTTCAAGAAAAGGTTTATCTGCATCCGTACCTAAATGCGCTAATGCGTCTAACCATTCTTGAGGTGCTTTATCTTTATAAAATGCGCTTTCTTCTTTCTCTGCGGCAAACCTAATTTTCTTTTTTACCTCAGGGCTTTCAACAATAGCAAAATGCCATGGTTGCATATTAGCGCCACTAGCAGCGCTGCCAGCTGTGAGTAAACACTGTTCAATAATCTCTCGTTGAACCGGGCGAGAAGAAAAATCTCTGACTGTTCTCCTCCCTCTCATTTCATCATAAAACTGATTTGCCCTAGATAACATTTCATCTTCTGGGAATTCAGTGAAATCCAGCTTTTTAAATGTCATTATTTACGCCCTCCTCTCACTAAACCCAATTCATTATTCTGTCATGCAACGTGCTAATAGCTTCTTCATTTTTTCTGTTCCCAGCTTATTAAGATGCTCAATATTCCTTTCTGGGATGCCCGCTGTATCTCCAAAAGATGTTATAGCGCTTTCTAAACTGGATTCTCGAAGTATATGTAGCATGGGATAGGGTGAGCGATTACTGTAATTCTCAGCATCCTGTGAAGCGGTAAGACTAAACTGATATTGCGGGTGAAAACTTGCTATTTGAAACACGCCAATCAAGTCTAAGTGCTCAAGCAAAGCATCCGCAACATCCAAGAATTGATTATAGTCATCAAATGACTGCAATATATTGGGGTGTACAAGTAATGTTGTTTCAATACTCATATCTTTCTCCATGAGATTCAGCTCTCGATGAAGGTCATTAAGTAAGTTTTCTTCGTTCGAAGCATCAGAGTGGAAATAACGTATTTGATCTTGCTTTCGTCTCGCAAAGGGACAGAGTTCCAGATCTATTACAACGGTTTCGACCCATTTTTTAACCGCTATCAAACAAGACATAATATTCCCTTAAGCATCTAATTTCTTAAAGATGGCGTCGGCAATCGCCTCTGCGACTTTAATACCGTCAATGGCTGCAGAGAGAATTCCGCCTGCATATCCTGCCCCTTCCCCTGCGGGGTAAAGACCTTCAGTATTTAGACTTTGCAGAGTCTCATCTCTTTTAATACAAATTGGCGAGGAAGTTCTTGTTTCGACTCCCGTTAGAATTGCATCTTTCATTGAAAAACCTTTTATTTGCTTTTCAAAAGCGGGAATGGCTTCTCTAATTGCCTCGATGGCAAAACTGGGTAACAAACTACTGAGGTCTCCCAACTTAATCCCGGGTTGATAAGAGGGTTTGACGCTACCAAAGGTAGTGGAGGCTTTATTATCAAGAAAATCTCCAACAAGCTGGGCCGGTGCTTGAAAATTCTCGCCACCCAAACTAAAGGCAAGTTTTTCCAACTTTCGCTGCAAGTCTACCCCCGCTAGTACGTGTTCGGGATAGTCTCTTTCGGGGGTAATGCCGCAAACAATTGCAGAATTTGCGTTGCGCTCATTGCGAGAATACTGAGACATCCCATTCGTTACAACGCCACCTTCTTCAGACGCCGCAGCGACAACTGTCCCTCCTGGGCACATACAAAAACTATAAACACTCCTATCATTACGACAGTGATGAACAAGTTTATAGTCTGCAGCACCGAGTATTTTATGACCGGAAAACGCACCGAAGCGCGCTTTATCAATGACTGATTGAGGATGTTCAATTCGAAACCCAATCGAAAATGGTTTAGCTTCAATATAGACCTCTTGATCCAGTAACATTTGAAAAGTATCTCTCGCGCTATGACCTATAGCGAGCACTACATGCTCGCTCTCTATTTGCTCTCCACTGGCCAAGGTCACACCACAAATTTTACCCCTACCTTCATCAAGCTTTTCGCGATGAAGCTTGTCGACCCTTTCTCCAAAACGAATTTCGCCCCCAAGTTCAATTATTTGAGCACGAAGCTTCTCAACCATTTTTACTAGTTTAAACGTACCGATGTGAGGTTTGCTTTGAGTTAAAATATCCTCTGGTGCTCCGGCAGCAACAAATTCTTCTAATACTTTCCTTCCAAGAAAACGCCGATCTTTAATTAAACTGTATAATTTCCCGTCAGAAAATGTACCTGCTCCGCCTTCTCCGAATTGCACATTAGACTCTTTATGTAATTTACGCTTACGCCATAAATCCCAAGTATCTTTCGTACGCTGCCGAACTGATTGACCTCGCTCCAGAACTATTGGGCGCAGACCCATTTGCGCGAGTAGCAAGGCCGCTAATATACCGCAGGGACCAAAGCCTATGACAATTGGACGAAAATCTAATTTTCTATCTGTTTTACCAACAAATTGATATGTCATATCCGGTGTAGGCTTTACGAAGCTTTTAGTTTTAAACTTTTGTAAACATTGCGTCTCAATCACTGGGTCTAGATCAACATCAATTTGATAGATGAGCAGGATATTTTTTTTATTTCGCGCATCATAGCTACGTTTAAAAATTTCGAAATGAAAACGCTCATGCTTTGATATACCCAGGCGTTCGAGGATGGCGCTCACTAAATCATCATCATTGTGATTCAAGGGCATTTTAAGTTCAGTTAATCTAATCATGCGACAAGTCCCGCGCTATAGGCAGATGACCATGCCCATTGAAAATTGTATCCACCCAAATGTCCACTGACGTCTAAAACTTCACCTATAAAATACAAATCCTTCTGCCTCTTTGACTCCATTGTTTTTGAGCTGATATCAGTAGTATCAACGCCACCTAAGGTAACTTCAGCTGTCCTATAACCTTCAGTCCCTGATGGCTTAACCCGCCATTGATTAAGCACTTTACCGACGTCTATCAATGAGGCATCGGAGAATTCAGAAAGCGGTCTACCTTCTCTTCCCTGCCAAAAAAGTGATTGAAGTTCTAGAACGAACGCTTTGGGTAAATGTTTACTTAAGATAGTTTGTAATTGCTGTTTTCCGTAGCGTGATTTTTGCTCAAGTAAAAACCTTCCTCCATCAACGTCTGGCAACAAATCTAATTTCAGATGGTCACCCTCTTTCCAGTAGTTAGAAATTTGTAACATCGCCGGGCCGCTCATGCCTCTATGCGTAAACAGAAGACTTTCCCGAAATAGCCGACCTCTGCATTCCACCTCCACATCAATGGCAACACCTGAAATTTTTTCGCACAGAGGTTTTAGATAATCACTAAAGGTAAAAGGCACAAGCCCCGCTCGACTTGGCACCAGTGAATGTTCAAATTGCTTGGCGATATCATAACCTTGCCCGCTCCCACCTAAGGTAGGTATGGACAAGGCGCCTGTTGCAACAACGAGTGAGCTGCAGTCAATACTCCTTGGAAACCCATTCTCGTTCTCTGCCGCATTTCTACTTAACTTCAGCGTAAAACCTGATTGTCCTGTTTGAACAGCATTAACAATGACATTACTTTCCATTTTGACATTGACCAGGTCACACTCAGCTATCAGCATCGAAAGAATATCTTTTGCTGAATGCTGACAAAAAAGTTGGCCATGTAGGCGTTCTTCATATTCAATATGGTGTTTCTCAACTAAATTGATAAAGTCCCACTGTTGATATCGTTTAAGTGCTGCGCGACAAAAATGTGGGTTCGATGAAATATAATTATCAGCATCAATGGAGAGGTTCGTAAAATTACAACGCCCACCACCAGACATCAGTATTTTTTTACCCAACTTATTGGATTTTTCTAATACTAATACAGATCTACCTCGCTGGGCCGCGGTAATAGCACACATCAATCCTGCGGCTCCAGCACCGAGTACGATAACGTCCGGCCTAAACCCTTCCTTAAAATGAGGCATGGATTTAGGCACTCACGTCTTTTTCAACTACATCAAATGCATTTTGGATTTCTTTAAATTTCTCTTCAGCCGTACTAGCAAATTCGGGAGACATTCCTTTCGCTAGTATCCTGTCAGGATGATATTCCATAGCTAACTTTCGGTACTTCTTTTTGATTTCTTTAACATCATCGCCGCGCTTTGCACCAAGAATCGCATAATATCGATTAATATCATCGGGCACGCCAGAGAACCGGCTCCTAATTTGTTGATATTGCTGTTCTAAGCGAAATATCTTTACCGCAGACAAAATCATTTTTTCTTCCGCCGCACCTACCTCTTGATCAGCGTGTGCTACCAACAAAAGTAGATCAATGATGGAAGTAAGGACAGCTTCTGAACGACCAAACTCTTCATAAAATTGCTGTGCAAAATTCTCAAATGATTCATCTGAATCTTTCGCAGTATTAAATATTTGAACTGCAAATTTTCTTGCTTGAGAATTTAAACGTAAGTTCTCCCGCATAACCCTATCGATTACATCGATTTCTTGTTGAGTTACTGTTCCGTCTGCTTTTGCAAGTTTCCCTAACATCGAAAAGGTAGCGGTAAAATATATTGTCTGTTTATTCTCTAAAGCACTAAAAAGACCACCGCCATCTGAACCTTTATCAAAGGCATGATGGCCCGCTGTTGCACCAAAAATTGCGCCTAATGGACCACCGAACATAAAGCCCAGTCCGCCCCCCAAGATTTTTCCCATCCAACTCATTTGATATTACCTAATCTTTCTAGTGGTTAAATTTTAGTGGTTTAATTTTTCAATGTGACGATTTATAATCGATACCATCTCAGGTATTAGGGCCTCAGGCAGGTTATGTCCCATTCCCTCGACAACGACAAGGTCACTATTTGCAATACAGGCTGCAGTATCCTCACCACAAGCTAAAGGAATTAAGGGGTCATCAGCGCCATGGACGACAGTGGTCTTCACAGTGATGGACTTCAATCGATCACTTCTATCTCCATCATGAATAACTGCTGCCATTTGACGTGCGACACCAGTAGGGTTGTAGTTTCGTTGATATCGCCTCCTCGCAATACCAAACCGGGTTTCTAATGTCTCCGGATAGCCAGGACTGCCACATATCATCAATCCTTTAGCGACAGAGGCATAAATTGCCTCGACGCCTCCCTCAGGGTCAGGGTTAGACATTAACGATTTTTGCGCATCAGGCTTCGCATCGGGTAAGTCTCGCCTACTTGATGATGACATTACCGTTAACATTGAGTGTAAGCGGGATGAATAATTTACTGCTAGTAACTGTGCGATCATGCCACCCATGGAAATACCATATATATGCGCTTTGTCGATGGCGAGTTCGTCCATTAAAGCGATTACATCAGATGCCATATCCTTTAAGGTGTAAGCTGGTTGCGATAGGCCTCGGGCAATATCACTCAAATTCGGCAGCCCATCATCGCCAAATTTTTGAGATAAGCCAACATCTCTATTATCAAAGGTTAAAACCTGCAAACCTGAGGCTATGAGTCCATCAATGAAACTATGAGGCCAATCGATCATTTGGGTGCCTAACCCTCTAATGAGAACAATCACATCGTCATTTACTTTGCCTCGCAGTGAATATTCTAAGGTAATTTTTTCACCCAAAAACTGGCTCATGCAGGTATGCCTCCCATCATGTGAATAAGCTCACGGGTTTTCTCTTCCATAAGATCACTATTTGCACGGGACTCTACGTTGAGCCGAACTACAGGTTCGGTATTTGACACACGGACATTAAATCGCCAAAGCTCAAATTCCATACTAAGGCCGTCAGTATGGTCTACTGAAATGCAGCTGGATGTATATTCGTTTTCAATACTCGACAATATTTCTACTGCATTCTCTATCCTTCTATTTATCTCACCGCTGGCAGGAAACGCTTTCATTCTCTCGTCAACTAAATCCGACAGTGTTTTATCTTGTGAAATCATCAAACCAGTAACCAATAACCAAGGCACCATGCCGCTGTCACAGAACGAAAAATCTTTAAAATAATGATGAGCACTCATTTCCCCACCATAAACGGCATCCTCTTCTCGCATACGTTCCTTGATAAAAGCATGGCCTGTTTTACTCTGAATGGCCTCTCCACCCATAGCCTTTACAATTTCTATAGTATTCCAAGTTAATCTTGGATCATGGACTATCTTTGCACCTTTATCCTTCTCAAGAAAAGCTTTAGCTAACAATCCGACTATGTAATACCCTTCAATAAATCGACCTTGTGCATCAAAGAAAAAACATCGATCAAAATCCCCATCCCAAGCTATACCTAAATCTGCCTGATTTTCCTTTATTGCAGTAATAGTCGATTGTCTATTCTCAATTAACAATGGGTTAGGTACACCATTAGGAAAATGACCATCGGCATCATGGTGAACTTTGATAAACTCAAACGGTAACTTTTCTTCTAATTCATCAATTACAACTCCAGCGCCCCCATTGCCAGCATTAACGACTATTTTGAGCGCTTTCGCAGGGGTAACACTGGTGTCCTTACCAAGCATACTGCCGTTATTAACATAGCCGAGCAAACGATCGATGTAGGCAGATCTGTGATCTAATTTTACCATGCGTCCCTTGATCGCCACTGCAGGAAATTTGTTTTCTTCTGCAAGTCGCTCTATCTCTTTTAAGCCTGTGTCGCCACTAATCGGTTTAGCATCTTCTCGAACCAATTTCATACCATTAAAATCTTTGGGATTATGGCTAGCAGTGACAACTATCCCTCCGTCCATATTAAAATGAGATGTTGAAAAATAGATTTCTTCCGTACCACATTCTCCAATATGATGAACATGCACCCCACTATCCAACAAACCCCGAACCAAGGCTTCACAAATAGATGGACTGGAGAGACGAATATCGTGGCCTACAACCACATTTTTCGGTCCAACATAAGCAGCAAATGCGCGTCCTATTCGGTATGCGATATCCTCGTTTAATTCATCGGGTATTTGACCACGGATATCGTATGCTTTAAAACAAGAGATTGGCATGCAGACTACTCATCAATAGGGAAGGGTTATTCTATCAAAAAAAAGCGATAGCGTAAGACGAGATCATGGTTTAGCGGGAGGGATAACAGAAAAAAGACTTATGCAAATATACAACTGACTTCACATCCACATGATTTTCGTCAAGATTAAAACCACTTGATATCACAATGGGAAGAGAGGGTGCTACATCTCGAAGCTCTGCAAGACACTACCAACCACCTTTACCCGCGTCTGCATTGCTAAGCTCTAAAACACAGTATCCTAAACGTTCAAGGAAACAACAGGCGACACCGCTTATTTCATGCTCATCTATAACAACATCTACAATATCGTCGTCACCCTAACTGTACTTTCGTCTTTGTTAAGACTGTCAACCTTGACCTCTGGGAGACGGACGTTCACAATAGTCCCCCTCTCCTCCAGTGCTGTTAATCTCTATTGTCCCGCCATGGGATTCAATGACACGCTTTGTGCTCGCCAGACCTAGTCCATGCCCAGTTTTCTTTGTAGTAACAAAAGGTTGAAAAAACGCATTCTAACATCACCTTTGAAATCCCAACGCCCTCATCTTTAACCTAAAATAAGATCTGTTTATTCGCGTCTAAGCGTAAGGCGATATTAATCTTTGATGGCGCGGTGGAAGCCTCACCTGCACTAGTTAAAATGTTCATTAAAGCCTGTTGTATCTGCGCCTCATCACCTTCTATAAGGCAAGAGTCCATCATCTCATCCAAAATAAAGTGAACACCCTTTGGCAGCATAGAACGCGTGAGCCAGCAATCGACAGGATTTCAGATTTAAAATCCATTACCGTTTTGCCCTCAGACTTTCTTCCAGAGAAGGCTAATAATTGATCACTCAACAAGGCTGCTCTCATCGTTGCGCTAAGTCCGTCATCTATAAACTTCTGACTAGCGTGGTTCTTCGGCAACGCCATAAGCGCGAGTTCCAAATTTTCAATCACTGCCGTCAGCATGTTATTAAAATCATGAACTACGCCCCCAGCAAGGAGCGATAGATTCTCCAACCCCAATTTATTCTGATACAACTGCTCCATCTTGTCATTTTGTTGTTTCACAAAAAGCAAAATACTTGGAAATACCGCTGAGAGGATCAATATCGAATTTAACCAATTTTCAACTTGATGTAGGTATCCAGCAAAGGACATCCCTAATACGAAGTAAAAAAACAGAAAGGCATAAAACTTGTATCCGATTCGACTGGCTATGACGCCAGTTGCCCCGAGAATCAAAGACCCAATTAACAAAATTAAATGCCATGATTCAGGGATTAGATGCACTAAGACAACAAAACAACTTAGGTCAAATAGACCTTCGCTCCAACCAAATTTCCGTATAGGTAAATAAACTTCAATAATAATTGAGAGGGGTGATGCAATAAATAATAGTACAGCAGCAAGCAACTTATGATTCAGACCAATAGCTGGCACTAAATAAGTGATGGTGCATAGAGCGAGGATGCCAATCGATCTAATGAGGATAAATGTAGCGTTCATTCTTCTCGATAATATATCAATAACCCTTCCTCTAGCAGGGCTTATTTCTTTGGTGATCACATATATTAAATTTTCTTCTAATCTAATTAAGGCAATAGTCTTCCAACGATTACATTACCGCCTACGCTCAGTATATAATTCCCTATCCTAACATTCAGTGTAATTAGAGTAAGTCGTGGCCCTGGACACAAATAATAGTCAAAAGTTAAGCTGGCATTGGCCAGCAGCCTTAGGTTTATTTCTATTTGCCTTGATCGGCTTTTCCTCTGGCGTGTCGTTAACCGAAAGACCAGATGTTATAAACGCTTCTCTCCTCGCAAAAGCCTATTACAGCCTCGGCTTGTTTGTGGTTGGAGGAATGGATATTGGCATGCCTACTGGCGGCCCAATATTTGGCCGAGTTTTACTTTGGATAGCCTATTTTGGTTCACCGCTACTCACAGCTTCTGCTGTTATAGAAGCGGTTGTTCGCGTTGTATCCCCTCAAGGTTGGAAGCTAAGAAGACTAGATAATCACATTGTCATTTTTGGTGCCGGAGATATGACAGTAAGTTATCTGCGTGTCTTACGCTTACATTCACCCCATATTCCCGTTGTCATCGTCGATCATAGGATCGACCCAGTACGAGAACTTGAATTTATCGAAACTTTTGGTGCAAGCGTGGTGGTTGGCGATATTACCCATGACTTTCTACTCAAAGCCTTAAAACTAAAACACGCTCAAAGAATTATGTTGATGGGTGACGACGATTTTCAGGCATTTGAAGCGGCCAGTAAAATTCTACGTATGTATCCACATTTGGAATCACGTATTGTTTTACACTGCAGCAATTTACGTTTTTTAAGAGCAATGCAAGAAACCAAGATTGCAAAACAATGCATCAATTTTAACACCTACAATCTTGCTGCTAAGGGTTTGGTTAGGGACCAGCTATTATCTCACTTTGAACATACAAAGGAGAGAGACATTGTTATTTTGGCGGGTTTTGGTTTATTTGGCCAAACCATACTAGAAGAATTACTTGATAAAGCCGAAGAGCAAATACAGATGGTCGGCATAATCGATGTAAACGCATATAATCGTGTCGAAATTGTAGATGAACAACAAAAATCAAAGCGAACATATAATCGCGAGGTATTTCAAAATAATGTTGCGTCACCAGAAGCGTGGAGAAATATAGAAAAGAAAATAGACCTCAGTCTCGGTGAACCCGTCATCATACTCGGTACTGGAGATTCTGCTAATAACCTCAGAACCGCCATGTGGATCAGAAAGAAATATCCGAACGCACTGCTCTTTGTCAGAACAAATGATGTATCGAATTTTGCTACTGAAGTATGCGAAGAACATAGAATAATTAGTATTAGCATTACTCAGCTTCTTGAGGATAATATTCCCCTCGCATGGCTTGAATAATAGCGCATTCAAACAATCCGAAAATCTTTCAAATTGGCGCCTAGAATCATATCTGTTTTTAGACTTACTAATAATTGACTCATCTTAGCTAAATCAATATTTTCTTGGACTCGCAATACCGATCCACTTGCATCTTCTACCCCTAAAATAGTCGCTAGATTGCCATGATCCTTAAGCAAGGCAGCGGCTGTTTTCTTACCAATTTTTGGTACACCCTTGATAGAATTACTCGCATCACCTGCTAGTGCCCAATAATCAATTAATTGATAAAAGCTAACTTGGTATTTGTCGAAAACCCAATTTGCTGTAGCAACCTGCCCATCAAAATGATTAACCACACTGAGTTGTGGTGACAAAAAAGGAAGAAAACCTTTATCAGTGGATAGTATGACAACGTGAGCATCTTTTGATTTATTAACGACGCCCGAAGCAAATGTGGCAATGACATCATCAGCCTCATATCCTTTTACGGTTAAGGATTTCACACCCAGCTCGGTGAAAGCCAACTCAAAGCGTTTAATATTATCTAATAATGCTGGTGGCGTTGGCTTCCTTCCTGCTTTGTATCCCGTATATAACAAATGTCGCCACGTTGTATCATGGCTATCAAATACGACACAGACATGACTTGGTTTATGGTGTCGTATTGCTCTTTCCATGGATTGTTTACATGATTGAACGATGCTCTTAATATCAGTAGCAACATCCTCAGCAACATTCCCAGCAAGATCAGTGTCAGATCTTGACATTGCTTCAAAAATCCTACGAATTAAATTAAATGCATCAACTAGGAGTACTTTGCTTGCCACAATTTAATTCCGAATAGTTAACACTAGGCTGATTAAATTAGTAACCAAAAACGCCACCTTCATAACGGGGATCCTTTGTGCCAGAAACGACACCATCCTTAATCATAATTGAATTGGCATCGCCAATCCCCCTGCCCCGTGACTTACGGAAACCAACATGTCCCATTAATTTTAAATTACTGAGCGTATCAGGAGAAATCGCAAAATTATCATAATAAATAGAATTTGGTTGCCATTGATGATGAATTCTTGGTTGCGACACGGCATCGCTTACGCTCATTTGATGATCTACAACATTCACTATCACTTGTAGGGCTGTCGTTATAATCGTTGAGCCTCCTGGGGATCCTGTAATCAAAAAAGGTTCTCCTGCTTTGGTAACTAACGTCGGAGACATAGAGCTGAGCATACGTTTACCCGGAGCGATAGCATTGGCTTCCCCGCCAATGACATTAAATTGATTAGGTGTATTGGGCTTAACAGAGAAGTCATCCATCTCGTTATTCAATAAAATTCCTGTACCGGGCACAACAATTTTACTCCCGTAAGCACTGTTTAAGGTTGTTGTTAGCGCGACCATTAAGCCATCTTTATAAACTGAGAAATGGGTCGTCTCTTTGCTTTCCTCTTGCCAGCTTCCATAACCTATGTCAGCACTTTTACTCGCACGCTTCGGGTCAAAATCTGCAAATCGTTGTTTCGCATAATTTTTGTCAATTAACATCGTGAGAGGAACATCAAAGTGATCAGGGTCACCTAAGTGCTTCGCTCTATCGGCATAAGCGCGTCGCTCTGCCTCTACCATCAAATGAATCGCTTCACTGCTACCAAAACCCATCAAACTGACATCATAGGGTTCCATAAAATTCAGTATTTGTTGTACTAGGGTACCGCCAGAAGATGGTGGTGCCATGCCATAAATTTCGTACCCACGGTAAGTCCCAACTACAGGTTCTCGCCAAATAGACTTGTAATTTTCGAGATCTGCTAAGGAAATTTCACCATTTGTACGATCCATTTCTTTCGCTATTAATTCCGCTGTTCTACCTTTATA
>JBLHIH010000041.1:0-27103 GCA_047616645.1 Flavobacterium sp. | reverse complement strand
ATCGAAGCTTCTGCCCTCAGATTAGCAAAATTGCAGGCAAGAATTGTGCGCCTTGATGCCCTTGGCGAAAGATTGACTAGCGTAGCAAAGCTCGATGAAGGCGAATTTGATTTTTCTCAACCACCTGCATTAGGTGGTCCTGCACTAGAAACCGGAAATGAAATCAGTCCCATGAGTTACCTTACTCAATTAAGGCGCTTATCCGCCGATATTGAGGATCGAGAACAGCAACTTGGTGTACTTGAAACTTTGTTGACTGATCAGAAAATTCAAAATGATGTGTTTCTTGCCGGCCGACCTGTAAAAAAAGGTTGGATGTCATCGAGGTTTGGAAAGCGCAATGATCCTATTACAGGAAGGCAAGCCTGGCATAACGGTGTCGACTTTGCGGGCAAGGATGGAGCCGATGTTGTAACAGTCGCTGCAGGCGTTGTTGTTTACGCAGCGCCTCGAAACGGCTATGGCAAAATGGTCGAAATAAATCACGGTCGTGGATTTTCGACTCGATATGGTCACCACAAAGACTTGCTGGTTAAGGTGGGTGACATTGTTAAGAAAGGACAAATAGTAGGGCTGATGGGCAGTAGTGGCCGCTCAACAGGACCCCACGTACACTTCGAAGTATTCAAAAATGGACGGGTTGTTGATCCGGCCTCCTATATACACCGCGCTAGCCGGTAATAATTCTATTTTCAGAAAGCCCCTCGGGTAAACCTGCCCGGCACACTATATTTAAAAATAATTATTAGAAGAGCGCTCAGAAAATGGCACTAAAATTTATAAATAAAATCTTTGGCAGCAAGAATGATAGAGAGATTAAACGCCTGCAGAAGATCGTAGATAAGATTAATGAGTATGAAGCTGAGTTTGAAAAACTAAGTGATGAGGAAATCTCTGCTAAAAGAGAAATTTTTCAACAACGAATGAGTGAAGGGGTCACCCTAGATACTCTCTTACCTGAAGCCTTTGCCTTAGTGCGTGAAGCAGGTAAAAGAACGTTACACATGCGTGTTTTCGATATGCAGATGGTGGGCGGCATTACCCTTCATGAAGGGCGGATTGCAGAAATGAGAACAGGAGAAGGTAAGACTTTTGTTGCTACCTTGCCATTATTTCTCAATGCAATAAATGGCCAAGGTGTTCATCTTGTAACAGTAAATGATTATTTGGCTAAATGGGGCGCGCAATGGATGGCGCCCGTATTCAATTTATTGGGAATGACGGTTGGGGTCGTCTATGCAGGACAAACTCAGGAAGAGAAAAAGCAAGCCTATCAAGCCGACATTACCTATGGCACAAATAATGAGTTTGGATTTGATTATTTGCGCGACAATATGGCGTTTAACTCGGAAGAAAAATCCCAAAGAAGCCTCAATTATGCGATTGTCGACGAAGTTGATTCTATTTTAATTGATGAAGCAAGAACGCCTCTCATAATTTCAGGTGGTGCGGAAAATACGTCAGACCTTTATCTTGCCATTAATCAATTAATTCCAACCTTGATACAGCAAGTGAAAACGCCTGAGGATATTAAAAATGAAATTGAACCACCTGGTGATTATTTCGTTGATGAAAAGCAAAAGGACGTCGAGCTAACAGAGGATGGACATTTTGCTGTTGAAAAAATGTTGGTTAAAAAGGGATTACTCAAAGAAGGAGAGTCACTTTATGGCACAGCCAATCTCTCCTTACTGCACCATGTTCACGCTGGACTAAAGGCACATTCTCTTTTCCAAAAAGATGTTGAGTATATCGTTGAGGGCAATGAAATTGTCATAGTTGATGAGCACACAGGCAGGACAATGCCTGGTCGAAGATGGTCTGGTGGAATTCATCAAGCCATTGAAGCAAAGGAAAACGTGGTTATTACTAATGAAAGTCAAACCTTGGCTTCGACGACCTTTCAGAACTACTTTCGGATTTATAACAAATTGAGTGGGATGACGGGAACCGCTGATACTGAGGCCTTTGAGTTTATGCAAATTTACGGCTTGGATGTTATTGTCATTCCGACTAATTTGCCTATGGTTCGAGATGACTTAAATGACTTGATGTATCTAACCTTAGATGAAAAGTACGAAGCGATTGCCGACGAAATTACTGAGGCTACAAAGAAAAAAGCACCGGTTTTAGTGGGTACAGCTTCCGTTGAGTCTTCAGAGGTCATTTCAAAACTACTTGAGAAGAAAAAAATAAAGCACAGTGTCTTAAATGCAAAATTTCACGAAAAAGAAGCCGAAATTATTGCCCAAGCAGGAAGACCAGGGGCGGTTACCATCGCGACTAATATGGCTGGTCGTGGTACGGACATTATTCTTGGCGGTAATTGGGAAGCAGAAGTTGCTAATTTAAAGAAACCAAGCGAAGAGCAGATTGCCAAAATTAGAAGCGATTGGCAGAAAGAACACGAAACAGTCATTAATGCGGGCGGCTTACATGTTATTGGTACCGAACGCCATGAAAGCCGTCGCATAGATAATCAACTTCGTGGCAGGTCAGGGCGACAAGGTGACCCAGGTATGACAAGGTTTTTCTTATCGATGGATGATAATTTGATGAGGATATTTGCATCAGAACGTGTCAAAAACATCATGTTGTCTTTGGGTATGGAAAAAGGCGAAGCCATCGAACACAAAATGTTAAATAACGCTATTGCAAAGGCTCAGAAAAATGTCGAGGGCAGAAACTTTGACACTAGAAAACAATTACTTGAGTACGATGATGTAGCTAATGATCAAAGACAATTAATTTATGCCCAACGAACCAACCTTATGCAAGCGGAAGACGTTTCCGAAACGATTGAAACACTCTGGAACGATGTTGTTAATCAGACAATAGATGGTTTTATTCCTCCCCAGAGCTTGGAAGAACAGTGGGACATTACTGGTTTAGAGCAAGCGCTACATACTGAATTTAGTATGCGGTTAAATGTTCAAAACTGGCTCGATGAGGATGACCAATTACATGAAGAAACGCTTCGAATAAAAATTGTTGATTTGATTAAAGACGAGTACGAACAAAAGTCCGCACAAATCGGGGATAATGTCCGAATTTTCGAAAAACAAATCATGCTACAAATACTCGATAACTTGTGGAAGGAACACCTCGCTGCAATGGACCATTTACGGCAAGGAATTCATCTACGTGCTTATGCGCAAAAGCAACCAAAACTAGAATACAAGCGTGAGGCTTTTGAATTGTTTGAGGAGTTGTTGGAAAACGTTAAGTTTGAAGTTGTGAAGTTTCTTTCACGTGTTCAATTTCAAGCTGATGAGGATGTTAATGCTTTGGAGAATCGGCGTAGAGAAGAAGAAGCCAAAAACAAAATGAAGTTTCAGAAAGAAGAAATAGGAAAAGGCGCCTCACCTGAGGCAGCAGAAAGTAAAGAACCATTTATCCGCCGTGATAAAAAGGTGGGAAGAAACGAGCCCTGTCCCTGTGGCTCCGGAAAGAAATTTAAGTCTTGCCACGGCAAACTGAAATAAGAAGAGGATGTTGTAATGGCAATTGGCGAGGGAAATCGAGACTTTAAGGTCGTGCCTGGCGTAAGACTTTCCTCTTTGTCCTGTGGTATTAAGGGTGAGGGTATAGCTGATCTTGTTGTCTTTGAGTTTGCTGAAGGAACGCAATCAGCCGGTGTCTTTACCCAGAATGTGTTTGCGGCAGCACCAGTTGAATTAGGCAAAAAACACCTAACGCAAAGCGCAAGCCGTTATTTCCTGATTAATAGCGGTAACGCCAATGCTGGCGTAGGTAAAGCAGGAATATCAGATGCCTTAACTTGTTGCCAATCATTGTCTCAGCTTACCGGCGTAAGGCCAGAAGCTATATTACCATTTTCTACAGGCGTCATTGGTGAGCGCCTTCAGGTATCCAATATTACGGGTGCGCTTGATGAAGCAATAGAGAAATTATCAGAAGATAATTGGCTTCTAGCTGCAGAGGGCATCATGACTACTGATACTCGACCAAAAATATCATCTAGACAGATCATTCTGAATAATTCAGTGGTTACGCTAACAGGAATCGCTAAAGGTGCAGGGATGATGCAGCCTAATATGGCAACATTGTTGAGTTATATCGCAACGGATGCCGATATTGATCAAGTCTTCCTTAAGACGTTATTAATAGATGCAAGTGAAAAGTCATTTAATAGAATAACTGTGGACAGTGATACTTCTACTAACGATTCCTTTATGTTATCAGCAACTGGTGTTTCCGGTATTGAGATTAATCAGTCCAATGCTTCAGAATTTGTTGAAGCACTAGAGTCCCTCAGTATTGAGCTTGCTCATGGAATTATTCGTGATGCTGAGGGTGCAACTAAGTTTATAGCAGTTAAGGTTAACGGTGGTGAGCGCCAAGAAGATTGTCTTGCTATCGCGTATTCTATTGCTAACTCGCCTTTAATGAAGACAGCCTTGTTTGCCAGCGATGCCAATTGGGGACGTATTGTTATGGCAATTGGAAAGGCTGGTGTCGATATTGATATCGATAAATTGGATGTTTATATCGGTGATGTGCAGTTGCTGAAAAATGGCCAAAAACATCTCGACTATAGGGAAGAAGCCGGAGCCGAGGTTGTTGCTAAAGAAGAAATTCAAATTACTGTTTGTTTACAGTCAGGAGATTGTGAAGAAACGGTCTGGACAAGTGATTTATCACATGAGTATGTGAGGATTAATGCTGAGTACCGAACTTAGCTTGCAGATCAATAATCAGTTCTCGCCATTCTTCAAATCAGACTCAGTCACATCGTCATTTTCAGCATCTGATGGAATAAATCGTTTCCCATCCGCCCAGTCGCCTAGATCAATAATCTTGCATCGTTCAGAGCAAAAAGGTCGATATAGATTCTCTGGTGACCAGGCTAGTTCTTTTTCGCAGATCGGACAATTTACTAGTAATTGTTTCATTTAAAATGCTGTCAGTTTTAAGTAAGCAAGGGTTATTTCCTGACCCCACAGAAGCGCGATCAATCCTGCAAGTGCTAGTAGGGGGCCAAAAGGGATGGGGTTTGTTTTATCTCGACCCAATGCAATCAGTAATCCACCAATGATGGCTCCAGCTAGAGAGGATAAAATGACGATGAGCGGTAGCATTTGCCAACCCATCCAGGCGCCGAGTGCTGCCAATAATTTGAAGTCACCAAATCCCATACCCTCTTTACCCGTCACCAGTTTAAATACGTGGTATACAGTCCAGAGAGAAAGATAGCCCGCCACGGCGCCCCAAAATGCATTCGAGAAAGTGGTAAAAAGACCATAGTAGTTACAAATTAATCCTAACCACATTAAGGGTAAGGTAATGTCGTCAGGTAGAATCTTGTGGTCGTAGTCGATAAATGAAAGTGAAATAAGCGACCATGTTAGAATACAAGCCATTAGACCCGCGAGATTCGGTCCTAGTGTCATAATGATAAATGCAGTTAAGATACCTGTAAGCAATTCAATACTAGGATATCGAATTGAAATTTTTGTCTTACAAGATGAGCACTTACCTCCTAGAATGGAATAACTTATTAAGGGTATATTTTCCCAAACTCTTATTTCATGTTTGCACTTTGGACAATGGGAGTTTGGGAAGACTAAATTATATGTTTCTGCTTCTTCTTCAGTTTCCAAATCAAGTGTTTCTTTTGCATAGGCAACGTACTCTCTTTCCATCATGTTAGGGATACGATGAATCACCACGTTAAGAAAACTGCCAATCACCAAGCCAAATAATAGGCTGGTGGATAGTAATAGCAGAGGAAATTCTGCTTCTATGAGAGCAAGGTAGGCCATTTGATTATATCTTCTCGAGTGTTTTCTTAAGTGTCTTTGTTAGTACCTTAGTGGCCACCACCACCGCCGATAGCATCACCCATACGGAAGATAGGAAGATACATAGCGATGATTAATCCACCGATGACCACGCCAAGAAAAGACATGATTATGGGTTCCATCAAACTAGTCAAGCCATCAACCGCATTATCGACCTGATCTTCGTAATAAGTTGCTGCCTTGTCTAACATTTCGTCTAGTGCGCCAGATTCTTCGCCAATGGATACCATTTGAATCAACATATTTGGAAAAACGCCTATTTGTTTCATGGAGTGGTTTAACTGGATACCGCCGGACACATCTTCTTTCACTTTCTGGATAGCCTCGTAATATTTAATATTGCCTGCAGCACCAGAAACGGACTCCAATGCATCGACCAAGGGAACGCCCGCAGCAAAGGTAGTTGATAAGGTTCGAGAGAACCTAGCGATACAAGATTTATCGAGAATACCGCCAAAGACAGGTATTTTTAACATAAACCGTTCTTGTCCATCGCGTAACTTTTTCGATCGTTTATGCGCGTACTTATAACCTTGAAGCGCGCCACCTATTCCGATAATTGCGCCTAACCACCATTTTTGCATAAATTCGGATATGTTCACTACCATTTGAGTGAACTCGGGTAACTCTGCTCCAAACCCCGCAAAAATTTCAGCGAACATAGGCACAACTTTTACAAGTAATAGGGTAGATACAGCACCAGCAACGACTAATACGGCAATGGGATAATTCATCGCACTTTTAATTTTTGCTTTTATCGCTTCCGTCTTCTCTTTATAAGTTGCCAATCGATCTAACATCGTTTCAAGAGCACCAGACTGCTCTCCTGCATCGACTAGGTTGCAAAAAAGCACATCAAAGTGGTCTCCATGTGCTCTGATCGCTGACGCAAAGGTATTGCCAGAACTAACGTCGTCTCTGATCTGTAGGATAAGTTCTTTCAATGGAGGGCTGTCTACACCATCGGCAACTATTTCAAATGATTGAACAAGGGGAACACCGGCTTTCATCATAGTGGCCAGCTGTCGAGTAAATAGAGCAATGTCGCCAGGGGTGATCTTCTTACCTGCATTTAAAAGGTCCATTATACCGCCACCTTTTTTGGTGACCTTACTCGCCTTTATTCCCTTTTTACGTAATTCAGCTTTGGCTAGGTTGATATTTTTGCAGACGATTTCACCAGAGCTCTTGCGACCGGATTTGTCGGTTCCAACCCATGCGAATGTTAACTTTGCTGCAGCCATGCTCTATTCTCGTATGCGTTTATAAGTTTTTTAGTGCCCACTGCTGACACGATCTATTTCTTCTAAACTAGTAAGCCCATTTTTCACTTTAACCAGTGCAGACTGGTGTATATTTTTAAATCCTTGTTTTTGGCATGCCGCAGCAATTTCGATAGAGTTGCCATCTTCCATAATTATCTGTGCAATATCTGGTGTGATCTTTACAACCTCGTATATACCTACACGTCCTTTGTAGCCAGCAGAGCATTTCTCACATCCCTTTGGTCCGAATATTTCGAGGCCGGCATTAATTTCTTCTTCAGTGAAACCTTTTTCAAGTAGAGCAGATTTTGGGATATTAAGTTTTTCCTTACATACACACAGTCTTCTCGCTAGCCGCTGAGCAACGATGATATTGACGGAAGTTGCCAAGTTGAATGCGTCCACCCCCATGTTGCGTAATCGGGTCAAAGTCTCAGGTGCACTGTTTGTGTGAAGCGTAGACATTACCATATGACCGGTTTGTGCTGCCTTAATGGCAATGTTTGCAGTTTCTATGTCACGTATCTCACCGACCA
Source organism: Flavobacterium sp. (assembly GCA_047616645.1). GTDB lineage: Bacteria > Pseudomonadota > Gammaproteobacteria > Pseudomonadales > Azotimanducaceae > JAHRVQ01. Next base: position 19,477 of record JBLHIH010000041.1, on the reverse strand, counting down.
TGATGACGTCAGGGTCTTGACGTAAGAAGGATCTTAGTGCCTCACCAAAGTCCAAACCAACCTTGTGGTTAACCGGACATTGGTTAATACCGTCTAAGTTAATTTCTACCGGATCTTCCGCGGTAGAAATATTCAGCTCTGGTGTATTGAGTATGTTGATTCCGGTGTAAAGAGAAACAGTTTTACCACTACCAGTTGGACCAGTAACCAGAAACATGCCTTGAGGTTTACCGAGCGCATCAAGATATAGTTTTTTTTGATCCTCCTCATAGCCCAATGCATCGATACCCATTTTAGCGGAACTTGGGTCAAGTATTCGTAGTACGACTTTTTCGCCAAAAAGAACAGGTAGCGTATTTACACGAAAATCAATGGCCTTAGATTTGGAGATTTTTAGCTTAATGCGTCCGTCTTGAGGCAGTCGACGTTCAGAGATATCCATTTGGGACATCACTTTGAGGCGGGCAGATATGCGTGGAGCTAAATTAACGGGTGGTCTAGCGACCTCATGAAGAACACCGTCAGTTCGAAAACGAACCCGATAGGATTTCTCGAATGGCTCAAAATGTAAATCTGATGAACCACTTCTAATCGCGTCCATTAGCATTTTGTTAATAAACCTGACGACAGGGGTATCATCTGTTGCGCTGCCTTGGTCTTCTGTTTCCTTTCCCCCGCCTTCCTCATCGACCGCCTCGAGATCTAGATTGACATCATCGTCACCTAAATCACCAAGACCGCCACTTTCTTGTGATTCTAGATAAGTGGTAATAAAAGCTGTGAGTTTATCCTCTTCTACCAGGACTTCTTCTGTCGAGATTCCGGTCTGAAACTTGATTTCGTCGAGACCTTTACGGTTGGTTGGGTCCGCAACTGCCACAAAGAGTCGATTCCCTCTGTGAAATATAGGCATCGCATGATTCATGCGAATAAGCTTTTCGTCGACAAGGTTTTTGGGGATGGCTTCTGGGTCAAGCGCCGCCAAGTCTAAAATGGGGGTGCCAAATTCCTCAGCAGCTGAGTTGGCGATGTCTTTTGCGTTGGCGAGATTGTTTTGTACGAGGTATGTGACAAAAGGAACACGCGTTTTTATTGCTTCTTCCGATGCCTCTCTCGCTACTTTTTCCACAAGCAGCTTATCCTCGACCAATCGCCTAGCAAGCCCGCTCAATTGTATGGGGTTTGCGGCCATAATAAATCAATCCTAATTGTCTACGAGATCCATCCACAATTTTTAACGCTATGTAGATCCAGACCAATGGTAAAGTTTACAAGCAGAGGGCAGGAGTGTCGATAGGCAGGTAGGTCAAAATTCACTTCGAATCATTTATGTTAGACCGAAATTGCTGGGCTTAAGGTCCATAAGTGACAAATTTTGTCACTTATGGGCTACTCGAACATTGATCAAGTGAGCTATGAGGGCGGTAGTTAAAGGTTTTACCTGATAATGGGTCTTAAGGAACAATTTTATTCTGGCACAGAATTTGCTTTGCTATGTATGCAGCTCTTGCAGCAAGAACCGTTTCAGATCGAGTTGATTTGAAGAGGCCAGAAACTCGACCTGCTGTATTGTGGTTCTAAATTTGTTAATAATAACGGAGTAACACTATGAATAATAAATTACAAAAAGGTTTTACCTTGATCGAATTGATGATCGTTGTGGCGATTATCGGTATTTTGGCAGCGGTTGCGTTGCCTGCTTACCAGGATTACATCAAGACTGCTAATATGACAAAAGTAGTTTCTCACTATGAAGAAGCTGTGCGTCTTACGCGTGCTACTTTTGTAAAAGGTAATACTCAAACTGCATTAGGTTTGGCCTCTACAGTTCCTACAGATGCTAGTGGCTGGATCGCGATCTATAATCCTGGTAGTAACCTTGCTCCTGGTGGCGGTGCTGCTTACCTTGCGCTTAAAAACGATACTACAGGTGCTGTTGGCATCGTTGGTGGCGCAACTCAGGTAGTTATCACTCGTCCTGATTATGAAGATCTTCCTGTAAGTGTTTCTACTACTGTTATCGCTGCTTCTGAGCAGTAAGATGGTTTAATTGGCTATTGGCCAATTTGTAGATAATAGAGCCGATGTCGTTATGCGTCATCGGCTTTTTTGTATCTGCTTATTGACTGGGAGGATACAAAGTTGAATGATAGAACTAATCCATTTGGGAACGCTAATGTGAATAAGCCCTTCATCTGCCCATCTCAACTTTGCCTACAACGCTTTTGTCGACAGCAGAGAGGTATCACCTTAATCGAATTAATGGTCGCAGTCGCTATTGTGGGCGTTCTCGCAGCTATCGCCGTGCCTCAGTACACAGGTTATGTAGATACTTCTCGACGGGGCGTCATGATACAGAATATGCAATCGATTAGAATCTTTGAAGAGGACGCACGCCTTTCAGGAGGCAGCTATGTCGATGGCACCTACAAATCGACATTAAATCCAGCGACAATCTCTGATGATGACAATCTCAGATTAACAATAGGCTGGGAAACGCGAACGAGCAGTGATGAAGTGACATATGTGGTTGATAGCGTGACTTCAACGAGTTTCCATATCACAGCGACACATGACAGTGGGATTGAAGAAGAACGCACGTTTTCACGATAGCCTTGAGTGAATAACAGCCTTGAGCGAATAACAGCCCGATTAGTCCTGCCAATCTTGCAGAATAAATTCTGCACCTTTTTCTGCGATCATCATAGTAGGCGCATTTGTATTTCCTGAAACAATATTCGGCATAATCGATGCGTCGATCACTCTCAAGCCTACTATTCCGTGAACACATAGTCTTTCATCTACAACAGCATTCACATCCTGGCCCATTTTACAGGTCCCAACAGGGTGGAAAATAGTGGTTCCAAGGTCACCAGCCGCCTTTAATAATGCTTCATCAGAATGGTAGTGAGGGCCAGGTTTTAATTCTTCCGGGGTAAATTTCTCTAGTGACTTCGATTGCATGATCTTGCGTGTAAATTTTAAGGATTCAATGGCGACAAGTTGATCTTCAGTTGTTGAAAGGTAATTTGTTCGAATTGCAGGATAGTCTTCTGGTCGATTGGTTTTAATTTGAACACTGCCCCGACTACTCGGTCGCAGATTGCATACTGAAGGGGTTATCGCATTGAAAGAATCCAAGGGGGCTCCAAATTTTTCCAATGATAAAGGTTGTACATGCCATTCGATATTTGGATGGACCTGCTCCGAATTGCTTCTAGCGAAAGCGCCTAATTGAGACGGTGGCATTGTCAGCGGACCCGTCTTAAACAACAAATATTCAAGTCCCATTTTTGCCCGCCCAAAAAGCGTACGGTATCGCTCGTTTAAAGTGACTGTATTACTGACTTTGTAAATAGTTCTGACCTGGAGGTGGTCTTGTAAGTTTTCTCCAACGCCTGGAAGTAGGTGCTTCACTTTTACACCTTTGTCATTGAGTAATCCCCCGGGGCCGATACCTGATAGTTGTAAAATTTGTGGCGAACCGATCGACCCTGCCGATAATATGATCTCGCGATTCGCTGAAAAAATGACTTCGTGAGTCCCTTTGATGCTCACCTTTACGCCAGTTGCTCTCTTATTTTCATCAATTATGAGTTTGTGAACCAAAGCATGGGTCATAACAGTCAAATTTTTTCTCGATTTAATCGGTCTTAAAAAAGCTTTTGTTGCGCTCCAACGAACGCCTTTTTTTTGATTCATTTGAAAGTAGGCGTTTCCAAAATTATCCCCTCTATTAAACTCATCTATCTTTGGAATACCAGATTCACTCGCCGCATCACGCCAAGCATCGAGAATTTCCCAGTTAACTCGCCTTTCTTCTACTCGGAGCTCCCCCTCTGATCCATGGTAGGGACCCGCACCATGTTGGTAGTCTTCAGATTTTTTAAATACAGGAAGTACCTCGTCCCAAGACCAACTTCGGTTACCGAGATTGGACCATTCGTCATAGTCACTTTTTTGCCCACGCATATAGATCATTGCGTTGATAGAAGATGATCCCCCTAGGCCCTTACCGCGAGCATAAGGGATAACGCGATTATTAAGTCCGGTATCAGGCTCGGTTTTATAACACCAGTCTGTTCGTGGGTTATTGACTGTAAATAGATAGCCTACGGGAATATCAATCCAGAAATAGTCATCCTTACCACCGGCTTCAAGTAGCAATACACTAACCTTTGGATTGGCGGATAGGCGATTTGCAAGTACGCAGCCAGCACTTCCTGCGCCGATAATTATATAATCATAGTTCATAGGAAAAGCTCACAAAAGAAGAGCATAGAAAAAGAGCATTTCAAGGTCATATTAAAAAATTTCCCACAAGTCATGATTATTTTAGCCACATACCAGATTTGTTAGAAGAATAACCTAGTGAACAATACGTTGCATCAACAAGATTTTGACTGCGTTCATTGAGTAAAATGCCTGCGCCCATTCTGTTCATGGTGTAGGCGAAACTCAATCTTTCTTCTGGATCAGCAAAACCGATACTTCCTCCAGCACCCGCATGGCCAAAAGCATCTTTTCCTAAAATGCATGATTCCATGTCTCCTGTTTCTCGGTGTCTATTGTCCATAGAACGCATGAACCCCAAGCTAAATCGAGTAGGCATTAATAGCGTTGCGTCTCGCATTGTCGCTACAGAAGTTTTGCTCATCATGTGTATTTGATCATTAGATATAAGACGATGGTGATGACTCAGACCCATGTTAGCGAGAGGGGTATACATTTTTGCAAGGTTCCGAGCGTTGGTAATTCCACCTCCAGCACCATATTCTGCACGGTAAGATTCTGAACTATCCGTTTTGTGTCTACCTGTATTGAGCAAAGCTAGAAATTGAATTGACTTCTGATCGTGGAGTAGTTTGTGTGTAAAGGGTGTGAGCTTTGCTTTACTTCTTGCAACCCATTGTTTCATGCGGGAAACGCGATGGTGTTGCTCGTCGGGTAAGCCTATCCAAAACTCAATGCCCAAAGGTTGTGCGACCATTAATTGAAAGAAATCACCAAGAGAGTGCCCAGAAACTCTCTTTACTAATTCGCCAACAGTCCAACCATAGGTTGTCATATGATAACCAGAGCGAGTTCCTGGTTCCCAAAATGGCGCTTCATTAGCCAATCTATCGACCATGTAATCCCAGTCTAAATATCCTGATTCTTTCACTGGTTCTCTTAGGGCGGGTAGGCCAGCGGTATGGTTTAGTATCATCTCAACCGTGACATCTTGTTTCCCATTCGCCGCAAATTCTGGCCAGTAAGTAGACACTTTTTCATGAAGATTAAGCTTACCTTGGTCGATGAGAATATGCGCACAAAGTGCGGTTGCTGCCTTTGTGCATGAAAAAACGACAGATAGTGTGTCTTCATTCCAGCGGTAGTCGTCTCTCTCGTCGGTCCCTTTTAGGGGTTTGACAAAGCCTCCCCATAGATTAACGGTAGATTCACCCTCGATATTGAGAGAAACACTGGCGCCTAGTTCATCCTTCGTTTCGAAGTTGTCTATAAAGCTATCCAATACCGGCTGAAATTTGGGATCACAATGGCCGGTAATTTGATTTTCACCTACTTGCAAATCTATTTCCACAATTGCCTCACGTTCTCACCTTAGCTTGTCAGATATTTCAGTTGATCCTATAGGTACATCAAACTCATTTGCAAGTACGATTCACTGTTGTATCTTAAGGGACTACTGAAGTTTGGGATTATAAACATGTTTGAAGATGCGATTTTTAAGGATGGTGAAGTAGAGGACAGAAACTTTGTTACTCATCTAGAGTGTAGTGAGACGGGGAAACATTACTCAGCGGATAGTCTTCATAACCTTTCTGATACCGGTAAGCCTTTGTTGGTGAAGTATGACCTGGACGCGGTTAAGCAAAATTTTACAAAAACAATGTTATCGAATAGATTGAAGGAGTTTTGGCGTTATCGTGAATTGCTTCCCATGAAGCGCAACAATAGCATTGTAAGGCTCGGCGAGGTCATGACGCCTTTACTGCCATCAACATTCCTTCAAGAAAACCTCTCTATGGAATCAGTAATGGTCAAAGACGAAGGGCGCCTGCCGACAGGCTCTTTCAAAGCGCGTGGTCTTGCTATGGCGGTTACGATGGCAAAAGAATTGGGCGTAAGCAGAATGGCCATGCCAACTAATGGTAATGCGGGTGCTGCCCTTGCTGCATATTGCTCTAGGGCAGGTATGGAGAGTTTTGTTTTTTGTCCCGATGATACGCCCGTGGTTAATGTTGAAGAAATTGCTTTTCAAGGTGCTCATGTATGGAAAGTAAACGGACTCATCAATGATTGTGGCAAATTAGTTGCTGAGGGAAAATCAGTAATGTCATGGTTTGATGCCTCAACCTTAAAGGAACCCTATCGTATCGAAGGCAAAAAAACGATGGGCTTAGAATTGGCTGAACAAATGTTTTGGCAACTCCCTGATGTCATCATGTATCCAACCGGAGGTGGCACAGGTTTGATCGGTATGTGGAAAGCCTTTGATGAACTCGAGAAAATTGGTTGGATTGATAGTAAGCGGCCCCGAATGGTTGCAGTACAAGCAGAGGGTTGTGCTCCGATCGTGAAAGCCTATGAAGAAGGAAAAAATCATGCTGAACTTTGGCAAAATGCACATACTTTTGCAGCGGGTATAAGAGTTCCCGCAGCGATTGGGGATTTTCTTATTCTAAATGCCGTACGCGAAAGTGATGGTTTTGCCTGCTCTGTGTCTGATGAAGAAATATTTGATGCACAAAGAAAAATTTCTCAATCTGAAGGCCTATTACTTTGTCCAGAAGGTGCTGCGACAGCGGCAGCGCTTATTAAGGAAACTAAGTCCGGAAGAATCAAACGGCAAGAGAAAGTGGTTCTGTTTAATTGCGCCACAGGTTTAAAATATCCGATGCCCAAGGCTAATCAGTTTGTTGATTTGAATAAGAAACTCGATTTCAGTGCGATGCTGCAGACTTGATCTCTAATTTCTTAGGCGCTTGAATCACTTTGCCGTAATAAAGGGCATTAGTGAAAACCTTAGTGGTTCCTAACCAAAAAGCGCGGAACAATGGGTTGTCGGAGAAAGCGATGATTTTTCCACGGCCTAGACTTTGGACGAAGATACTCGTGCCGCCTTTGATATGATGCCTATTCTCTTCTGACATGTAACCTGCGGCAAGCGCTTGGGTATTGAATTTTGCGATAGACACAAATGCCTGATCTGGCACAGTGAAGGTATTTGGCGTTCTCTTAAATATACTCAAAGATTTATTATCTAGTCCAAATGCCAGTGGATGGCTTATATCAATACTGGAAGCTGCGATGGCCCCACCTATGACATGTTTTGCATCTAGTGCCGATTTCTGTTCGTAAGGGGCATTCGAATTTGTAGGTACTTCATATTCTTTTAGCTTGCTTGAAGTCCAATTTTGAGAAATAAGCCACTCAGCACCTCGACTATGGGCGATGAGTACACCCCCTTGTTTAATCCATGCTTCTATTTTCGCGGTGGTTTTTTTATCAAACGCATATTTTCCATCCACTAGGATTAAATGTGTGTATTGATTGAGCTTGCTTAGTTTTGTGAGTTGTAACTTCGATACCATTGTAAGATCTTGAGATAACCGTTGATCCAATAGATGCCAAACTTCACCAGCATCATAACTTCGAATACCATCTCCGATGATCAATAAAGGAATAACTTTTTGTAATACAGGAAGACTAGGACTCCCCATATCAACCCCTTCTACGGCGAGGCCACTAGTGATTTGTACTGGTTGTACATCAAATTTATTTATCACAGCCCCGATTTTGCTAATTAAATCATTTCGCGTGTATGTATCATTTGAGAGAGGAACAACAAGACTACCCAGGTTTAAGCTTTGCAGACCTGTTTGAGTGAGTAGAGTTAGCTTTTTTGTGGTTCCGAGGGATTTAATATCCAATTTCTGCATAGCAACCAGAATTTGGGCAGTAGAAAAATTATTCCAATCGAAAGCCAGTGCAATGGTCTCTGGACCAATAACGAATTCTCTTCTAGGCTCCGAAACTTTCGGTCCAAGTAGTGTTTCAGAGAACTGGCTTTTTGTTAATTCGGTGTAGTTAAGATCTAAGGCTAGTGCCATGTTCCAGGCGGAGACGTCGTAGAAAACATCACTCTTAAAATCCTTTCTGATTTCAAAAAGCGACTTTATTAAACGGTATTGATTTTGGGCAAGTGGGATAATGTAACTATTTTTGGTATTAAATTCCTTTTTTGAAATTGATTTTGCAAGAGGATATACCTCAATTTTGTGTGTGGAAAGAATACGCTCCATTTCTCTTGTTCGATATCTGTCATTTGAGCCGAATACAATTGCCCCTATCTTATCCTTTTTTGCTAATTCACTTGTTTCAGCAAGAAAAATGCGACGCATTTCTCTCAATTCTGCTTGAAGATTTTGCGCCGCGGTAATAGTAGAGAGTGCCGTCGTTAACTGATTTCGAATAGCAAAGTCGAATGTGATTTTACCGTGTTGAGCGTTTTGAACATGGCCTCTAGCGCTTGCTTGTTCAAATAATATACCCACGCTACCGTGTATGTCTGGGTAAGTAGATCCTTTTCCATAATAAAAATCATCATAGCTTTCTTTGCTGTAGTACAGACTGCCAATATCATCTAGCGCTTTAGCATGGTACTCAGCAATTTTTGCAGTCATATTGAAGTTATCCTGCGGTGTTAAGGGATTAGTTCGTGCTTTAACGCCCGGTTGAAAAAAGAAGGTTTTATCGGTTCCCATTTCATGATGGTCGGTTAAGATATTTGGCCTCCATTGATGGAACATTTTTAATCTTGCTTGAGATTCAGGATGTTGTACGGGTAACCAATCTCGGTTTAAGTCAAACCAATAATGATTGGTTCGAGCACGAGGCCAGATTTCATTATGTTCCATGGTATTGGGATCAGAAACGGGGGTTTTGCTTTTGTAGGAATTTGCCCAATGAGCAAAACGTGCCAAACCGTCAGGATTAAGCATAGGATCTATCATGATTATTTGATCATTAAGTTGAGCAAGAGTTTGTTCGTCCTCTGCTGCAACATAATGGTAGGCCGCTAACATCGAGGCATTACTTCCACTGGCCTCGTTGCCATGAACACTAAAACCTAACCAAGTCACAATAGGTGCATTCTCCTCATTATTGAGATGTTTCAGTCTTAGTCTCTCGAGTTGAGCGATATTTTTTGGTGAGGAAATAAAAGCCATCAGAGTCGGTCGTTTTTCATGTGTGTAACCGGTAATGACAAGTTTCATTCGAGGTGAACTATTCGCTAATAAATGAAAGTATCGATCAATTTGCTCTGGTCTTGCATGCCATTCTCCAATGTCAAAGTGTAAGGCGCTTTTTGGTGTGGGAATGTGGGTCTGATAGATTGTTGAATTATTTAAAAAATAATTGATATCTTTAGCGGCTATAAGAGAACTGAATAGCAAGGAAGTAAGGGTTAGGGTAATTTGGCACAATGTTATTTGCTTATTCATTCTTTAAACTCAATTGGTCTTGTTAGCTTCGTTACTCAAGGACCTTTGATAAGGTTTTGTTCAGTCAAAATGCATTCTTGTATTATGCCTTTGTTTGCCAATATTTAACCGTCGCTAATAGAAAGTAAAGGTATTGAAAGAATTAACTTCATCTTTTGTTCCTTCCAGCCGAACTATTTCTGTTGAGATCAGGTTATAGTTGAATGCAACGTTGTCGTACATCTTGGATGAGGAATATATGCAAAATACAATCGATGCCAAAGCTGCTGGCTTTGATGCTGCTCGCTTGGAACGAATTACTCTGCATATTGAAGAGAAATACATCAATCCTGGAAAAATAGCAGGTTGTCAGATTCAAGTTTCGCGAAAGGGCGTAACAGCCTATTCAAGGAACTTTGGTTTGATGGATAAGGAACGAAATAGAGCGCTTGAGGATGACACGATTTTTCGAATTTATTCCATGAGCAAACCGATAACCTCAGTAGCGCTGATGATGTTATATGAAAGGGGAATGTTCCAATTGTCAGATCCCGTTCATCGATTTATTCCCTCTTGGAAAGATCAGCAAGTATATGTCTCAGGAGAGGGCGATTCGATGGAAACGAAGGCACCTAATTCTCCTATAAACATGAGGCAAATATTAAGCCATAGTGGTGGTTTATCTTATGGTGGTACTCGGCACCCAGTTGATCAGGTTTATAAGAAGCTGAAAATAAGGAATGATCCTGAGGAAACTTTAAGCTCCTTTGTTGACAAGTTGAGCATGGTCCCCCTGAGATTCGAGCCAGGGGAGGCTTGGATGTATTCCTTATCCACTGATGTATGTGGATATCTTGTCGAAAAAATTTCGGGCATGCCTTTTGATCAATATCTTGAAAGTGAAATATTTCAGCCCTTACAGATGAAAGATACTTCGTTTGATATAACACCCGAAAAAATGAGTCGCCTCTCAGCCAATTATCAACGGATGCCAGACAAATCACTCGGTCTTTTTGATGATCCGCAAGAAAGCAGCTATGCCGGTGAACAGAAATTTTTATCTGGCGGCGGCGGATTGTTATCCACCACGCATGACTATCGACGTTTTTGTGAAATGTTACGACGAGGTGGTGAGCTTGATGGTGTTCGTTTGTTGGGGTCTAGAACATTAAAATTGATGACAATGAATCACTTAAAGCAAGGGCGGAGTTTATATGATCTTGCTGTCGGTATTTTTTCAGAAACAGCCTATGAAGGAATTGGCTTTGGTCTTGGGTTTGCAATGACGATTGATCAAAAGGAAACCGGCGGCTTGTCCTGTAATGATTATTATTGGGGTGGTGCCGCGTCAACCGTGTTTTGGGTCGACCCGCTTGAGGATATCGTCGTGATATTTATGACGCAACTTATGCCCTCTCAAACCTTTGATTTCAGAGGGCAATTGAAAAGTATTGTTTATTCGGCAATAAATGATTGACGCTAATGTTGCAAAACCATCTAGCTCTAAAATGATAAATAATCGAACGGATACTATCGCTCTAGGTGCGGTTGGTGTGGCTTATACACTGGCAAGTTTTTTCTATGGAGGAGACTCTTCTATCTTCCTTCTTTTTAGTGCCCTCACTTTATTGACAACCTTGTTTGTTTTCTACTTTCGATTTCTTTCTGGACATGCTCTTGGGTGGTCAAAGTTACATACTGCATTACTGATTTACAGTCTATTTTTATTCAGTAATATTTTCACAAGCCAGTTTTCGGAAAACAGTATCCACATGGCGTGGTTATTTTTAGCGATGCCGATGACACTGTTAATCTGCGGTAAGCTTGATGACACTCGTTGGCGTCAATTGTTGTTCTATCTTTCTATTACCTGTTCATTTTCAGGGTTGTGGGGCCTATCTGAATTCTTTGACTCGGGCAAAAGAGCAAGTGGACCTCTAATAGACCCAAATACCTGGGCTTCTATCTTGAATTTCTTTTACTTTGCTGTCCTCTCATTTTTTCTACTGCCTAAACATCAGCATCTACAAAAAACTCAATTTTCGATAATATCCTTCATTGTGCTAACAACCTTAAGTACAGCAATTTTTGCTGCTTACTCTCGTGTTGGAAATGTAAATTTTGCGCTCGCATTTATCTTTATTATGTTCATTTCCCTCTTCATAAAACAACTGCGGACCCGAGTGCTTTTATTGTGTATATCTGCATGTTTTAGCTTTAGTGCTGTCCAGCTTTCAAGCTCGACCATTGAAGCTACCGGTCATAATGAAGGCTATATCTTGGATGCGAGTTCACTTGGTTGGTCCCAAAGGCTGTCCCAGTGGGAATCCGGAATTGCCCAATACAAGGACTATCCAGTCTTTGGAAGTGGTCTAGGAACATTTCGCATGCTCTATCCTTCGTACAGAGGGATCGGCGATGTAAATACGGCGGGGAACTACGTTCACAATGATTATATACAATTGTTGGCTGAGTCGGGACCCATCTCTCTGATTTTTATTATTTCATTCCTCATTTTTCTGCTTGTTAATCTATGGACTCTTTTAAAAAGTTTTTTTGTAGAGAAAAAAGAAGAGGCACTTGAACCCATCATTCTTATCGTTGCGATGGGAACTGTATTTGTTCATGCCTTGATGAACTTCACGCTATACAGTTTGCCCAATCAAATACTAATAGGTGTCACACTAGCACGACTATTAATGCTTACAAATCGTGTGAGATTTATTCAGTCTGATCTAAAAATGCCCAAATTGACTAAGTTTGTTAGTGCATTGATATTTGTTTATATTTTGTTGGTTAACAGCCTTGATTTTGTCAGCTTTGATTTGGTTTATAAGGGAGGGCACATATTAACTGATCGCAGTAAACCTGGAAGTGATTTGAACATATACAATATTGTTAGCAATATTAATAAGGTTCGCCCAAACGTCTCTGGTAATCGATTTGCAATGGCGACTTTTTACAGAAAAAGTTTTGACAAGCAAGAAAGCTCAAATCTTAGTGCGCGCCAATCTCTCTCGATTGTCACTGCCTTAGAATATCAACGCGGCCTTGAACTTAATCCCTACCATTACCAAGTAAGAATGTTTTTTGCTGAGTTTTTGGTACAAAACCCAGAGCTTATGGATCTACCAGGAATCTATCAAACACCGGAAAATTTATATCGAGAAGGGTTGGCTATCGCACCCTGTTATGTAGAGCGTTATCTTAATCTCGCGAATTTTTTGCAGCAACAAGGGCAAGCTGATGCGGCATATCGATTATTGTTGGACCAAGCACTTCCGTGGGCGGCGATGCGCTATGATGGTTATAAAGAATTTCGAATTGATTTGCATCGACAGATTCTGCACGGCGCAATTTTGAGACAAGATGCCCATACTATGGAGAAACTACTCTCGCTAATGTGAAGTTAGGTAATCGATCTTTCAATCAATCTTTTCCATTAAGGAAGGAAGCGCATTGATAAATCTACTGCATCGACGCTTTTTGTTAATATACCCATCGAGATGAAATCTACACCGGTTTCTGCCATCGTTATCAAATCAGACGCCTGCTCAATTCCGCCAGATGCTTCATATAAAATACCTGTATGTGGCATATTGAGCGCTCTTGCCATGTTGGTCATTGAAAAATTGTCCAACATAATCCAATCAGGTTTTGCGGAGATGGCTTCGTCCAATTCCTCCATCGACTCCACTTCTACTTCGACCCTTCGATCTGGAAAGAGCTTTCTCGCTTTAATAATGGCCTCCGATATGGAGCCACAGGCGAGAATATGATTCTCCTTTATAAGAAATGCATCATACAAACCAATACGATGATTCATGCCTCCACCCACTACTACTGCATATTTTTGTGCCAGGCGAAGTCCAGGAATTGTTTTTCTGGTATCGAGTAATTTAGTCTCAGTATGAGCAATTAATTTAGCATAGTGTGATGTAACTGTAGCGGTTGCAGATAGAGTTTGTAAAAAGTTAAGTGCGGGTCTTTCCGCAGTTAATAGACTTCTCGCGTTACCCTTGACCCGAAATATTAACTCCCCTTCGGTACTTTTGCTTCCCTCATCCTTTTGCCATTCAATGTGGATATCCGAATTTACTTGTTTGAAAACCTCATCAACCCATGGTCGACCACAAACTATAGCTTTGTCTCTAAAAATAACTTCAGCCCGAGCTTCTTTGTTTTCGTCGATTAATTGGGCAGTAATATCAAGGTCGCCTATATCCTCTTTTAGGGCGAATGCAACGCTAGTACTGAGGTCATCGAAATATCTTGAAGTCATGTCTAACTTTTTTCCTCTCACTTAGTAAAGTTGTCGTAAGGTGAGTGAATCACCTTTTTGTAAAAAATCAATTTGTTTAAGGGCAGACATCCCTAAAAGTATTGCCGATCTATCCATGCCTGGATTAATGCTTGCCCTAACATTATAAAGAATGATCTTCCCAATGGTGAGTTGTTCAATCTGAGTGCCGTAAACTGTAACAGAGCCATTTGCAGTATAAGCGAGGCCAGACTTGCCTTTTTTTAGCCCTAGGTCACGGGCAATAGACTCTGGGATCACAACATCCGTGGCGCCGGTGTCGAGTAAAAATTCTACATCCTGATTATTTATTGTACCGGTAACGACATAATGTCCGAAGCGGTTTTGCTTTAACTGGACAATCGCACTTTGTTGATCTATCAAGCTTTCCGGATTTTGATTGGGATTATATTGTTTTTTTTCAACTCCACTGAAATAAGCTGTGAGTAAACCCAGAGCAGCAACGCAGGCTATTACCATCATGCCTTGTCCAAATTGCTGTGTTCTCACTACTTAGCGCTCTCTCTGAATATCTAATATATGAGTATAACAGTGATGGATATAGATTCGTTTAACAATCGACTGATGTGGCATGAGCGGGATTGGATTGATCAGCTCGAAATGATCAGTATAATTGTGAAATTCAGGAGGAATAAATGCAGATAATTGATGGACTGTTGGATCAGGCCAAACAGATACCCAGTCCTAACTGGGACGACAGGCCAGAGAACGAAATATCTCTCATCGTCATTCACTGTATTAGTTTGCCTGCAGGTCACTATGGTAATGCTTATGTTGAAAAGCTATTTTGTAATCAAATCACCGGATTAGAACATCAAGATTTTTGTGATTTGCCCACGCTAAAGGTCGCAAGCCACCTGTTTATTCGCCGCACAGGGGAGGTAATTCAATTTGTCCCCTTTCATCGAAGAGCGTGGCATGCAGGTATCTCGCAATTTCGAGGGAGGGAGGGTTGCAATGATTTTTCTGTGGGTATTGAGTTAGAAGGTACAGAGACAGGTGAATATTCTCTTCATCAATATGAAATTCTTGGCAAAATTTGTTCTATAATGCAATCTCATTGGTCCCTAAATCGTGATGTATTTGTTGCCCATAGTGATATAGCACCCAATAGGAAGTCTGATCCCGGCCCGGGGTTTGATTGGAATAAATTGTTTAGTCAGTCGGCTTAGAATTGAGGTTTTTTAAATGAAGTTTCTTGCGATACTTATCGCGATTTTTTACTACAAAAATTGGGTAGGAGAAAATCCTTTAAGGAAAATATTCCCCTTCAAGGGATATCAAGAATGGATGAGTGGTCGCGGGTTACCCCCGTGGTTTAGATATGTACTTTGCGTTGCGGTGCCAGCCTTAATCCTTTCTATATTAATGACGCAGTTTCAAGGCTTGTTCTTAGGCTTAGTCGGTTTGCTTATTAGTCTCTGCGTCCTAGCCTATGTAATAGAACCACATGACGCCGAAGCCTTATTTGATGAACAAATCATATGGCTAAGAAGTGTTGACGAGTCACATAATTTGGCAGACGTTGCCCAAAATCAAGAAGACTTTGAGGTGTTTCATATTTATGAAATGTTCCAGAGTGTTGTGCCTGCTTTATTTTGGTTCGTATTGCTTGGACCAGGAGCGAGTCTTTTTTATGCCCTTACAATTTGGTATCTAGACATTTTGGATTCGGACGATGACGAAATCGATTTTCTAGAAACACTCGTTTATTGGATGGAATTACCGGCTGCTTTAATCACAGGGTTGATTTTTTGTTTAGTCGGTAATTTTGGTCCTGGTATAGATTATTGGATTCTTTCGGTCGCTGATTTTAAAGAGTCAACGGCAACTCGCTTATTACGAATGGCGGGAATTTCTATCGATACTACAGATGTAGAATATAGCGACGATGTTGTAGGCTTTGCTAAATTATCAGAAGCAAGAACAGCCGAAATTAGCTTATTGTGCGAGAGATCACTCTATGGATGGCTTGGTGTCGCCGCGATTGCCACGATTGTAGGTTTGTGAACTTACCAAGCAAGTTTTTAAAGTGAAGTATTTTCGTATAAGGCACTTTAATTTAAGTGCTGCGTTGCTGAGTAGCTTGTGTGTATTGATGAGCTTTGCCTTCAGGCAGGTTTATGCTGAGCCAATAGTCGTTAAAGACGATTTAGGTAATCAGATCATTCTAAGCAAACCTGCAATCAGAATCGTCAGTCTTGCCCCCCATCTAACAGAGATCTTGTTTTCTCTTGGTGTCGGTGATCACATTGTTGGAACCGTAAAATACTCTGATTATCCAGAAAAGGCATTAGATATACCTCGTTTAGGAGATGCATTTTCCCTCAATGTAGAAGCCATTGTTGCCATGCAGCCGGATATTATCTTTGCTTGGCAAACAGGAGGCGGAAGTCAATCGGTGCAGCGATTGGCTGACTTCGATATTCCCATTTTCATTAACCATTCACAGGCTTTAACAGATATTTCAAGCGGCTTTGTTCGAATCGGTAAATTGGTTGGAAAGTCTGCTAATGGCTTGCGACTTAAATCCCAGTTTGATCAAAAACTACAAGCGTTGTTGTCTCAAAGGGCGAATGTTCCTGTCATTTTTTTCCAAATTTCTGATCAAAATATTTACAGTATCAGCGATCGTCATATCATTGGTAGAACCATTCGCCACTGTGGCGGGCAAAATTTGTATTCTGAGCTGCGACCAGATGTCAGTTTGGTAAGTTTGGAAACAGTGATTGCTGGTCGACCTGATCTCATCATTGTTACACAAACAAAAGGACAGTCTCCATGGGTAAAGCGTTGGCAAAAATATCCACAATTTCAGAATAGTGTAAGAACAATTGATCCAGGAATTGTCTCTCGCCCCAGTTTCAGAATGTTGGAAGGTATTGAGAGAATTTGTGAGCAAATTTCTTCGATCGATACCGCTGATTCCCCCGGCTGATACCTCTAGATAATTCCCATCAATGGCATTACGTAAGCTATACTGAGCTCATTGAATATTATTCGGTGCTTATAAGGAGATATGAATGGCCGCCGAGCATAGAAATGCTGATGAAGACCCTATTGAAACGCAAGAATGGATTGAAGCGATATCTTCAATAATCGAAACAGAAGGTGTAGAACGCGCGCAATTTCTTCTAGAAAGATTGTCCGCAAAAGTAACTGAAACAGGCGCTCAATTGCCTTACGCAATTACAACGCCCTATAGGAATACCATTCCTGTCGAAAAAGAAGCCCGCATGCCCGGGGATCTGTTCATGGAACGTGGCCTTCGTTCATTGATTAGATGGAATGCGATGGCAATGGTCATGCGCGCTAATCTTAAGGACAGTAGTCTTGGTGGTCATATATCAAGTTTCCAATCCAGCGCAACTTTATATGATGTTGGCTTTAACTACTTTTTTCGTGGTACAACGCCAAGCCAAGAGGGAGATATGCTCTATATTCAGGGGCACTGTGCGCCAGGGATTTATGCGCGCTCGTACCTTGAAGGGCGAATTTCAGAGGAGCAGTTAGATAAATTCCGCCAAGAAGCTGATGGTGACGGATTATCATCTTATCCACACCCCTGGCTCATGCCTGACTATTGGCAATTCCCAACTGTCTCGATGGGCCTCGGACCTCTACAAGCGATTTATCAAGCACACGTCATGAAGTACCTCGATAATCGCGGCCTCGCTGAAGCTAAGGACCGTAAGGTTTGGTGTTTTGCTGGTGATGGTGAGATGGATGAACCAGAGTCTCAAGGCGCCATTTCACTTGCAGGGCGAGAAAAACTCGACAACCTGATTTTCGTGGTTAATTGCAACCTACAACGTCTTGATGGGCCTGTTCGTGGAAACGGCAAAATTATTCAAGAGTTAGAAGGGGTTTTCCGCGGTGCTGGCTGGAACGTGATCAAAGTTGTCTGGGGACGTATGTGGGATCCCTTGTTCGAGAAAGATAAACATGGCCTCATGCAGAAGCGAATGGATGAAGCAGTTGATGGAGAGTATCAATCATATAAAAGCCGAGAAGGTGGCTATACAAGAGAACACTTTTTTGGTAAGTACCCTGAGCTTTTAAAATTGGTTGAAGGAATGACCGATGACGATATCTTCCGATTAAATCGAGGAGGTCATGATCCCTACAAAGTGTATGCAGCCTACGCAGCGGCGAGTAAACATAAGGGTCAACCCACAGTTATCCTGGCGAAAACCGTTAAAGGATATGGGATGGGTCTGGCGGGTGAAGCTCAAAACATAACGCATTCTGTTAAAAAATTGGATATAGAAGAGCTGAAAACGTTTCGAGATCGTTTTGATATCCCACTTCCTGATTCCGAACTCGAAAATATATCCTACTATAAGCCAGCAGCTGACAGCCCCGAAATGCGCTATTTACAAGCGCGGCGTGAATCCCTTGGAGGGTTTTTGCCGAGCAGACGGTCAGAATTTGAAGCGCTAAAGGTGCCTAAACTAAGCGTTTTTGAAGCGGTGACAAAAGGGTCAGGAGACAGGGAGATATCTACGACCATGGCCTTTGTCCGGATTCTTTCAGCGATCCTAAAAGACAAAGAAATAGGATCTCGTGTTGTCCCTATCGTACCCGATGAAGCAAGAACATTTGGCATGGAAGGTTTGTTCAGACAATTAGGCATTTACTCTAGTGTTGGTCAGCTTTACGAGCCCACCGATGCGGGCCAGATCATGTATTACCGAGAAGACCAAAAAGGTCAGGTAATGGAGGAGGGTATCAATGAGGGAGGTGCTTTTTCTGCCTGGCTTGCTGCAGCAACATCCTATGCGAACAATAATTGTCCCCTTGTTCCTTTTTATGTTTTTTACTCCATGTTTGGTTTTCAAAGGGTCGGCGATCTTTGCTGGGCGGCGGGAGACCTGCAAGCCAGAGGGTTTTTACTCGGGGGTACTTCGGGTAGAACGACGCTAAATGGAGAAGGCTTGCAGCATCAAGATGGCCATAGCCACATACTCGCTAATACAGTACCAAACTGTACTAGCTATGATCCTAGTTATGGATATGAGTTGGCGGTCATTATTCAGCAAGGTTTGGAAGAAATGTACGTCCAGAAAATGCCTAAGTATTATTACATTACGATAATGAATGAAAACTATGTGCAGCCAGCCATGCCCAAGGGTTGTGAAAACGGCATTATTAAGGGGATGTATTTACTCAAAAAGAACAGTAAAAAGTCTAGTAAAAGAGTGGTTCAGCTATTAGGCAGTGGCACTATATTGCAGGAAGTCATTGCCGCCGCAGCGATACTAAAGGAAGACTTTAGCATTGATGCAGATATATGGAGTGTGACGAGTTTTAATGAGTTAAGGCGCGAGGGCTTATCACTTGCCCGTTGGAATATGCTGCACCCAGAAGAAACGCCTAAGCTCAGTTATGTTGAAAGTTGTTTAGGGAATACAAAAGGCCCTGTTGTAGCATCCACTGACTATATGAAAAATTACGCTGATCAAATCCGAGATTATATTTCTGGAACCTATACCGTACTAGGTACAGATGGATTCGGTCGAAGCGATACTCGGGAGAAACTGAGACATTTCTTTGAGGTGGATAGATACTTTGTCGTAATTGCATCTCTCAGTGCACTGGTGCAGGACAATGTTATTAGCGCTGACATAGTGACTAAGGCGTTGAAAAAATTCAATATTGATCC
>JBLHIH010000040.1:0-28074 GCA_047616645.1 Flavobacterium sp. | reverse complement strand
CTCAGTATGCACCCAAGGCACTTTGCTAAATCATGGACAGGTTTCCTCATATTGAATGCAGGGGGATTTAAGGGTTTCTATAAACTGGGAGGCTGAAGTGGGAATTCGTGGTGTTTGTGGTGGTATAAATAAGCAAAAAATCTTTCACAAATGATCTTACAAAAAAACTATTCTCTACCATCGATCTTAAAACTCTCAGTTACGAGTAGAGGGTGCTAGGTACTTCTTGAAGGAGCATCAAGCGTTAGCACCGCGCGCGTGGAAGAAGACACTTGTGGCTTCTGACCAAGTAAGGGAAATCCGGAGGATTGCCAGCAGCGGATGAAAGAAGTACCTAGCATCCTCTGCGACATCTCTCACTTAAAACCATAAAGTTTTTGCTTAGCGCAGTTTGAGGTCTTTAAATTAAGATTGCTTATGTGAATAGAGATCGTCCGCAAAGTGCCTTGGGTACATACACCGTTCGCTGCTGGCGATCCTCCGGATTTCCCTCGGTCAGTCCTAAGCCACTTCGTGTCTTACTCCATTCTTTCGGCGCTAACGCTTGATGCTCACTCAGTATGCACCCAAGGCACTTTGCTAAATCATTGACAGGTTTTCTCATATTGAATGCAGGGGGATTTAAGGGTTTCTATAAACTGGGAGGCTGAAGTGGGAATTCTAGGTCTTAGTGATCGTATGAATAAGCAAAAAATCATTCACAAATGATCTTACAAAAAGAACTATGCCCTATCATTGATCTTGAAATTCATAGTACCTAGTCTGCTCTGAGACATCGCTATCCTAAAACCTAGTTGTTTAACCTAGCGAAAACGAGTTGGCAGCTTAATATCGTGGGGAAGGTCGAGATAAAATCCCGTCTTCAGTTAACGCTAAGTGCGTTAATGTTTGCTCGTCATGGTTCATACGCCAAGACAACATCATTTGGGTGAACTTTAATATTTGAACTTGATATGTCGGATCATCTATTAAGTTATTTAGCTCGTTGGGGTCTATTTTAAGATCAAAGAATAATGCGGGTAGATTGGTGAAATGCACATATTTGTACTCATTGGACCGGATAACATTTAGTGTACATTGGTGAGGTGTCACGCCGAGGGTTTTCTCCATCAATTCACCGCTTGGAATATTTCTAAAGTCAAACTCCCAGTGGGCCTCGTTACGCCAGTAAGAGGGTACAAGGCCTTCTTTTAGTATGGGCATAAGTGATGCGCCATCACATTGAACGGGGATCTCCAAATCTAACCAGTTTAATAGGGTAGGCATTATATCTACGTTCTCTGTGAACGCTGAAATATGCTTACCATGGTGTTGAGGCGAACCTGGATCTCGAATAATAAGCGGGATGTGATAGGACTGATCAAAGTATCCCATCTTTCCTATCAGCCAGTGGTCGCCAATCTGTTCACCGTGATCCGAGGTGAACACTATTAAGGTGTTATCCCAGAGATTATTTTCTTTAAGGTAGCCAAATAGTCTGCCTAGATTTGCGTCTACTTCAGACATTAAGCCAAAATAGGAAGCCTTCATTCTCGCGAGCTTTTTCGCATCTTTGGGTGCTGCAGAAAAACGCTTTGTTAATTCTGTCCTAAGCCAAGGGTGTTGTTCGGCTTCCAATTCGGCACTGTCGGAGCGGATGTATTCTTCTAAGGTCTCTGGTGGATACATACTATTGTAAGGTTCCGGTGCAACCCAGGGCGGATGAGGTCGGAGCAGGGATAGGTGTATGCAGAAATCTTCTTTATTCTCGTCGATATAATGTGTGACCTGGTCGATCATAAACCATGTATCGTGATCTTCCTTTGGGATGTCCAATGCTGCGGGTACTGAACCTCCTTGCTCATATTCTAGGCCCTTTTTTTGAGTGTAAAGTTTCCAGTTAGGATCTGGAATGTCATAACCTTTGGCAGATAACCATTCGGCCCACTGGTGGGGAAATGTACCCATCATACAAACAGGCGTTATGCCTGGCAGGGGTCCCTCATAGGAGTTCAGGATGGGATCATTTTCCTCAAATTGTCGTGGATCATTAGCAGTATCTGTATATCCAAATAATACAGGGTCGTAATGTAATTTACGTACTTCCTGTGCCCAGTTGGTATGACGACTGTCTAAGGGGGTGCCATTTGTACCTGAGCGGTGGTTTTGAAGATACATGCCAGTGTGTATGCTGGCCCGAGAAGGGCCACAGGGGACTGCATTAGCGTAGTGTTGTTTAAATAATAGGCCTTCTTTGGCCAAGGCATCAAGATTAGGCGTCTGAACTTGATGACCAAGGCTTGATAGACATTCTCCACGCCATTGGTCTGCTGTGATAAAGAGTATGTTTTTTGCCATGTGACGCCTTTTATATCTAAACAGATGAACTTTTAATCCGGTTTAATCTCGTTTTCTAGTTCAAGGGCTGTGAGTAATCCTTTTCTGATTTCATTTTCGCAATGAAACGAGCAGGCTTTTCTTGATTCAAACTCATGGAGTTTTACGGGTGTATGGAAGATAAGGTTAGCCCTCCCTTGGCCTAGTCCAAGACCATTAATGAAGTGACTCAAAATTTTCCTAGGTTTATACCATGCGTAAAAATCTCTTTGCTGGCGATCCATCATTTGATCTTTGTAGTGTGTGTAAACAACAGTGATGGGCTGAATGGTGATTTCTTTATGATCTGCTGATTGAAAAAAACTACTGTGGAAGGGTGCGACAAAGGTACCAATATTACTAGTGCCTTCAGGAAACAGGACGAGATTATTTCCTTTTAAAAGATGCTGTTGAATTTGTTCTATTTGACTCCCTACTTTTCTGCCTCGTCGTTCGATAAATAAGGTATCTTGAAGTTTGGCTAAAAACCCAAAAAGAGGCCATTTAGCGACTTCTGCTTTTGCGATATATTTCCCCGGTACTTTTGAGCCGAGGACGAATATATCGAGATAAGAGATGTGATTGGATACATACAAAGTGGGAACATCTTGATGTAAGTTGCCTTTTGTAACACATTCAATATTGAAACATTTTAATATGCCTCTATGAAATAGTTGCACTACATCGTCACGCTTGGCATATTTAAAAAATTTAAGTGTGCCGTAGGAGATAATAATAAAAACTGTCCAGACCATAAGGGTCAGGAAAGAGATGGCAATTTTGAGTTTTGATGGCGTCATTATTTTATTATATCAAACGAGGCTTACATCTCATCTGTTTCTAAGTTCCAATAGTAAATGTTGGGTATGTCTTGCTGATCAGCTTTACTGTGAGCAAGAGCAGCGGCGGTATCAGAGCCGGTATTGATTGGAAATATTGTCCATTGATCGCAGGCATCTTTGTTTAGAATATCGTCAATAAGTCCAAATTCTGATGAGACTGTAAAATTCCTGAATCCATAAGCGTATCCGCGACCAATTGCCTTGGTATAAGCTTCTTTTTTAGACCATATTCTGTGAAATTCTTGTGGTACATCACTTCTCGAGTGGTTTAAGAGAGATTGGTGTTCGGTATCAGAGAAACTACGTTTAGAAATACCAATGTTATTAGTCGAACGGTTGATATCACTGATGTCGATGCCCAATTGATACCCGCGTGACAGTGCGATTAAGGCTTTGTCTGTGCCGTGACTTAAATTAAATTCGAGCATACTGTTGCTAGGAACAGAAAGTTTGGGTTTACCTTTCTCACCATATTCAAAAACTAAGGAAGCGGGAGCGACCTGTAAAGATTGGGCTAAGATAAATCTAAGTGAACAACGTGATCGAATAAATCGATCTTTGTCGGTTTGATGTATGAGTTTCTGAGCGCGAATAAGCTCATCTTCACTGAGGTATTCAAGATGATGAAGTTTTGCGTCTTTTAAATCAATTTGCCAAATATCTATGCGCTTATCAGCAACTTGAAAAGGACAAGGTTCCGTCGACCAGATAGTTGGCGTTGTATGATTTTTCACTCGCGTCTATTCATCCGAGCTTATTCATTCGAGCATACTCACTTGAGGAGCGCAGCAACAATTTTCTCATTGTTATTAAGAGACTCTAGTTCGCCAGCTTCAAGTTTTGTTAACAGGTTTTGCATACGCAATCCCAAACTTGGCAAGGTTTCTAGTGCACTTCTAATCACCGCTGATATTTCTTCTGAATTCTTTAGCTTAGACTGCACCAATTTCATAAATTCTCTGTCGGCGGAATTAGGTCCGTCTGCTGGCCCCTTGGGTCCCGTATCATTGATGAGTGAGATGACTTTCTTAGCGCGTTCTACATAGGGTAGGGCTTCAAGATCGCTCGGTGAGAGTGCGGCCCCAACGTAAAAGTCTTGGCTGCCATAATTCACAGGAAATTCCAAACGTGCATCAGACTGGCTAAGGGGCAAACCCCCTGCAAAACGCACTGGTACTATGGGGATTTGGTATTTTATGGCCATGTCTATTAGAACAGAACTCACTTTTTCACAGGGTTGGCCAGCCTGTTGAGCACGGGTCCCGTCGACGTGAACGAGTAGAGAACGGGGTTGCTTATGTACGGTTTCAGCAAAGTTATTCAATATACGTAACATGTCAGATTGATCTTCTCTGTCGAAGAATAACATTCGAGTCGTACTGTTTTCTTTTAGTTCAGCTTCTGTTAATTGAGAAATTTGACCTAGCCAAGTATCACGATGTTCTTGTTTTGCGATCGCTTCAGCTGGGATGCCCGTCATGGCGGCAATCATGCCGAGGAACAAGAAGGACTCAACGCCCACCTGATGGTTCGCGAGATAGATTGCAGGTTGGCCTCTTCGTGCCGCAAATGCTTCAGGATCATGTACTTTGAAATTTCTGACAAACTTGTGAATAAGTGCGGCACCGATGTCATGGACCAAAAAATGTTCCTGCTTAGATTGGCTGATCCAATAGTCACGAACACCATGCCAATTGGCTTCAACAAGATCTCTATTCGGCGTTTCAAGATTCGCTGTGTCTTCCACTAACCTGAGTCCGATTCTGGGGGCATGATAAATTTTAAGGCCATCGCCCCAAAGTCGAGCGTCACCCATAATCCAAGTATTGTCTTCTTCGATAACACATTCTTGGCATTGAAAATCGACTGAGATCATTGTCTTTGTTGGTGTAATTTGGCCACGGTAGTGCCATTCGGTTTCAGCTTCAATCATGATGGGCTCGAAACGTGGTGTTTCAAATCGTTCATGTAGCCCTTGACTGAGCATGAGTGTTTGCATGACCTGAATCATCGCTTCAATACCCAGTGATCCTGGTTGAACAGGGTCTTGGAAGAAGTGAGCTTTAAAGAACCATTCCCTTATGTTGACATCCTTTTCGCCTCGGATGCTACCTATGCCTGCATCGCCACCTTCTCGATCCAAGTAGGTGATTCTGTCGACCATTAGTAGTTTAGAGTTAGGTAGGTGCGCACTTGGGTGATCAAAATAAAGATTAGGTTTGTCAGTTAAATCGATTAGCTCGTTAGATGCCTGGTCGAAAATAACGCGTTCAGTATCTGTGATGGTTAAACCTTTCTGGTTTTCCATGGCTTCAGGCGGAAAGAAACCAAATACGGTTTTCATCGTGTAAACGGGTTCATCGTTGATGGTACAGACGACATCAAAATTTTCAATGATCAACTCACCAATTTGAGATAGGGAGGTCATTGTCGCGGTGGTTTTTAAGGTGTGGTCACCTGGAACAATCTCTCTGTGCTGGGTACCCGTTCCGTCAAGGTTTCTGAACAGAAGGTCACTGTTAGCATAATCACGACCTAGGGTATATGAAGCCAACCAGCCACAGGGTTGTAAGGCGATTTCCATTAGCACGCAGAAAGGCATGGTATTAGAGGCATTGTCATCGAAAAACCAAGCATCTTCTCGAATATCATATAGGGCTTCTACTCGTCCACCTTTCTTCATGCTGGCCATTTCACCCTCTAAGGAGACAATACGCGTCATGAAATGATAGGGAGGACCAGGTAATCTTGGGCTTCGTAAGGGACCATCATAATGTGCAAAACCTTGTCCGAATGCAGTAGAAGGTTTGCCCCATGCGCAGCTGATGAGAGAATGGTAGTCCAGAGGGAATTCATTGATGTAAGCCAGTGGTCGCTCATCTTCTATGGGTGCTAACAGTTCGGGCATGCTTCCAAGAGGCCAATCCGGTACAAGTTGAAGTCCCAATCTTTCGCATAGGAAAGCTTTTCGACCATCTATTGTGCACATGACATGTGCAAACAATTGTGGTTCTTTATCAACGATTTCTTCATCAACAAATATTTCGTAAACAAGCGTGCCTGATTCGGGCAATGCTTGACCACGACAAACAAATTTATAATTAGTGTCTCTAACTGGTTGAAATCTCCATCCATCCTTATGAAGTGTTCGACCACGGGCGCTCATATAAAAAGCCATTGCCTGAAGACAGGCGTCAGCCATTAAAGTGCCCGGCATACAGGGGTCATTGTTAAAATGACCATTAAAGAACCAGTCGTCCGCGTGTATTTCTTCTACTATCCGCAGATATCCCCGTCCTTTTGGCCCGCCTTCCGGCTCAAAATGGGTGACTTCACCCAAGAAATTACCTTGCCCCTCTGGCGATCCAGGTGTTCTCGTGTGGGTGTGCGCCCAACTAAACTCGTCTCCAAAACAGGCTTGCAAATCACCAGCAAGGTAGGCGGCCATATCTGCTCGATTAAATTTTGTTTTTAGCGTGTTAGCATCAGCGTCAACTTTTTTGAAGTCGGCAGAGTATTCTCCGGTTTCTGCTTCCCATAACACGCCAGCGGAATCAGCAAGCTCTTGCTTGGTGAAGAAACCCGCCTGACCATTTCTGACAGAAATTCTCAATTCACCATTGATGTGACAATCGTAGTGGAAGAAAAACAGACGAACATCTCCCTGTTTTGCGTGTCCATCTACTTTTATTTCATATTCTAAAGTTTCTCCGGGCTTGGGTAACTCGCCATGAAAAATTAACTCACAACCTAAAAGACGATAAGCTCTGTCGCCTTTATTATGGAAATCGATGCCTAACCAAGAAATGAGTAATAGGTCGGCTTGCCCAGATTCGATAAATATTCCTGGCGGCATTCGACCATTGTGCAGATACCAACTGTCAGTTTTAACATCTGTCTCAGTCCAAATTGTCCCAGTCCCCATTGAACCGGCTTCGCCCTCTATTCCT
The DNA here is from genome assembly GCA_047616645.1 of Flavobacterium sp. Taxonomy (GTDB): domain Bacteria; phylum Pseudomonadota; class Gammaproteobacteria; order Pseudomonadales; family Azotimanducaceae; genus JAHRVQ01. Next base: position 20,927 of record JBLHIH010000040.1, on the reverse strand, counting down.
AATACTCGGTCACAGAGGAGGAGAGGTGGTTCTGGCATTCTTACTTGGATGAGATAGTCATCTTGTTGCTCGAATATGGCGCCCATGACGGAAGAAATTTGTCCACTTGAGAGAACTTCCAGTTGTTCTCGAGTGAAAGAAGGTCCGGGAAGTTTGCGCTTGTCAGGCACCTTTGATCGAGGTTCTTTCAGTTGAGTTAGTGTGTTTTTTGCCAGTTCTTTTGTTGGTATTACAGGATCGACAGCTAATTGTGGTCGATTAATTGGGGCTGTCGTCGCCAAGGGTTGAACGGGATGGGTGACTGAAACCGCTCCTTGGCTTCCATCCATCAATATGGATTGCATACGACTCATCGTCGATTCAAAGGCTGCTTGTCCCTGCATTTGTGTTGCAAGAAAAGATTGATGAGCTTCAAGCATTCGCTGGTGGCCTTGAACGAGTAGCTGATGCTCTCCAACTGCTTGATTAGGTACAGCGATCGGCGTAATTACCGGTGCAGTTTTTATCACGTCTACACTAGTCTCTTGTGTTGCTGCTACTTTGACGAAATTGTTTTTGACGAAATTATTTTTCGTCGATGCGTTCTGTTTTGATATTGGGTTTAGTACTTTACTCACACTTGCCGTTGCTCGGATCGGTATGGGCAGGGCTCTTGGCTTTGATTGAGGTTTTTTGCTAGGTGTTATTGTAAAAGCGAGAACAGGTGCCTTTGGCATTAGACGACCAGACTCTGGCCCTGCATTAAGGTCGGGAGCACAATAAGTATCGTCTTTTTCGATCTGCATATCTTCCTGTACGGTGATGGCGGGTAATCGTAAATTGAAACTGATACTCGGCTCAGTCGGAAGTTGGTTTTGGACAATATTCCTCTCAATTTCACTTATGTCGATATTAATACCAGCTGCCCATAGGCTTGCCACAGTTCTATAAAGTTGGGTCATTGCGGGAATTGCTGGATTATCCAAGGCGACAGCTAAATGAGGTCTGTCTCCGAGTATCACATCAAGGGCATTGGTTAAGCTGTTTCGTGGGCCGTGTTCAATAAAGATTCGAACATCATCTTGATAGGCCGCTTCTACAATTTTTGGAAAATCAACAGTATTTAATGCTTGTCCAGTTAATGCGTCGGCAACATTCTTTCTATTAACTTTGTAGCTTCCGCCTAAATAATTTGAGTAGAATCGCACACCTTTGGGCGCACTTGTTTTGCGAGTATGTAGCGCTCGCCATATCGGTTCAAAGGGTTCAACAACCGCGCAATGAACGGCAAGATCGTGGCCCAAAGGAATCGTTTCCGGGTTGCCCAAGTGTTTGAGGACTGCGTCAATCGATTCACTGTCACCACCGATAACGGCATCTCGATTCGACTGTACAATGGTAAGGTAAGCTCTGTCCTGAGTATTAATCGCTTTTTTTACGTCTTCAGTTGGTGCGAGTACAATATAGTTCACCCAGTTTATTTTCGTGCCTTCTTCAAGATTCCATGCTTGACGAATTGCTGTAAAGTCTTCGGCCAATGCGGATCTATAGAGCTCTGTATTATCGATGTCTGCTTGCAAGGAATCCATGTCTTGCCAAACTTTGAAGGCAAACATGGAATTGGTTTCACCTGACGACAAACCCATGGCGACATCAGACTTAATCTTCAACATATCTTGCGTTATTCTGGCGTGCAATTGGCTTAGGTAAGATGAACCTGCCAACTGAATACTTGGTAAACTATTGCCATCATTTTTTGAATCAAAAGCTATTTTCATTGCTTCCGCTGAACCTGGCATTTCTTTCGCCAGCTTGCGGGAAATATCAGGGAGAGCTAAGAATAAATCACTGCCCATTTCTGGATAGGAGGAGGCTGCTCCGGTAAATACTGAGGCAATTTCACCCTTAATGGCGGCTTCTGAAAAACTAATTCCATCAAGTGACCAAAAAGCCAGTTTGCTTGAATTGATTCCCTTTACCGCTCTTTGCCTGAGTTTTTCGAAATTGCCTTCTTTGCTCACAATAGCAATGCGACAATGACCGAGCTCGCTCTGTAAGCCTTTTTCTAGGTTTTGTACTAAAGTTACACGGTCTTGTGCTGCATAAAATTCAAGAAGGGGACTGTCCTTTGCGGCATAGGCTTTACTGCTGCCAGCTGGCTCTAAATTCCAAACAGTGGTCTCGCCGAATATAGAGTGATTGGTAACAACAATGGGTGAGTGATTAATGCCATTCTTTTGTGATTGCCCTGCCCGAATTTTTTGTATGCCCGCGCTAATATTAAGTAGGCCCGCGGCTGAGTGTGCGCCCTGTGTAAATGTGTTGTTTTGGCTAGTGGCTTGGCTTTTTGATTCATCACCCGTAGAAATTAAAGCTAGGATATCATCGCCATCAATTTTTGCTTGTTCGAGGTTCTTTATCACCAACAAAATTGCAGCGTCTGAAGAGGGCTGGGGATTAAGGTTTAGTTTGTTTATTGCATATTGATGGACATTTTCGTTTCCTAATTCGACAGCACCGACAATTGCAGCATCTAATTCGCCTTTGTGGATAGCTGTCATTGCCAGTTCAAGGGCGCCATCACCTGATAATTCTTCTCTCGAAACAGTAAATCCAGGTCCCTTAATATCTAGCTGGTTACTGAGTCGATTGGCTGGCACATTGGGCATTTTCCCTATCACACTCGACGCGTTGGGCGATGAAGCAATTTCTTTATCGAGGTCTATATTTTTTGCACTTGGATCTAAATCTTCAAGTCGCCATCTTAAGCCATAACGGCAGACTTCACTGTCTGTTTGCATACCGATAAATATGCCCATTCGATGATGGTCGATTTTGTTGATGCTGTGTTCTATCTGAGGAAGCAAATCGAGCAGTATAAGCTGCTGTCCTAGTGCCTCTTTTAAATCGTTGGGTGGAAATGCCAATGATTTTGCCGATAATGATATTTGTTCGCATAAACCTTGATTACCTGAACCTTGATTACCTGAACCTAAGTCCTCACTGCAAATACGTTTCCCGAAGGCATCTGCATCACTATCTTGATCTGTTCTAAGTGCTAGGTTCACGATAGCAAATTGTGTTGTATCTGGCTTAACATATGCTGTTTCTATATCAGCTGATTCTTCTTGAACAATTAAGTGAGCATTATTCCCGCCAAATCCAAAGCTAGAGATTGCAGCGATTCTTGGGCCCGTGCTTTCCCAGTTTGTGTTTTCTGCTGGTATTATGAAACCATTTTTTTTAATTGACGCAAGGTTGGGTGTTGCGTTGGGTGTACCCGGTATCGTTTTGTTTTCGAATGCTAAAATAATCTTAAGAAGACCTGCAACACCAGAGGCGGTGATAAGGTGGCCAAGATTTCCCTTTAATGAGCCAAGGGGTAGATCAACTGCATTAGGGAAAATGGTTCCTAAGCTTTCTATTTCCGTCGAGTCGCCTGCTTCTGTGCCGGTTGCGTGGCATTCTACAAACTGAACTTGATCTGGTTGAATAGATGACATTTCATAGGCTTTGTTAATACAATCCACCTGGCCATCTGTCGAGGGTGAAAGAAATCCACCACTTCTTCCATCGTTAGATAAGCCAAGGCCTTGAATAACGCCGTAAATTTTGTCTCCATCTGCGCGTGCATCAACAAGGCGTTTTAATGCGACAAAAGCTGCGCCCTCTGACGGTACAAGACCATCTGCGTCTTGGCTAAAAGGTTGGCTTGTACCGGTTTTGCTTAATGCGTTTAGGGCACAAAACCCCATATGAATAAACAAAGGATCGGCAGCATTAACAGCCCCAGCTAACATGATATCTGCTTGGCCTGATTGTAGACGATCACAGGCTATTTTTATGGCGTACAAACCCGAGGCGCATGCGGCATCCAAAGCAAGTGTACTGCCGCCGAAACCCATGCCTTTGGCAACAATATTGGCAGGTAGTCCAGACATAAAGCGGTTTTCGGCGGCTGTTTTAACTTGACCTTCTCCACGCATATCTTTTAACCAGACTTCTTCGGCAAATTTACTGTGCGCGCGAGTAGGGTAGGAGAGGTTGCCGAGTATGACCCCTGCGTTATCGAGCTTGGTCTTTGACTTAACTTCAGTCATTGCTTGTCGAGCAGCTTCTAAGGACCAAAGAAATACTGGATCAAGTGTGTCTAGGAGATCTTTATTAAGTTGAAATTGACTTGCATCAAAAATGTCGTCAAAACCCCTGACGTATCCACCATGGTTGGACCACATTTTGTCTAATTCGTAAACACCTGCATTGTCGCTAAGCAATCGTTGCTGATTGACGTGCCAGTCATCCTTTGATGCAGAACTTGTTTCAACCTTTCCACCTTCTACAATTTTCCATAGCTCATCGACTGAGTGACAGCTAGGTAATACGCAGCCGCGACCAACAATCGCAATCGATTCAAATTGAGATTTCTTTTTCTCTGACACTTATAGCACTCTTCTTCTTTAGTAGTTGATACTTATGCTTTACCCAACAAAACGTGAATATTCACATCTTCCATGGTCGCAATAATTTGCTTTTCGACGTCGGTAAAGACAATTGACCAAGTTGAAGCCAATTTAGTCGCCTTTTTGAGTATCAGATCACAAAGCACTGGACCTTCGACTATTGTAGGCATGTGCCATGTGAGGTGTCCAAATTTGGTTGGCAGAGAAGCCAATCCTGAACGTTTTCGCTCCCACAATAATGCAAGTTGTAAACCACCATCTAACATGGCAACTCTGAAACGAGCAAGATCTGCTTCATCTGGCATTTGCAACATGCCTCGGCAACCGGCTTCAGATGCACCAAGTAGTTTCTTGATCACTTGCAGCTTCTCTCCGTGGAAGAGGAATTCTTCGTAAATGTGCTTAGGTGTCCATTCCCAAGTATCTAGCTCGAGCGCTTCCGCTGTTTCTATTTCTGCTTCTTTCATGACCTCAAGGCTCAGCTCTATGCTGAGCTTATATTGTATAACACCTTTTTTATCCGAGACTATCATTGCCACTAAGTCTCCAGCATCATTGAGTGTGCACTCTATGCACAACCAATCACCTCTGCCTTCGAAATCATTTAACTGAATGCCTTTTACAACATTAAGATCTCTAACCCCTACAACACTCATTGTTGGGTAGAGTGCTGCCGCAATTCCCAATCCCCATTCATTTACAAGAACGAGTGGGACTACTGGCTGATCTTTTATTAAGTGACTAGAGATTTGTGGATACGATGACTCATGGACGTGTAGTGATAATTGATGATGGCCCTTCTCTTTGTTAGAGGCGCCTTTATCTGCGTTGTACAAACCACCGCCGTAAACAATTTCTACGCACTTGCCATTTCTACCTTCAACTTCATCAGCGAAGAGTGTAGCGCCGTCCTGCATAGGAATTAATTCTACGCCTTGTGCTCGAAAGTGACCGGCGAGAGAAGGGTCGACCATGCCGCCTGCCCAAGGACCCCAACCTATTGACTTGGCCGTAAAGGAATTACCTCGCATGGTTTGTTCTGCTTGACACACGCGATTCAAAATATCGTTTGCCATGGCGTAGTCGACTTGACCTGCATTGCCGGTTCTTGCAGCGACCGAGGAGAAGCAAACCATGTGGCTTAAAGGGTCAGACTCTGTGGCCTTTAATATGTTTTGCAAACCGTCGATCTTTGTCTTAAATACGGATTGAAATTGTGCATCCGTTTTTTTGTGAATTTCCTTGTCGGCGAGTACACCTGCTGCATGGACGATCATAGTAATGGGACCAAACTGCTTTCTTGCACTTGATACTGACTCTATTACTGATGCTTCATTGGCAATATCAGTTGGCAGATAAATTACCTCAGAACCGGTACTGCTGAGTGCAGATAGATTGGCACGAACCTCTCTTAGATTTAAAATTGATCCCACTTCACGATTGAGTTCAATCGGAGTAATCTTTTCTCCTGACGCTGTGTACTTGGCAAGCACTGCCTTTTTTAACTCGGCGTCAGTAGATAAATTTGCTAGGTCGGCAGCTTCCTCATTGAGGGGTGTTCGACCTAGAATGGCGACCTTTACTGGTTTGCGTTCAAGTAATTCCTGAAGGCAAGCCGCTGTGACGCCACGTGCACCACCGGAAACTATAATGACCGCATTATCAGCTAATGGTGTGGGATCACCTGAACCCTCCACTGAATTTGCAATGAGGGTTATTCGCTTTCCATCAGCCTGTAAACCGACTTCTATTTCAGGTCCACCGGCGATCAGCTCAGCAAATAGTTCCTGAGCGATTCGTTCTACGGAAAGGTTCTCTGTTTCTACATCGATGGCTTTTACTGCCACATTTGACCATTCTCTTGATGCGGTTTTTGCAAGTGCTGCTAAGCCTGTACTCCAAGCGGCATTCTCAGATTTACCTCCGAGTCCAAAGTCTCCGCCTGTTGCCTGAACAGTGACCAGTAATTGTCCAGACTTGCTCATTGTTTCCGCGGATCTCCGTACTTGTTCAAATGCTTCCACATTGATGGCGGATTGATCTTGGATATTATTCGACCTATTTAAGCCCGTCAGCAATACCATAAAGTTAGCATCAACTGGGGAGAGGTCGACAATTTTGCTCTCAATACCCGCACCAGAGAGCATGACAGCAAGTTTTTCTGCTGTGCCAGTTTTGTCCCCAACGAGATAGAGAGGCGAGGCATTTTGGATATTACCTATGGCGATACCGGAAGCGGCTCTTTCTTCGGTAGAAACTTCATATCTTTTCATTTCTATCGCGTTGTTAATGCCGTGTTTTTCAGAGCCCTCTGTTTGAGAGCCCTTTGTTTCAGAGCCGGCACTTCCAGGCGCTGAGGCATTTGCTAGCGCAATAATTTCTCCTAAGGTATTTAGTTCGGCCAGTACACCCGTATCCATATCGCCTAAGTGTGGAATCTGATCCTGAAGAGAAGAGAGGATTTCTACCCGCTTAATCGAGTCGATACCGAGCCCAGACTCTAATTCCATATCAAGCGTCAACATCTCCACCGGATAGCCGGTTTTTTCTGCAACGACTTCCAACAACATTTTTTCGAAATCTGCAGCGCTGACCTCAGCCCCACTCACTTCGTTATTTTTAGGCGTTTGCGCATTAGGTGCTGAGGCGTTTGCTAACTCGATTATCTCGCCCAGTGTGTTTAACTCCGCTAAAACACTCGTGTCCATATCACCTAAGTGAGGTATCTGATCTTGCAGAGAAGAAAGTATCTCTACACGTTTAATAGAGTCGATACCCAGACCAGATTCTAGCTCCATGTCCAACGTTAACATATCTACTGGATAGCCTGTCTTCTCAGCGACAACCTCTAATAACATTTCTTCAAAATTAATAGATGAGACTGCGGCGTTAGGCGATGCTTGGGCAGATGAGCCAGCTGGCGCAGATGCATTCGCAAGGTCAATGATTTCTCCAAGGGTATTTAATTCGGCCAATACACCTGTGTCCATGTCACCTAAATGTGGGATTTGTTCTTGTAAGGTGGATAGGATTTCCACACGCTTAATAGAATCTATGCCTAAACCTGATTCTAGTTCCATATCGAGTGTGAGCATGTCCTTTGGATAGCCAGTCTTCTCAGCAACCACGTCAAGTAACATGGATTCAAAATCTAGTGAAACTTGCTCTTGAGACAATTGTACTGGAGAGGCCGAACCCGCCGGTGCTGAAGCATTCGCGAGATCAATTATTTCACCTAGTGTATTTAGCTCGGCTAAGACGCCCGTGTCCATATCGCCTAAGTGTGGAATTTCTTCTTGTAGCGTCGATAGAATTTCAACGCGTTTAATAGAGTCAATACCTAAACCAGATTCCAATTCCATGTCTAGTGTCAGCATTTCCTTCGGGTAGCCTGTTTTCTCGGCAACGACGTCAAGCAACATAGCTTCGAAATCTATCGAAGGTGATGCCGCAATAGGCTGTGTTCCACTGCTTGTTTGCGTAGGAGCAGATGTGTTGGCTAAATCGATGATTTCACCCAAAGTATTCAGTTCGGCAAGTACGCCCGTGTCCATTTCCCCTAAGTGCGGAATTTCTTCCTGTAAGGTAGAAAGGATTTCTACGCGTTTGATAGAGTCGATGCCGAGACCGGATTCAAGCTCCATATCTAAGGTTAGCATTTCCTTTGGATAGCCGGTTTTCTCTGCAACTACCTCTAGCAACATTGATTCAAAATCGATGGTTGGCGCCGCAATTATTTCGCTTGCAGCTACTTGGGGTACGATAGCTTGCGGCACTGGAATGGCTTCTAGTGGTGCCAATACCGGTGCAGCAGTTGGTATAGCGTTTTGTCCTGATATTATTTGACTCGGTCCACCACTGAGCTGAGTAAATGCAACTTCACTGGCATGTAAAAATGCCGCATGTGCTTGGCCGAGTGTATTTTGGAAAGATTTTTGTGCCTCAAGGGTTTGTTCTTGAAGGCTCTGAAATGCCGCAACCCAATTTGCGTCCCTTACAGGCGCTGCTGATGGTTGGACAGCTATTGTTGCTGGTGTAGACGCTGTGGCTGGTGTGGTAGCTGTGGCTGGTGTGGTAGCTGTGGTAGCTGTGGGAGCAGTAGCTAATATAGGCGCCATAGCTGTTTGAGAGGCCATAGCCGGTGTTACAACTACAGCAACTTCAGGATTAGGCTTGGGTACACCTGCTGAACCGTTTGCTGGTGGATAAGGTTTACCGTGGTTGGCGCCATTCATTTTTACGGTAACCGGTGATCTCTTGATAGACTCTGGTAGGACTTCAAGCTCTGCAAACGCCTGCCAAAGCGCATCAAAATTAAGCTTCACACCAGACGCTGAAAGGCTTCCCAGTGCATTCCAAAAAGCAGAACGCCCGTCTTGTTTTTTGTTATCCATAGACACTACAGAAAATTCTCGCCCTTTAAGGCAATCATTCACCATGCCGCCCAGTAAGGCGCTTGGTCCAACTTCTAAAAATAACTCGATGCCATCATCGTGCATGTGTTCGATCATTTCTTGGAATCTAACCGGGTTAGCAAGTTGCCAAGCCAAGGTCTTACGAATCTCAGCAGGTTTATTGCTGTAAGTAGTCGCACTGGTATTGGAGTAGACAGGAATATTAGGTTTTCCAACTTTTACGCCGCTTAAAAATTCAGCAAATGGTTCTGCACTTGGGCTAACAATATCGGTGTGGAAGGCTGTCGCGACGGTTAATCTTTTAAAAGTAACACCAGCAGATTTGAGCTGTATTTCAGCCTTTTCAATTTCTGCTGTTTCACCAGCAATGACAACTTGAGTCGGGCTATTTAGATTTGCAATAACGACCTTACAATCCCAGCTATCAAGATGGGCTTGGATTTCATCTCCACCTCCTCGAACAGCCGTCATAGAGCCTGGCGTTGAAGCTGCGTCAAACATCAGTTCACCACGGCGCCGCGATACAGAGAGCAGACTCTCGGGTGATTTTAATGCGCCAGCTGCATATAAAGCAGTGACTTCTCCATAGCTATGTCCTGCTACAGCGTCTGGTTTTAAGTCAAGTGTGTCTAGTAGGTTTAACATGGACCAGCTTACACAACCAATAGCGGGTTGAGCCCACTGAGTCGACGTTAAGGTAGTCTGCTGTTGCGCTCTTGCCGCATCATCAAAAACGGGAATAGGATGAACTATTTGATCTAGCCTTTGTTCGCTATTGAGATCTACTGTACTTGCGATATCCCATGCATTACGCGCTTGATCAAATTCACAGGCAAGTTCAGCGCCCATGCTGACATATTGACTACCTTGTCCTGGGAAGATAAATGCTACTTTTGGTTGGGATTTACCGTAGCCATAGTGAATTTTATTAGGCATTGTAAATGCGCTTTCTGGATCTTTCTCGATTTTACCAGAAGCTTGTTGAATAAGTGTTCCAGCGGCATCACGATCAGTTGCCATGATGGAGAGTCTATAATTTGCGCTTGAATCAAAATCTCTCTGTAATTGGGCTGCAACAGTAGGTAAAGGGTTGGTTTTTAGTGCATTTATAGCTGAATCTGCCGCGCTTATTAACGTCGCTTTATCTGAGCCAGAAAATGTTAATAATTCAAGCGGGGAGGCGTGATAACGACCACGTTGACCGGTATCTCCGTTATATTCCTCCAGAGCTACGTGGAAATTACTCCCACCAAAACCGAATGAGCTGACAGATCCTTTACGCGTAGTCTTTGGATCATGCACCCAAGGTCGTGTTTCTGTATTGAGATAGAAAGCACTCTCTTCAATCTTGAGGGCTGGATTGGGTTCACTTACTTTTATTGTCGGCGGTAAAACTTTGTGATGTAGAGACATGACAACTTTAAAGAGTGAGGCAGAACCTGCTGCCGATTTAGTATGTCCAATTTGTGATTTAACACTACCTAAGGCACACCACTGCTTGCTGTCATCATCTAATTTATCCTCAAAAGCATAACGCAGTCCGCCAAATTCTGCAGCGTCTCCCGCTTTTGTCGCTGTACCGTGTGCTTCGATTAATTCGACTTCATCAACGTCATAACCTGCCATATCATAGGCACGTCGGATCGCGAGGGCTTGGCCCTTTGATTCTGGCGCATAAATACTGCCAGATTTACCATCAGAAGCTGACCCTACACCTCTAATAACGGCATAAATTCTATCTCCATCACGCTCAGCGTCTTCTAAGCGTCGTAGTGCCACCATGCCAATACCTTCACCAAGCATTGTACCGTCTGCATCAGCTGAAAAAGGTCGGCAATCCCCGGTTGGTGAAAGCGCGGGTGTTTGACTGAAACACATATACATAAAAGTATCATTCAGAGCGTCAACACCGCCTGTGATAACCAAATTTGAGGCGCCCGACTGCAGCTCACGAATGGCCATTGATACAGCGCCTAAGCTGCTAGCACAGGCTGCGTCAACCACACAGTTTGTGCCTCCAAGGTCTAAACGATTGGCGATACGACCTGCGACAACGTTGCCAAGTAATCCTGGGAAAGTGCTTTCATCCCATTCTGGATAAGTGTCTTCGATGCCATCACAAACTTCTACAACCTTGCTTTCAGGTATGCCGGCCTCTCTAAGTGCTTTAATCCAGTGTGGGCGTTGGATTCTGGAGGCCATTTGGCCTACTAATTCTGTCGCCGATGCTACGCCTAAAATGACAGATATATCTGCTTTATCGACTTTTCCAAATTGAACACTGGCGGCATCCTCTAATACCTTGTTTGCAACAACTAGACCTAATAATTGTGCCGTATCTGTCGTCGACAACTGTTTAGGTGGCATACCAAATTCCATTGGGTCAAAATCGACCTTGGGCAGAAAGGCGCCTCTCTTGCCATAAATTTTGCCCTTCTTACCAGGCTGAGAATCGTAGTAGTCATCGATTAACCAATGATCTTCAGGGACTTCACTCATGAAGTCTTCCGCGCCGAGTATATTTCGCCAGAAAGATTGACCGCCCACAGAGCCAGGAAACAAGCCACTCGCGCCAACTACAGCGATAGGGCTAAATTGTGGTTCTTTTCGATTGCTCATTAATCTTTGCTCCTGATTCGAGAAACTCGAACCGTATTGGCTATATTTTTAGTTGAGTTGGGGGAAAACTGAGTGCATCTGGTGCTAAGGTCAATCCGTAAGTGCGCAATTGGTTTGCTCGCGTAACGTGTGCTGCGCCCTCGAGTAGATTGAAGGCTATTTGCTGAACGGTTCGATTCTCAGGGGCTTCTAAAAAGCTTCCTGCGACCCATCGATTAAAAGCGCCCATGGCAGGACCGCACCACAATTGGTAATCCACTTGGCGCGAATCGTCTCCGACGATAGGCCATTGGCTAGAATTGCCAATATACCAGCGGAATATTAATGCCATTTTATGTTTTGGGTTCTTGGCAGCCCGTTCTAGTTGTGAAGGATCCGCTTTAGCGAAGAAGGACTGCGTCTGCTCCCAGATGTCATCCAAAGAAATTCGGAATATATTCTTTTCGATATTTGCTCTGATAGCCGCAGGTATTTCTTCTATAGCGTCATAGCGATTGTAGAGGTCATATAACTGATTGCCTCTAACCGCCATCATTGTGCCCCTTTGCAGGACCTGGACTTTAACGCCAAGTTCAAACATATCCGCCGATGCCGTCATTGCGACATCTGCAATTTCAGCTTTCGCTAGCAAATTCCGACTATTATCAGAGACGCCAGATTCAATGGCGGATTGATGAACGGTGCCGATGAGAACAAATGCTGCGCCCAAAGCGTATGCGGCAGCGACACTGACAGGTGTGCCTAAACTTCCGGCCGCTCCAAGGCGGATGGGTCTCGTATAAGAAAATTCTTCACTTAGTGTATCCCGTAAATTCATGATAGCCGGGAATAGGGCGTTTAGAGGGCGGTTGTCTGTGTGACCTCCAGAATCTGATTCAATAATAATATCTTCTGCCAGGGGTATGGTTGCTGCAATTTCAGCCTCTAGTGCGGTTAATTTACCTTCAGATACCAAAAGATCGAGTATTTTTTGAGGTGCCGGTGTTAGAAAGTGCCTTGCGACTTCTTCGCGAGATATTTTTGCAAAGATATGGTTTTGACGTTGTATAGCGCCACTAGCAGTCCGAGTCAGCCCTACGCAGGCATAGCGAACAATAGCAGGTGATAAGCCCATAAAGGCAGAGGCAGAAACCTTTTTCACGCCACAACGAAGGTACAGATCTATTATCTGATCTTCTAGGCCCGGCTCATTAGGAGAATGAATTAAATTGCTTCCCCAAGGAAGGCCTTGCGGATCCAGTGCGGCACCAATCTCTGTAATGGCCTTCTCCACGACTGCAGGAGAGAGACCAGCTGCGCCAAACATGCCCATAGCGCCCATTTTTCCTAGCTCTATGACAATCTTTGTCGAGGCAATGCCCCTCGCCATCGCACCGCCAACATAGGCAAAGCGCGTACCATGTGTTTCTTGGAATCCGCGATCACCAAGCCATTCTGGATAGAGAGGAGGTAAAATACCCAATAATGGGAATTCAACGTCAACGACTTCTGATCCAATAGTACCCTCTGTCGACATACCCACTTTACGAGAATGTGGGTTATAGACAATCTTGGTCGCTGTTCGAACTGATGATCTAATTCCAGATGCCGTTAGGGGATTAAAATCGACTTCATCGGCACTGCCGATCCAGTTTCCCACAGCGCCAATTGTTTGACTTGCATCATTGGAATTTGCTGACAAAGTGCCAGCTTGTTGTGCTCTAGATGTCATTTAATCTTTCTCTAATTATTGCAACAGTCTATCTTTGAAGGTAACTGTCCTATAAAAATCTCTTATCCCTAAGCGTGTTTCATCAGCACGCTATTTCAGAGGAGTCGATGACACCTGATACAGGGCTGCCGATTATACCGGCTGTACTCAATAATGGTAAGTATTTCGGCAAGATAGGTGTTAACAGTGCGAATGAATTTGTTTTTTAGTGTGTTCAGTAAACTGAATTTCTCTGATAGCGTCTATTTAATATTATCTACCAAGATGATATCTCAATTTATATTAAAATATTGTTATTATAAATCAACAGGTTGAATATTTAATTTAATGTTTTTAGTTAGCTTTATTTTTCAGCTTAAAGTTGTTTCTAATTTAGGTTTTTGATGATTCCTTGCCCTCAGAAGACCTGGAAACCCTATGCCCGATTACAAAATGTTCATGCCTCCAGCTAAGTTTTTTTGACAACAATATGAGTTTAAGTCGATGGTACGTTGGCATACTCCCTTACTTCTTTTCTTAAATTAGTAGGTGATATTGCGTTTTTTTACCATTTAAATCATTACAAACCTAAATCATTGACTAGGCTGAAATGAAGGACGGGGGGTGAGTTAATAGAATTTAGTCTGAGCAGGAATATGTTGGACAGGGCGCTGGTACTTTCAATTGAAGGAGATGTTGATTATCCAACATTTTCCGCAGCAATTGAAAGGGCAGAGGTCGAATGCCAAGCCTTGACTGATTTTCATCTTATTATCAATGGAGATGGCATTTTACGCTTTAATATTCCCAACCTCATTTGCCAACAGCAAGCGCCGAAGCTTTTTAATCAAAGTGGCTATGTTGCTTTTTTTAGCTCGGCGCCCTTAGCCTTTGGTATGGCGAGAGTGATGCAAACTTACTCATTCAATGACAGGTTTGCAGTATTCAAAACCTATGAAGCAGCTGTTACATTTGTATCTGCTGAGAGATTGAAGTTTTTGGTTAATCCTTAGGCTCTTTATCATCAGACTCTTTATTCTCAGAGAAGCGATCCATCGCTTGTTGAATCAACACTTTTGCTTCCGCTGCATCGGCCCATCCCTCTAGCTTGACCCATTTTCCTGGTTCCAAGTCTTTATAATGTTGGAAAAAGTGTTCAATTTGGTCGAGTGTTATTTGGGGTAAATCAGAATGGTTGATGACATTGTCATATCGGCGTGTGAGTTTTGAATCGGGCACTGCCAAAATTTTCTCATCTCCGCCAGCCTCATCAGACATCTTGAGGACGCCTATAGGACGACAATTCATCACTGCGCCGGGTGTAATCGCTCGTGTGCTAGCGATAATAACATCTACAGGATCACCGTCATCAGACAAGGTATTAGGAACAAAGCCATAGTTTCCTGGATAGCGCATGGATGTATATAAGTATCTATCCACAAAAAGGGCGCCCGATTCTTTGTCCATTTCATACTTAATAGGTTCACCGCCAACGGGGACTTCAATAATGACGTTAATGTCGTTGGGAGCATCGATGCCCGGTGGTATTGCCTCTAGTCGCATTGAAAATTATTCCTGAGTGGTCATTAAAAAACGCGCATTATTCTTATACGGATAGTTGAAAGCAAGTCCGATTGATGAAAAATCGATAAAAAGTTTCTCTTGAATAAAGAATTGTCATTAACTTCGACCGGCTGTGACGTGTTGGTAGACCTGCAGTTTTGACCCATATTTGCACTTGGTATTTTTAGCACGTGAATTTATGTTATTGAATTTACTAAAGTCATGAAGTGATGTTGGGTCAAATTTAAACGCCAAAGTGCGTCAACCTAGGATGCCAATTGACACATAATCATAATATCTGCATAAACATAAAATACCGTTCAGAAGACGTCCAGTAGCGCAGTTTTTCGTTCAAGACCCGTTCTGGCGTTTCATCCATATGAACAACATCACCTGATATTTATATGGTTGCAGATCAATCAATAACTGAATCCTGGAGGACAAGCGAGTATTAATGCAGCACAACTATTTGTGACTAAACCCTTTAAACGGGCTGACTTATCGGTAGTATTAACAGAATGGTTGCCAAACTGATAATGAAGTAAAATAAATGACATCGCGAATTAAGACAAATTTCTGGCTTAAGCGAGAAAACTCAAAAGTACCATTTTATCCCAATTTCCAGGTAGTCATCCTGATCGATTCCCTTCAGCGCCTCATCACCGGAGAACATCCGAAGCCGCAATTGTCCCGTCAATTGATCTCGTAGCCGAGTTTCTGCTTCGATGGTAATTAATTGCTCTCCAGTGTCAAGGTCCAGCACCATCCCAACGAGTAGGCTGGTATCATTTACATCATTAATGGCGAGACGTGTTCCCAGAAAGTAGTCATCATCAAAAATTGTTGGCGGTGCCAATGGGCCCCGTTCGTCATATAACCATTCCACAAGAACCCCTATGTCTGCACCACTGTCTGAGACGCCAAAAAAAGTGTATTCGACCCCTGCAACCAGAGCGCCATAATTGTCAATGTCGGATTGTCTCAGCAGGCCTTCAAACTTCCATAACCAGGCATCTCGGGTATATTGAAGATCAATGCCGAGCTGAGTGAGTTGGTCGTAAACGGGGATCAATTGGCTGTTTTGTAGAACGAAACGCGGCTCTCTGGATGTACCATTAAAGAGACTCACACCCAGATCGACATCGCCAAAGTAATGGCTGTAGCGGATGGCCTGGTCTACATGGTGATCTCCTGCGCTTGATTCATACAAGGATTTGTCAGATATCACCAGAGGTGAGCGTAGTCTGCCATCAGAACCGGAAAAGGTACGTTCGCGAAAACCCGGTAACAGGTATAACTCAATGAGTCCCCAGTCTCGCTGTAGGTTAAGGTTAATCATCGGCTGACCGAGTTTAGCCTCGGCATCTATGTCTTCTACCAGGTCACTTTGATTGATGACGTCGACCAGATGGCGGCTTTCCGCGACACCCCAGAAGACCTTGTTAACACCCATCAGCAAATCCCATTCTACGCCCTCGGTAGCCCAGTAAGCTTCCCGAAGATCCAGATGAGAACGCGCATTGTCACGTGAGTCCAGACGGGTATATCCCAGCAGATTTATTCTTTGATTACCGTTGTCACTTCGCCAACGCGCTTCAGGTTGAAGAGACACAGAGACCTCATGATGACCGTCCTGCTCATGGTGTTGCGACGTCTCCCAGAATCCGCGGTAGTCAATGCCCAAATAGCCTGAGAATTCCCAGCCTGATGCTACGCCTGATCCAGGCGCTAAAAGCAGAAGGATAAAGATGAGTTTGTTTTTTTGAAGCATCACCCGGCCTCGTATTACCGAAGACGCGAAAGTTTGCCTTTCACAAAGTCGTTTTCAGTCAGGCCTACACCGAACTTATAGTCTTTGTAGACCATGTCAGTAGTCTTTAATGTTTTGTGGTTAACCATCGATAACTTCTGTGATCGCCAGATACCCTTATAGTCCCGATAGTCTTCAAGTTGAAGCGTTTTCAATAAGGTATCCCTGCGATCATAGAACTCAACCTTGCGTACCTGGTAGATGTCCTGATCAACCCATGACACCTGACGAGTGTAACCAGAATTTTTGTAGCGAGGAATTCGCTCAACAACATCCATCTTCATACCATTGACAGTTTCTTCTCGCAGGTATAGATAGTCATATTTGTTAAGTTCCTGGGTGGTGAAATCTTCAAATGCAAACTCTGACCCGACAAAAGGACCTGACTTGTTGGCGGATGATATTCGCTTAACCCGCTTTAGCGCAGGTAAATATAACCATTGATCATCTGGTTCTAGAATTTTAGCGTGAGACAACAAAGCGGTACCTTCGATATCCCGAGGACTGCCGAACAATACCAGAGACTTGTCACCGACGTTTTCATCCTGGACTTCAAGGGTGAGAAACTTCAGAGAGCGACGTGACTCCTGGCCCGCGGCATTACGTAACACCATTTCCATCTCAACTTCGCTATCGCCAAACCCTCGATCCGTGCGATCTGCGCGAGCAGAAATTTCAAACCCTTTTAAAGAGGCCGGTGAGTCGCCTCTCGCTGCTGTGACCTCTGCCATTGCATCGGGTGCAAGAACACTGAGTGTCATAAGTCCAGTCAGCAGCATGGCTACGCTACTGCCTACCGTGGCAGTGTTGTTGTGGTTCATAACGTCTTCTCCTGTGGCTTTTGTTTGGTTTGGGCTATTGTCTATAAGTAGCAGTAATGCAGGGAGAAACAGGAAGTCGAGCAGCAGCGCATATACGATTGCGATAGCTGTGAGCAGACCCATATCAACATTGACCTTGAAACTGGATGTTAGCATGATCAGAAATCCAGCCGTCAAAATGAAGGTATTAACGACGAGCGCAAAACCAACGGAGCGGAATGCATAACGAATCGCATCTGCTGCATTTTCCTTACGCTCTTCTCTGGCTCTGACGTATTTGGAGAGCAAGTGGACCGTATCATCAACGATAATGCCAAGGGAGATGGATGCCACTGTTGCTACCGAAAACCCCACTGAACCTACCAGTAAACTCCAAGTGCCAAAGGTTGTGAGTATTGGTAGTCCGTTGGGGATCAGACTCAGTAGTCCAAGTTTCAGGTTACGCAGTGACAGGATCAGTATGATGGCAATGGCAATAATTGCGGCCACGGTTCCTTCTGTCATTGAGCTAACATTCCGCTCGGCTATATAGGTAAACATGACCTGGGCGCTGGTGGGATGGGCCTGCATAGATTCTGGCAAATTATTGCTAATCCACAGTCGAGTTCTGTCCAGAAAAGCCTTGGTTTCGAGTGAGTCTACGTCTCGCAAAGTAGCGGTGACGCGAGTAGCAGACTTGTCGATGTTAATTCGATCGTTTAGATCGAGGCCGTAAGGTAGTGACAATTCGTACAATAAAAGGTATTGCGCAGCAAGCTCCCGATCCTCTGGGAGTTTAAAGTAGTTGTCATCGTCACCGTGCAGATTTCTGTTGAGTCGTCGCATAATGTCAGTTAATGAATACACGTGTTTAACTTCCGGCTGTTTACGCAGGAACACCGTCAAACGTTCGAGATTGTTTAGGTATTCAGGATCGCTGATACCGCCAGCTGTCCCTGCCGGGACGGAGTATTCGACAGGGTACATACCAAAGTGCGTGAGGGCCGCATCTGTATCCTGGCGGAATTCGGTGCGCCCATCAAAATACTTGGTCCAGGCATCATTCAGTTCCAGTTGTGGGATAAACGAAATGAGGACAAGGGAAATGAAACCGACGCCAATCAACAATTTCCTGGGGCGGGCAATCACAAATTCTGCTAATTGTCCCATCATCCTCTCGCCGGTACTTTCTTCCAACTGATCTGGCATTCGAAATGGTAGTAGACGAATTAGTGCGGGAAGTAGTGTCAAGGAATAGAGCCATGCCGCTGCTATGCCAATTGCAGTAATGTTTCCGAGATGCCAGAACGGTGGTGAATCGGAGGCATTGAGCGCCAGGAAACCCACGATAGTTGTTAACGATGTCACGGATACCGGGACAAAATTTAATCTGATGGCATCAGTCAAAGCAGCTTCGCGGTCTAAACCGTGTCGTAGGGCAGTACGAAATGAAACCAGAATATGGATCGAGTCAGCAATCGCCAGCGTAAGTATTACCACGGGTGCCATGGCCGATATGGGGGTGAGATTGATGCCAAAATACCCCGCCATACCCATACCGACTGTTGTTGATAAAACAATCACTGCTAGGGTTGATGCCGTCGAGGCTGCTGACCTCAATATTATGTAGGATAGTATCAGTATAATAACAAACATCATCGGCATCAGCATACTAAGGTCCTGGGTGCCAACTTCTGCAAATGCATTGTTCAGCATTGACATACCTGTAATGGAGACCTTCACACCAGGAAAATTCGCATGAATCTCAGCTTTGACTGCACGTGCCGCCGTCACGGACTCGGGCAGTTCCGAAAGGGATTTCTCAGGATACTGCAGAACAACATTGACTGACGTTGCGCTACGATCTGCGTTTATTAACTGTTCCAGGAGTAGAGGTTCATGCAGAGCGATAGCCATTCGCTTTTCCACTTCCTCCAGTGTGAGCGCCTGCACATCGTTGATCAGGTTTTCCACGATAAGGTCATCATCCACGCCGTAGGTATGCTGGAAGTTGGTAATGGAGTCGACCCTTATCGAATAGGGGATCTGCCAAGCAGCCTCGGTCAACTGCTCTATTGCCTCAACCACATTTTTGGTAACGCCCTGGTCTGATGTCACCACAAACAGCATATTGTCGTTTTTTGTGTAAGTTGCCTGTAGATTCTCGAATGCTGCAAGTTCGGGATTCTTTTCGGAGAAAAAGTCACGGTAATTGTTAGAAAACTCGAGATGGCGTGCACCCGAACCAATAGCAACCGCGCTCATAATGGCGGCAATAACAACCAGCCACCGGTATCGCATTACCAAGCTTGTCAGCCTGACAGCAAACTGATCGACCAATGCATAAGATCTTCCCATGGGACTCTCCACTTTGTATGTCGGCCATCAATGCCGATTCTTATTTCAATTGTTTACCAATTGGTCATAAATCAGCTCAAAAAAATTACCTTATGCAAGACTCGATTTGCGCGTTTAACAGTTCATGTGCATCAGTCTTACTAAAACGTCCTTTCATCTGTGTTGCCAGACCACTCATAAACGTCATCAATAGGGCCGTGATCTGTTCGGACAGTCGTTGTTTAGTTATCTGTCCCGCCTGCTGTGCAGCGCTAACAGATTCAGACATCGAAGCTATTGTTTCGTCCATAAATTTATCGATTATTAGTCTTACCTCGGGATCATGGGGAGAAAGTTCCACTAGTACATTAACCGCGAGGCAACCTCGAGGACAAGACTCGTCATCGTTGGCGATTTCAAGCATGCGATGTAATACCGACGTTATACCCTCCAGCGGGGTTAAAGCAGATGCCAGCAATTCTTCTTTCTGGGTCTTTATCGCCTGAAGATAACGTTCCAAAGACTTGATGAACAAGGTGTGTTTATTACCAAATGCCTGATACAGGCTGCCCTTGTGTAGCCCTGTGACCTCAACCAGACGGGCCATAGATGTCGACTCAAAGCCATGTGCCCAGAAGGCGTTCATAGCTTGTTCAAGCACTTGATCTTCGTCAAATTGTCGGGGTCTGCCTGCCATAGGCGTGTACGTTACCTATTTATTACCAATCAGTTAATAATTGTGACAAATTACCATTTGGTAGTTTGCCTTTGAGGTCGCCGGAAAAATTAGCGAGTATTACAGGTAGTAACTTAGCGTAACAGAGTGGGTCGCGTGCTGGACGGTATTAGCAAGTTAACTGTGTTTGGGTCATTATTTAAGAATGAAAATTGCCAAAATTTACAAGAGATCTCGATTTCCTCCGGCAATTATCCAATATGCAGTCTGGACCAGCTTCTGCACCAGACTTGCGGACGCGCTCTTCGATTTCACAAATCTCACGCGCCTTTTCGGATCAGTTAATGTTCTACCTTGTCATTCAGCCGGTGGCACCTAGCTGCTGCTGCACGCTCGCCGTGTCCATAACGTCGATCATTTTGATTATAAGTATAAGTAGAATAAACCACCTTTTTCTCTAACCGTCAATATACTCGTCAATGTCCAAAAAAATTATGTCGCCCTATTTCCCCAGAATGGGATAACGTTTCCCATTTAACGCCTATATTTAATACAATCCTTGCACGTCAAAAAGACAA
>JBLHIH010000039.1:0-29035 GCA_047616645.1 Flavobacterium sp. | reverse complement strand
GGCGGCTTACTCATGGCTAAGATTATCAAACCCGAAGTTGATACGCCCGTCAATGTGGCGGACAACATCGACTATGATGATGAATATAACGCTTCAAATGTTATTGATGCGGCTTCCGCTGGCGCACTTACGGGAATGAAACTTGCGATGAATATCGGCGCTATCTTGGTCGCCTTTATCGCCCTTATCGCACTCTTAAACGGCGCAATCGGGGGAATAGCAGGTGTATTTGGTATGCCCGACTTAACCTTGCAACAAATACTAGGCTGGCTTCTTGCACCGCTGGCTTATCTGCTCGGCGTTCCTTGGGAAGAAGCGATTAGAACTGGCAGCTTGATAGGTCAGAAAATAGTCTTGAATGAGTTTGTTGCTTACATCGATTTTGTTGGAATGAAAGATCAACTTTCCGAAAAAACCCAAGTGATATCAACATTTGCACTCTGCGGGTTTGCGAGCTTTGCATCTATCGCTATTTTATTAGGTGGGCTAGGTGGACTTGCGCCTAGCCGGCGACACGACATTGCTGACATGGGCCTGAAGGCGGTTGCCGCTGGCACCTTATCCAATTTGATGAGTGCTGCCTTAGCTGGCTTATTCTTTTCCATAAGCTAGGTAACTTAATGAAAATTCTTGATCTAGAAACTTGGCCGAGAAGAAAACAATACGAGTTCTTCAGAAAGATGGACTATCCCCATATCAATGTCTGCTTTCCCTTTGACATAACTAATCTAAAGGGCTATTGCAGGAAAAATAACTTATCGATAACCCATAGTATTTTGTATATTAGCGCGAGGACAGCTAACAGTATCAAAGAGTTTCGGCTGCGCATTCGTGGTGAAGAAGTGGTAGAACACGAATGTATTAGCCCTTCATATACTGTACTTCGTGCTGATGAGAGCTTTAGCTTTTGTACCGTTGAATATACTTCAGATGCGAAATTGTTAATGGCAAGAGCTGAGGAGGAGCAGCAAAAAGTTTATGCAGAAATGGTTCTCGAAGACGAACCAGGACGTGACGATTTTCTGTTTATTTCAGTGCTTCCCTGGATATCATTTACAAATACCACTCACCCAATAAACATGCATCCAGTTGATTCGGTACCCAGATTAGTATGGGGGAAATTCTATGCAGATCCTGCTGACAAGCAAAGAACACTTCTACCCTATTCAATCCAAGCCCACCATGCCTTGGCCGACGGCGTCCACTTTGGCAAATTTGCAGAGATATTCCAGAACTTAGCCGATAATCCAGCGACCACTTTGGTTTAAATTGAAGCAAAAAAAAGCCCCATATAAATGAGGCTTTTTCTTAACTAGCATTCAATTTTAAAATCTTCTCTTAAAATCTTCTCTTAAAATCTAGTAGTAAATGACACACCATAAGTACGTGGGTCATTAATAATACCTTCTAGGTTATTAAAATCGATCGCTGCTACAAGTTTAATTTGGTCAGTAATATTTCTGCCGAAAACAGATAATTCATACTTTCCATCTGCAGAAACATATCCCACGTTGATGCCGCCTTCAAGCAATGAATCCCCATGAAATTCTTCAGAAGAATATAGGAAAAAACTGATATCACTACGATACGACCAATCTGTTTGGAAGTACATCTCGCCCTTTTCCATTGGATGAGTGTAGCGAACAGTTACGTTAGAAATCCATTCTGGCGCTCTAGGTAAGGTATTCCCATCTATAGAAACACTTCCCGGAAAACTACCAGGTGGGTCTTTAACAGTACAACCCGCACCACATGGCAATACAGATAATGATGAGTCATCAATTTCAGTATTGTTATAACTTGCGCCTAGTGTAACAAAAAGATTGTTGTTAACTGCCCACTCTGCATCAAGCTCTACACCGTAGCCGTTTGTTTTGTCTGCATTGATCAGTACGTTTGCATTGTCAACACCGCTACCGGCTGTTAACTGCTGATCACTTACTGTCAAAGCATAAACTGTTGCATTTAAACGTAGTGAGTTGTCAAAAAGCTCGCTCTTAATACCCGTTTCGTAAGAAAGAATAGTTTCCGAATCGCCGACGGTCACACTGTTACTAAACAAAACACGTCCTTGAATACTCGGCGCTCTGAAGCCTCTGGCAATTCGACCATACACGCTAACGTTTTCGTTAAGGGTATAGTTTAAGCTAACGTTTCCGCTCACTTCATTATCATCGGTACGAACAACTGTTCTTGGGAAAGGCCCAAGTGCAGGAACACCAAATAGATCAGTAGATCGTAATGCAGAGTAATTCTTCTCATCATCCGAATATCGTAAACCAACGGTTAAAATCAACTCATCACTAAGGTCGTAATCAAATTGTCCAAATGCAGCCCATGCTGTTGTGTCCTGTCTTTGTCGAGCAAATCCAACAAAATTATCTGAGCGATCAGCGAAGTCAAAACTATCCACAATCAAATGCTCGCTAAAATAAAATACACCAGCCTGCCAATGAAGCTTCTCTCCATTGTTATTGTTGATACGTAGTTCTTGTGTCTTCTGATTGTGATCAGGAATGCCATCCGCTGTTTGAGCAGGGAAGGGAATGAAGCCAGGGCCAGAGATTGGCAAGAACGCAGCACCAATACCACCTTCTACGTCTGCACGACTAAAGGTCTTAACCGTTTCGTAACCTGAAATGGAAGTCAGTGTATAGTCACCAAGGTCCCAAACTAGCTTAGCCGTAAAACCTACAGATTCAGCAGTCTGTTCATTCTTGCCGTCAAAATTAACAACCTCTTCATCAAATCCTGAAACAAGGCTGTTGCTACCGGGCTCAATAATGTTCGCGCGGAAAAGTGTAGCCGTTCCGTCTAAGTTCCTAGTGTGAAGGTTAAATAAAGCATCAAAATTGTCACCCTCATAAGCCACTTGAAATCGAGCTGCCGTTTCTCTGTGACCTTCTAGAAAGTCACCATCGTCTAAAAAGGCAAGACTTGGATCAATATCTGATGCTCTGTTCGCTACCCAGTCATCTCGTCTTTGATCAAGGACTGACAAACGTGCAGACCATCGATCGGTCAAAGCGCCACCAACGGCACCTTCGAAATCAATCACACCTAAGTTACCAGCACTGATTTTCGCGTAGGCTTCAAACTCTTGGCTCGGCTTAACTGAATCAAGCTTTACGATACCAGCCGGAGTATTTCTACCGAATAAGGTGCCTTGTGGTCCACGCAGTACTTCTACGCGTTCTGTATCAAATATTGGAAATCCCTTAAGCATCGGATTTTCGTAAACAACATCATCATAAACTAGAGAGACTGGCTGGGAAGCATTTTGGTCAAAATCGGTATTACCAATGCCTCGAATGTAGAAACGTGGAAAGATTCGGCCAAAATCTGATTCGACTACCAAACTAGGCGCCTTACCATTTAAAAATCGAATGTCTTTACCGCCAGCACGGAAATTATCCATCGTTTCACCGGACAGCGCCGTAATCGATATGGGTACATCCTGAATGTTCTGTGCTCTTTTTTGAGCGGTTACGATGACTTCTTCAAGTACACCCTCCGCAGCTTGCATACTAGCTACAGGCGCTACCGCTAGACCAAGGCCTAGAGCAATGCTGGTTGCTAGTTTTTTACTATTAGAAATGATTTCCAATGTTATTCCCCTCAATGTTCAAAAATTGCATTCTTACTCGCTAGACGAGCAATCTATTCGACTAATCTAAGCCTAATCAGCCTGTAAAGGTGAGTCCTTATGCCCCTTACCTTAAAAACTCTTATTTTTCCTTAAAAGCGCTTATTTTTCGTAACCGAGCACTAATATTGCCGAGCTTATCGAAATGCGATAGTTCCATTTCTTGACCAAAACGTCAAGTTATAAAACAGCTATTTTGGCAACAAATTTAGATGACTAAATAATTAGCTTTAACGTTTAAGTCTCTTACGCTAAAAAACCCTACTTGATAAGGTGTAGCAGGACAAAAGGGATCATCTGTTGGCTCAGGATCTGATTCGAAAAAGAGGGGGAGGTATTCGCCTTCTGAGTGCCGAAATTGAGACAGCAGATATGCAAACAAGCGAGTGCATAGCCATCACTCCGAGATGAACAGCTTTAACGTTTAAGTTAATTAGTCTACAATAAATCACCCGATGATGCGTGCCAGGAAAAGACAAGCAAATGTTAATTCAAGATCTGATTATTAAGAAGAGAGAGGGCATAACGCTACAGGATGCCGAAATAGAGGCATTCGTCGCCGGAATAACAGACGGCTCTGTTTCCGAAGGCCAGATTTCAGCATTTGCGATGGCAAGCTATTTCACAGATATGCAAACAAGTGAGTGCATAGCCCTCACCCGCGCGATGAATAATTCTGGAACAACCCTGTCATGGGAGACGCTTAAACTCTCTGGCCCTGTTGTTGACAAGCATTCTAGTGGTGGAGTTGGAGACAAGGCCAGCTTGATGCTTGGGCCTATGCTTGCAAGCTGTGGTGTATTTGTCCCCATGATTTCTGGTCGAGGTTTAGGGCATACGGGCGGCACGCTGGACAAACTGGACAGCATTCCAGGATACAATACCATTCCCAGTAATGCGCAATTTCAAGCAGTTGTCAAATCAGTTGGCTGTGCCATTGTGGGACAAACCGCTAACCTTGCGCCTGCAGATAGGCGATTTTATGCCATTAGAGATGTCACTGGTACGGTAGAGTCCTTAGCCCTTATCACCGCATCTATCTTATCGAAGAAACTATCCGCTGGCCTCGACGCCCTCGTTATGGACGTAAAAACGGGAAATGGAGCCTTTGCAAATACGATCGAAAAAGCGGAAGATCTCGCCAATCGTATCGTTTCTGTAGGGAAGGGTTTAGGCTTACCGGTCACGGCACTCATTACCGATATGTCAGAGGCGCTTGGGCCCAGCGCAGGCAATTCAATCGAGATAGTCGAAACGATTAATTACCTAAAGGGTGAGTACAAAGACCCTCGCTTGCATGAAGTTGTCATCTCTCTTGGTGCAGAATTATTACTATTGTCAGGCGCTACAAAGGACATCGAAGAAGCACGACGTTTGCTCAACACAAATCTAGACAATGGTGCAGCGGCAGAAGTTTTCTCTAAAATGGTCAGCGCCCTCGGAGGCCCTAATGACTTCTTGGACAAACCGCAAAATTATCTTCCTGCAGCCAATGTCATACTGCCAATATATGCTGATCAAGCAGGGTTTGTGAACCACATCGACCTCAGACGAGTCGGGAATACCATCATAGAGTTGGGCGGAGGTCGACGCGTCGCCGCAGACAACATCGACTTCACGGTCGGTTTGACTGAGATTAAAGGCTTGGGCGATAAGGTAGACAGTCAAATGCCCATTGCGATAGTGCATGCACGAGACGCCACAGAGGCGGCAGCGGCGGTTTTAAGCATTCGCGAATCTTTTACCTTGACCGATCAACCGCCTTCGATAAACTCGGTTATCTTAAAGAAAGTAAGTCACTGAGCTAAAATGAAAAAAGCTCTCATAAAAAAAGCGCCGAATAAAGGTATTAAAATGAGTGCCAAAAAAGCAGCAAAGACAGCGGATAACAACACGACATACAATCCCGGTACAGACTTTAACCAAGAGTGGGTAAACGAGGTCAACATTAATCAAAGTGGTGTTGAAAGGCGAGCTGCAACGTTAAAGAACAGACGCTCACTTAAAAAGGAATGGCAAGCCGGATGGTTGATAAAAGCCATCTCTTGTATCGACTTAACGAGCCTTTCTGGCGACGACACACCCGGCAGAATAAAACGACTATGCGCCAAGGCGACACAACCTGTCCGTCGAGACATCATTAATGATCTTGGTATCGAAACGCTCAAACTCACCACTGGCGCAGTCTGTGTTTATCACGTGATGGTCGAAACAGCAGTCACGGCCTTACAAGGAACTGGGATTCCCGTTGCGGCAGTCTCTACCGGATTTCCTGCCTGCATGGCACCTCTTGAAACACGACTAAAAGAAATCGAGCTTTCGGTCACAGCAGGCGCTGAAGAAATCGATATTGTGATCAGCCGACGTAACGTCCTGAATGAAGATTGGCCTGCACTTTTTGAAGAAATTAAAGCCTATAGAAAGGCCTGCGGTAAGACCCACATGAAAACCATTATTTCCACTGGAGAATTAGCCACACTCAATAATGTGGGTAAAGCATCCATGGTGTGCATGATGGCGGGGGCTGATTTTATAAAGACCTCTACGGGAATGGAGACGACCAACGCTAACCTGCAAGTCTCTTTAGTCATGATGCGGGCTATTAGACGATATAATGAACTCACGGGCTTTCGTGTTGGTTTTAAACCAGCCGGCGGTATTAGTAGCGCAAAAGACGCCATACAATACTTGGTTATGATCAAAGAAGAATTGGGAGATACATGGCTCAACCCCGAGATGTTCAGGTTTGGTGCATCTAGCCTACTCGGCGATATCGAACGTCAATTAGAACATCACCTCACTGGTTGTTATTCCGCTAGTCATCGCCACGCTCTGGTTTAGAGAGCGGTTTAGAGAGCGGTTTAGAGAGTAATTTAGAGAATGATCGAAAGAACAGTTTAGGAATCCAACATGAAGGTAATTGAAGCATTTAATACTATGAGCTATGGACCCGCACCGGAGAATTCAGATCTTGTTAAAAAATGGTTAGATACCCATAAAAAGGGTTTCTCTTTCTATATTAATGGTGAATGGGTTAAGCCTGCTAAGACAAAATATTTTAACAGTCTCAATCCCGCTACAGGTGAAGTTCTCGCCAAGGTTTCACAAGCAAGTGACGTGGATATCGACAAGGCTGTTAAAGCTGCAAGAGATGCACTACCGGCTTGGTCAGATCTAGGAGGCCACGGTCGAGCACGCTGCCTTTACGCACTTGCAAGACTCGTACAAAAACACGCAAGAAAACTCGCTGTACTTGAAACGATGGATAATGGTAAGCCGATTAGGGAAACAAGAGACATCGACATTCCAACTGTCGCACGTCACTACTACTACCATGCAGGATGGGCTCAACTACTTTCGAGCGAGCTACCAAACCACGAAGCACTCGGCGTCATTGGGCAAATTGTTCCTTGGAACTTCCCCCTGCTTATGACTGCTTGGAAGATTGCACCAGCACTGGCGGCAGGCAATTGTGTGGTGTTAAAACCAGCAGAATTTACGAGCTTAAGCGCGCTCATGTTTGCTGAAATTTGTACTGAAGCAGGTATTCCGCCAGGGGTTATCAATATAATCACAGGTGACGGTGATATAGGTGCAATGTTAGTTGCCCACAAAGACGTCAATAAAATCGCCTTTACTGGATCGACGGAAGTAGGTCGTCTCATCAAAAAACAAACAGCAGGAAGTGGCAAAAAACTGACTTTAGAGCTGGGTGGAAAATCTCCATTTATTGTTTTCGCTGATGCTGATCTCGATAGTGCCGTTGAAGGCGTTGTTGATGCGATTTGGTTTAATCAAGGACAAGTCTGTTGTGCTGGTTCTAGATTGCTTGTACAAGAAGCGATTGCAGATCAGTTTCTCAGCAAGATTAAAGCGAGAATGGAAAACCTTCGCGTTGGCGACCCCCTTGATAAAAGTATAGATATTGGCGCCATCATCGATGAAAGCCAACGACTGAGAATAGACTCCCTTGTCAAACAAGGTGTTGAAGAAGGAGCAACGCTTTGGCAACCCTCAAGAGCCTGTCCTGACACCGGCTGTTTTTACCCACCGACGCTATTAACGAATGTTGAGACAAGTAATATCGTTGCTAGTACAGAAATTTTTGGCCCCGTGTTGAGCGTCATGACCTTTCGAACTCAGAAGGAGGCAATCAACTTAGCTAACAATTCTCGATACGGACTCGCTGCAAGCGTATGGTCTGAGAGTATCTCTCGCGCATTAGATGTTGCACCACAAATCAAAGCAGGAATAATTTGGATTAATTCCACAAATCAGTTTGATGCCGCCTGTGGTTTTGGTGGTTACAAAGAATCTGGCTATGGTCGAGAAGGTGGCATTGAGGGATTGTTAGAATATTTGAAACCGAAATACAGTAAAATTCTAGAAAAACCAACTGTCAAAAATGTTGTATCCACAAACGGCAAAGAAGCAAAGGATTTTCCAGGCATCAATCAAACAGCCAAACTCTATATCGGCGGCAAACAAACCCGCCCTGATGGAGGACACAGTTTATCGGTCATATCAGCAGACGGCAGTGTAGCCGGATTGGTTGGCGATGGTAGTAGAAAAGATATTCGCAATGCTGTTGAAGCTGCATGTAAAGCTGAAGCTTGGGGAAAAACAACTGCTCACAATCGAGCACAGATACTCTACTACATTGCGGAAAACCTTAGCTATAGAGCAGAGGAATTTAGCAATCGCCTTGAAAACTTAACAGGCTTAACAAATAAACAATGTCGCACAGAGGTTGAAGCAAGTATTGAGCGATTATTTTACTATGCAGCATGGGCAGACAAGTATGATGGCCTAGTACATCAACCACCAATCAAGGGCGTCGCGCTCGCAATGAATGAAGCCATAGGCATCATGGGCATAGCCTGTCCGGATCATGCTCCACTGCTATCATTTATCTCAATGCTGGCACCCATAATTGCTATGGGTAATCGCGCTGTCGTCATTCCCTCTGCTGCCTACCCTTTAGTGATAACTGACTTTTATCAGATTTTAGAAACATCTGATCTCCCTGGGGGCGTCGTTAATATTGTGACAGGAGATCGCGAAGTGCTGGTTAAGGTACTCGCTGAGCATTCTCAAGTAGATGGGCTTTGGTATCATGGTACGAGCGACGGAAGTCAATCTGTTGAAGTTGCTTCCGCCGGTAATTTAAAAAGAAACTGGGTCAATCACGGCTTTGCGCGTGATTGGTTGTCGAGCACAGAGGGTCAGGGTAAAGAATTTTTACAACAAGCAACACAAGTAAAGAATATTTGGATTCCTTACGGTGACGCCATCTAACATAGGCAGCCTGTTTAAGCTGCTGAACGCAAAATGAGAACGATATGAAGAGAGCAATAATATTAGTCCTGGATTCATTTGGAATAGGCGCGAGCGAAGATGCAAAAGATTTTGGCGACATTGGTGCAAATACCTTAGGGCACATTGCCGAAGAATGCGCTCAAGGAAAAGCAGATCTGGAGCGAGCAGGTCTAAACCGAAAGGGTCCATTAAAGTTGCCTGAACTCACGCAATTGGGATTAATGCACGCAGCCAAAGAAAGCTCAGGAGACTTTCCCCAAGCCTGCCCAACGGATATCACCTTAACCGGCGCTTTCGGCCATGCCAAAGAATTAAGTAGCGGAAAAGATACGTCAAGCGGGCATTGGGAAATGACGGGAGTACCCGTTCTCTTCGACTGGGGTTATTTCAAAGAGAAAACAAATAGTTTCCCTCAGGCGTTTCTGGATGCATTTATAGAGAAGGCAAACCTTCCTGGCATTCTGGGCAATTGCCATGCATCTGGCACAGAGATTATCGCTGAATTGGGCGAGGAACACATGAAGTCTGGCAAGCCCATTGTTTATACTTCCTCGGATAGTGTTTTCCAAATCGCTTGTCACGAAGAATCCTTTGGCTTAGATCGCTTGTTAGAAATTTCTACCATTGCATTTTCACTATTAGGGGATTTCAACATATGCCGGGTGATAGCGAGACCATTTATTGGTAGCTGTGGCAATGATTTCAAAAGGACAGGTAACAGAAGAGATTTCTCAGTCTTGCCCCCACAAAAAACTTTGTTAGACAAGCTAGTTGAACACGATGGAGAAGTACTCGCCGTAGGAAAAATATCTGATATATTTGCCGCCCAAGGCATTTCGAAAAAGATTAAGGCATCAGGACTAGAAGATCTATTTAATGTCACCCTCGACACCATAGAAACAGCAAAAGATAGAAGTATTGTATTTACGAACTTTGTCGATTTCGATTC
The DNA here is from genome assembly GCA_047616645.1 of Flavobacterium sp. GTDB lineage: Bacteria > Pseudomonadota > Gammaproteobacteria > Pseudomonadales > Azotimanducaceae > JAHRVQ01. The sequence goes on along the minus strand of JBLHIH010000039.1, from coordinate 19,121 downwards.
TGAATATGGGCATAGACGGGATGTACCCGGTTATGCCGCAGCACTAGAATATTTTGATGCTCGACTACCGGAATTACTTAAAATTTTAAAGGATGATGACATACTCGTCATTACGGCTGATCACGGATGCGATCCAACTTGGCCCGGAAGCGATCACACAAGAGAGCACATTCCTGTATTGGTCTACGGAAAATCTGTCAAACCTCGATCCCTCGGCCGCCGAGAATCTTTTGCCGACATTGGACAAAGTTTGGCACATTTTTTTGATCTTCCAAAATTAGCATACGGCACTAACTTCCTATAACTCCCACACAAAAGAAGCATAAGAGAATATTCATGACTCCACATATCAATGCTGAAAATGGCGATTTTGCGAACGCTGTACTATTTCCGGGCGACCCCTTACGCGCTAAATACATTGCAGAAAACTTCCTACAGAATGCCAAGGAAGTTTGTAATTTACGTAGCATGCTGGGGTTTACTGGTGAATATCAGGGAGCTCGCATTTCCATAATGGGCTCAGGCATGGGTATCCCCTCAGCATCCATATACGCAAAAGAATTAATAACTGATTTTGACGTCAAATACATTATTCGCATCGGTAGTTGTGGCGCAGTAAGCGCCGACATCAACATACGAGATGTTGTTATTGGGATGGGTGCTTGCACAGATTCAAACGTCAACCGTATTAGGTTTAAAGGATATGATTATGCTGCTATTGCTGATTATGGCTTGATCGAGAGTGCTGTTGAATCTGCAAGGTCTATGTCCCTTAACGTACATATAGGAAACTTGTTTTCCGCAGACCTCTTTTATACGCCAGATACCGACATGTTCGATGTTATGGAACGTTATAAAATACTCGGTGTAGAAATGGAGGCCGCTGGATTGTACGGCGTTGCAACAGAATTTGGCGCAAAGGCGCTTGCTATCTGTACCGTAACAGATCACATAAGACGTGGAGAAAAGCTAAGCGGTGAAGAACGACAAACTTCCTTAAATGAAGGAATCGAGCTAGCCTTAAATACAGCGCTAGCCACCTATAGCTAGCACTTGTAATTAACGTAATGTGAAACGTATAAAAAAGAGATTCAAAATGCGTCATTTGTTAAGCATCATAATTTGCCTACTCATTTCAAATACGAGTTACTCTGATTCGGCTCAATCCAAAGTTAACGCAGACATGATTGTTTATGGCGACTATCTTGTCACCATGGATGGCGAAGTAGATGTCATTCACGATGGTGCCGTCGCAATCATAGGAAATAATATCGTCGCTGTTGGCTTTAGCAGTGATATTGATCAAACCTACACGTCACAGAATAAAATTCCCGGTAAGGACAAAATTCTCATGCCCGGCCTTATCAATGGTCACGGACATGCAGCCATGGTGTTGTTTCGAGGAATGGCTGATGACTTAAACTTAATGGAATGGTTAACAAGTTACATTTTTCCCATGGAGGCGCAATTTGTTAATCCTGAATTTATTTCGATTGGAACAGAGCTTGCTTGTTGGGAAATGATTCGCGGTGGTACCACCACCTATGTCGATATGTACTTTTACCCTGAGACTATCGCGGAGACCATTATCGACTGCGGCATGAGGGCAGTTATTGGTTCTCCCTCAATAGATTTCCCGAGCCCAGGTTTTAAAGGCTGGGAAGATTCTTTTGCTTCTGCTGTAAAATTTGTTAGCCGTTGGAAAAACAAACATGAACGTATTACGCCAGCATTTGCACCTCATGCACCCTATACAGTCTCTCCATTTCATATTAAAGAGGTCGTTGAGAAGGCAAAGGCGTTCGATGTTCCGGTAAGTATGCATATAGCGGAAGACCGTTCTGTAGTCGAAGACGTTCAGAAGCGATATGGCAATTCATCAGTGAAACATGTCGCCGACCAAGGTTTGCTGGACGTTACATTGATTGCAGCCCATATGGTTCAACCCACTACAGAGGAAATTGCCATGTTATCCGGCAAACAAGTCGGCGCAATACATAACCCCACTTCCAATTTGAAACTTGCCGCAGGAATAGCACCCGTCTCTCAAATGCTAAAAGCGGGTGTATTAGTTGGCCTTGGAACTGATGGAGCAGCAAGTAACAACGATCTCGATATGTGGGAGGAGTTGCACCTCGCTGCATTAATTCATAAAAATCAAAATCAAGACCCCACTGCAATGCCTGCAATGACCGCATTAAAACTAGCGACAAGCATGGGGGCCGCAGCGATTGGCCTAGGTGATGTTACCGGTTCACTTGAAGCGGGTAAACGAGCAGACATGATACAAATTGATATCGCAACACCAAGCCTTGCGCCAATGTATAATGTTATTTCACAGTTGGTCTACGCTGTCGATTCTGATGATGTAGTCACAAGCATCGTCTCCGGAAAGATATTGATGAAAAATGGTATTGTATTAACATTGGATGCAGACGAAGTTCGCCAAAAAGCAGTACGCAAAGCGAAAGAAATTTCAGAGGCACTTTCTACACAGAACTAGAGGGGCCTTTATGGCCAAGAGAACACATGGCTAAAAAAACAAAGTTAGCGAACGAGGCCGGCCTTCTAAAAGAAGCGATTCGCCTTGGCACAATCTATGGAGAAAAAAGAGGCGTAGTTGAGTTTGAAGCAAGAGATTCGGCCCACCTAAAAACGGAGTTTATATATCGACTTTTAGTACACGATAAACTCATTCAACCCCTAGCAAAATTGGATGTTAATCAAAAAACTATGGCGCACAAATTGGCAATCTGGGTTTCACGTCAACTACCTGAAGATCATCCTCTCTTAAAATAGCGGGTGCTTTGATATCAAGTACTATAATGAGTTACAGTTAAGAATAATCGAGATTAGCCTCTTTTTAACGTCTCTTTTAGAGAAAAACCTGACTCGCGGGATAGGAAGTACTTAGTAGTAATGAAAGTAAACATCGTTAAATACCTGGGCTTGCTCGCAACCACTCTCTTATTCGTCGCATGTACAACGCTAGAGCATTCGAACTCCGAAAAGCCACCGCAATCAGCACCCGTTACTATTCCATCAAGTGCACTATCGAGTACACCACAGGAAGTAACAAGCCAAACGTCCACACCTTTGCCCACACCTCTTGAAGAATCAGATGTTGTGGAGAAAATAGAAGAGAAGCCAATTAACAAAATTTCTTCAACGACAATAACGCCCGAAGAATTCGCTGAAAATGAAGAGAAAGTAGAAGAGGCGGCAGAAATAACCCACATCATCTCCAACCCTATTATCAATCTTTGCGAAGAAATTGGTACAAAGTTAGGCAGCGTCAGCATCACAGAATGCATGAGCCAAGAGCTCGTCCACTCGTCTTACTCCACGGAAAATCGATCTCTCGCTTATAAAGATTTCCCGCCATTAGTAGATCGAGATTCCATGGGGAAAATACTCGTGATAGGCGGTATCCATGGAGATGAATTTTCTTCTGTTTCCATTCTTTTTAGATGGATGGGGATACTCGACCAACATCACTCCGGTATGTTTCATTGGCGTTTTATACCCTCATCTAACCCTGATGGATTATTAAAGAGAAAGTCACAAAGACAAAATTTTAATGGTGTCGATCTAAATCGAAACTTTCCAACACTCGATTGGGGAAATCATGCTTTGTCCTTTTGGGAACAGAAATCATTCAAAAACCCAAGAAGATACCCTGGCCCCCAGGCCGGTAGTGAAGCGGAAACTAAATGGCTCGTAACACAGATTCAAGAATTCGAACCTGATGTTATTATTTCAATGCACGCCCCTTATCACCTTGTAGACTACGATGGACCGCCAACCGCACCGAATAGCTTGGGTGGCCTCTACCTGCGAAAATTAGGCGTATTCCCAGGCTCCTTAGGAAACTATGCTGGCGTGGACTTAAAGATGCCCATTGTCACAATCGAATTGCAATCCGCTGGTATTATGCCCAATAGACAAGAAGTTGATAATATTTGGAGGGATTTGGTTCTCTGGCTTAAGGGACAGCTCACCCCAGCAGATTAGTTATCGTATATAAAGCTCACCTCTCACTATAAATTGCGCATTAGAAACTGATCATGAACTAAGTAGTTTTTCGAGTTTGTTTTGATCAATCGAAAAATTTCTAATTCCCTCTGCAAGCTTATCCGTCGCCATGGCATCTTGATTCATTGACCAACGAAAATGTTTTTCCGTACTCATTGGTTTTGAGATTAATTTCCCCGTATTGGTTACATCCAGTTTTCGAATTAGATCGCTTGTATCTGCTTCTAACTCAGCCAACAATTGAGGCGCAATCGTTAGACGATCACAACCTGCAAGCGCTTTAATTTCATCTAGATTTCTAAAACTAGCACCCATAACAACCGTCGAATAGTTTTGCTGCTTATAGTAGTTAAATATCTTTACTACCGAGAGCACACCAGGATCTTCGTTTGCAGGATAGTAATCTCTCCCTGATCTATTTTTGTACCAATCAAGAATTCTTCCCACAAAAGGAGAAACCAGAAATACCCCCGCTTCTGCACAGGCCGCTGCTTGAGAAAAACCAAAGAGCAGTGTTAAGTTGCAATTGATGTCAATTTTTTCAAGCGTCGCAGCGGCGGCAATACCCTCCCAAGTTGCTGCGATTTTTATCAGAACTCGCTCTTTGGGTATACCCAGATCTTCATACATGCCGATAATTAGTTTCGCCTTTTCAATCGTTTTATCTGTATCAAAAGACAAGCGAGAATCCACCTCTGTTGAAATTCTCCCAGGTATAATCTGGGTTATTTCGAAACCAATCAGTACAGCAAGCCTGTCGGCACAAAGGCTAAGTTGCTCTGCATCGCTTCCGGGCTGATCCTTCGCCCAAGTTTTTGCCGAGGCTAATAAGTTAGCGTACTGAGGCAAACTTGCGGCCTTCAAAAGTAAAGAAGGATTTGTCGTAGCGTCTTGAGGCTTATAAAGTTTAATCGCTTCAATATCCCCAGTATCAGCAACCACATCTGTCATCGCCTTTAGTTGTTCTAAATTATTCATCATCTGACCTTTCCATTTTTCAATCTGCTTCTGGTGAACTAGGGACGCGTTAAACTACCCCCACTAAAATATTCTTAACTAATCGTTCTTACTTACCGAGTGATGCTTAATAGTTGATGCACGCTCTATTAGTTCAACATCCAATATTATGGTTCGACTTGCTTCTTTAGTACCTTCCTTAATACTGGCAATTTTGTGCTGCAACAAATTTATTGCCTCAGAACCAATCGTACCAATGGGTTGATTGATAGTTGTCAATTTTGGGGTTACCAGCGTTGACCAAGATATATTATCAAAGCCCACCACTGAAATATCCTCAGGTACTTTTACGCCTAGTTCATTCAGAATGTTTAAAGTACCGATTGCAATCAAATCATCAGCGCAGACCACCATGGTGACTTTGTTTTTTTTCAATAAGGCAATCGCTGTTTCTGGGAGGTCTGATGAAAAAGGAACATCGATATTCCAAACAATATCTATCTTGTCTTTAGCAGCGGTGACAAAACCGCGCCTTCTTTTTCTCGCACTTTCGATCTTCTTCGGTCCAGAAAACAAACCCACCTTTTTATGACCAAGCCTAATCACATACTCTGCTTGTAGGCCTCCTCCATGGGAATAATCACAATGAACCGTATCATATCCCGGTAAACTTCGATCAATCAGGATGACAGGGCAGCTCATCTTTTTAAGTCCTTCGGGGACCGAACTATCAATAGGAAACCAAATTATGCCATCAACGCCTTGTTGATCTAACAACTCAAACCCCTCTTGCTCTGATTCAGTTTGATTCTGACAATCAATCAAAAGCACTGCATAACCGGCCTTTCTAGCCTCATTTTCCACTTGCTGTGCAAGCAAGGGGAAAAATGGTTTCGTTAAATCTGGTAAAATAATACCAATGGAATTACTTATACCCGTACGCATTGCTTGGGCTTTTCGATTGGGGCGATATCCAATTTGCTTAACTGCCGCTAGTACCTTTTCTCTCATTTCCTGACTAACCGAACCTCGACCTGTCAGCACGTATGACACAGTTGCTACGGAAACTCCGACAGATTTAGCCACATCCTTAAGTGTTGCCATGCTCTATTTATCTCACTATCTGGAACCACATGGACTTAATACTAACTTAACAGCAAAGAAAATTAAGTTAATTTTTTAGATAAAATTAATTCACTTCCTTTTACACCACAACCTTTAAGCACTAACCTAAGAAGTGAATCCGCAACAGCTTCATAATCTTCAGAGGAGAGCTGGTCTTTATTCATTGCAGCCAGCACCTGAACGCCAAAATCAGCATAATGTTGACTTGCACCCCATATAAAAAAGAGAAGATGAAGTGGCTCAATCGCATCCATCTTGCCTTGCTCAATCCAAGACTCAATAGCCCCAATTTTTAATTGCATCCAGTCAAAAAATTCTCCCTGAAGATAATTTTCTAAATGGGGTGCGCCATGAATCATTTCTAAGGCAAAAATCCTAGAGGCCGCAGGATGAGTTTTAGAATACATCACCTTCGCTCGAATATAGGATTTAAGTGCGTCTGCCGGTTCATCTTTTGCTTTGATCGTATCGAAACTGGAATTCCATGTCTGAACAATATCAGCTAGGACAGCATCATAAAGTGCAAGTTTGTTCTTAAAATAATAATGGATGTTTGCCCGAGGTAAACCCGCTCTCTCGGCGATACGCTTTATGGACGCGCCCTTAAACCCATAATCAACAAACTCTTCTTGAGCAGCTGTAAAAATCAGCGATTGATTTCTTTGTCGGACTCGGCCCGTAGTCAATTTTCTTACTCCTTAATGGCCTGCAGATCGCTAAGCCATGCCCCTATAAATTGACGTTCTGCATCGGTCATTTTGGTTTTATTTAGGAGAGGCATATCTTGACTATCAATCACCCGAGCAAGAATGCGGGGACCCCATTTTCGAATATCGTCAAGGGTATCAAAGACAACACCATTGGGCGCGATCACAAAGATATCATCACTCGGTGTTTCCGAATGACAAGTCGCGCAACGTTTCCTAATAATGACTTCTCCACTAAGCTCATTATTGATAAGCGCAGTGGAAACCATTTCTGTAACAACAATATCGCCTCTATTAGTAACAGGAGGTTTTGTTACAGACCTATCCGGCTTTATTAAATAAGCGAGTAGCCCTGTCGCCAGAATCGCCCCAATGAGCAAAAGTGGCTTGTTTACTTTTTTATGCCTTAGCACAAAATATTGTCTTGCCGCAGCAGTGATCAGAATGATGCAGACGAGAATGATCCACGAGTGAGAATGATTGTAGGTCATAGGATAATGATTGCTCATCATCGTAAAAATGACCGGTAAAGTAAGATAGGTATTATGTGTAGAAACCAATTTTGCTTTTGCTGCCCATGCAGGGTCAGGTTGCCCACCGGTCTCAACAGCGCTAACCAATGCTTTTTGTGCGGGAATGATGACTCGGAAAACATTCCCTGCCATGATAGTACCCATTACAGCCCCGACATGAATATAGGCGCCTCGTGCACTAAAATTTTGAGTCAAGAAGTAGGCTATTATTGCAACAAAACAAAGCAGTATTATCCCGAGTAAAGATGCATTTTTTGCCAATGGGCTTCGACATAATAAATCGTAAACAAACCAAGAGCCAAAAATCACACCCAGACCCATTAGGATTGCTTGTACAGAGGATAAATCGCGCACCCTGGCATCTATCAAATAGGTTTCAGCACCGACGTAATACATTAGAGACAGTAGGAAAAACCCTGAAATCCAAGTTGAATAAGCTTCCCATTTAAACCAATGTAAGGTCTGCGGCAACATTGGCGGAGCAAGCTCATATTTAGCTACCTCATAAAATCCGCCGCCGTGAATCGCCCAAAGATCACCCTTGATACCCGTATCCTTTTTCCATTCAGGCGGATTTTCCAAATGATTGTCAAGCCAGATAAAGTAGAACGAGGCTCCAATCCATGCGATGCCTGTCACCAAGTGAACAAACCTAACAATAAGATTTAGCCAGTCTGCAATATAAGGATCCAATTTTCTTCCCTTGTTTAAACGTTACTAATTAAATAGGTGTAGCTTGATGCTCGACGTGCTTCATTCACTTTGAATGTACACACTCTCCTAAGATATGAGTAGCACGAATGCAACGATCATCTCCTAAGATACTAAGCACAAAAAGTTTCTCCACTATGTCATTGCAATGACTTATTCGTTTTTCAATAAGCGCTGTTGCCGCATAATCTAATACAATAAAATCAGCTTCATTGCCGAGTTTAAAACTGCCAACCTTATCCTCTACATCCAATGCTCTAGCACCACCGAGTGTCGCCAGATAAAATGATTTAAGGGGAGGAAGAACTTCATTTTGTAACTGCTGTATTTTATAGGCTTCATTAATTGTTTGGAGCATTGAGAAGCTTGTGCCACCGCCGACATCTGTGCCTAAACCAACCTTAATATTAGAATCTTCAGCCTGTTTTAAGTTGAACAGACCGCTACCTATAAAGAGATTTGATGTGGGACAGAAAGCAGCTGAACATTCCTGCTCGCTCATCATCGCCAGCTCCTCTTCGCAAAGGTGGATACAATGAGCAAAAACACTTCTACGACTTAATAGTCCATGTTGGTAATAAATATCTAGATAATTTTCATTGTCGGGAAACAGCTCCTTTACCCAAATGAGCTCATCCTTATTTTCTGCAAGGTGTGTATGCATATATAAATCAGGCGCAAGTGTTAAAAGCTTTCCAGCTAAATGCAATTGCTCATCAGTAGAGGTTGGCGCAAATCGAGGCGTTACGGCATATTGCAATCTATCTACACCGTGCCATTTTTTAATCAAGGCACGGCTTTCTTCATATCCGCGTTCAGCCGTATCAAGTAAATCGGCGGGCGCATTTCTATCCATTAATACCTTACCGCAGATCATGCGTAATTTGAGCCCCTGAGCTTTCTCAAAGAATGCCTCTACGGATTCGGGGTGAACTGTGCCAAATACGAGAGCAGTGGTTGTACCGTTACGCAATAATTGATCGAGGAAGAAATCTGCCTGCTCTAAGGCATAACTATAATCAGCGAATTTTTTCTCTGTTGGAAAAGCATAAGTCTCGAGCCAACCTAGTAGCTGCTCACCAAATGAGGCAATCATTTCAGTTTGCGGATAATGCACATGGGTATCTATAAACCCGGGAACAATAAGACCATTTTCATAATGGACAATCTCGGCGTCTACCAATGGTAGAAAGTCCTTTGCCTCACCTAAGCTTTTTACTTTACCGTTTTCAATTACCATCAAGCCATCAGCGAAATACTCATAACTATCATCTGGATTCACTTTCGACGGATCATCTACAAAGTGTAAAATTTCGCCGCGTACATACTGGATATTTTTCTCGACATCAGTCATTGATGCCACCTTGAGAATACTTAATCTTACTGTCTCCACTTAGTGTTACTTCATCACAGTTTTTGTCATCAGCACTTTTACTATCTGAGCCGCGATCAATCACTAGAAAATCACTTACACTATTGAGCGCTAACAAGAAGTGATGCCATGTACCCGCCCGATAATTTACGCCTTGATTTCCGCTGGCCAAGAATACTTCAATATTTTCCTCAAAAAAGTCTCCAGGTGGAGCAACCACTACAAGATAGGGTTCTTGGCTAAGGGGGACAAAGGCTTGGCTAGAAAGCGGATGTCGCTCCATCATTCGAATTGAAAGAGGCAGAGGCAATGGTGTAGACCTAAATATATTAACAAGCATGCGACCCCCATTTTTCAATACATCTATCTCTGCTAAATCGTCATATCGCTTGGTATATTCATGATTAATGAGTAGGGGGGGTTTACTCGCGTCAATCACATCACCGTAACGAGAAAAGTGGTCTGCATGAAGCGGAATAGGTTCAATAATTCTAAGATTGTTATTCATACTAACTCCTTCATCTTAATTCTCTCATCCTAGCTACCGCGGTAAGTCGAATAACCGTAAGCACTTAAAAGAAGCGGGATGTGATAATGATCTGCATCATTAATCGAGAAAGTAATTTCGACATTAGGGTAGAAAGAGGACTCACCAAAATTATCGAAATATGCCTGCGTCTCAAAATTCATCTTGTAATTTCCAGGGGACAAGACTAAATTTTGGTCCAATAGATCTGAGATTCTCCCGTCCTCATTAGTTCGACCGCTCGCTAATTCAAGCCATTTGTCATTCTCAAAGTGGAAAAGTGATATCACAAGATCACTTGCCGGGACACCTCGACTAGTATCAAGTACATGGGTGGTGATTTGACTCATTAAATTTGTCCTAAGGGCTTAGTCTAAGCGCTTTATTCTAATATTAAATATTTGGCGCTGTTGTTCCACTGCGTTAGTCAGTTCCGTCTCTCTATCGTTTACCATACGCGACTGAAGCTGGCTTAACATGTCTTCTGCACTTTTACCGCTCGCGCATACTATAAAAATAAATCCAAATTTTTTTTCATAACTTTTGTTGCCAACGGCTAGCATCTTGAGTACATCTTCGTCTGCACCGGCAGCCCCAGATTGTTCTCGAGAGGCAAAGGTTGCTGTGTTCGAATACTTCCCTCTAAGACTGTCTAAATCGCCGATTTTTGGGTGGCCAGTAAAAGCTTCTAGATAGTCGGTTTCTTTTAGTCCTTTCCAGCATTTGTCAGCGCATTCCAACAAACTACTTTTGTCATAAAAAGGCGCGTTCACCAGCATAAGATCTACCCATGCCTTAGCACTACAACACTTTAACAAAGTTGCACGCTGGTCCGTTACAGACATTTCATTAATCTTCATGATCAACCTTATAACCCATAATTCTCATTCTACTTACTCCGCCATCAGGAAAGATGTTTAGACGTACATGGGTAAATGATGACGCCGTATTGACTACCGCATCTATAAAAATATGCTCGTGATTGGCTTGCAGTTTTGTCTCTGCCACTAGATCTACCCATTGCGCTCCAATTGCAAGCGCTTCATCATCACTTCCCTTAAAACCCTGAAGTGAGAATCGATCAGGGTAATTCCCTTTAAAGTGCGCTGTATCAATCAACACTTTACGAATACTGCCTTTAAAAGCCAATTTGATTATTGACCAATCTGGTCCGGGATCACGACGACGTTTGGTTTCCCATCCATCACCCATGTTTGTTCCACGTCCCGGCATTAATAGGTTATTTTTATCACTGAAAAACATATCGCTGCATCGTATCGCCATGCCGCCATTTTTTATGGCTGCAAGATCCATTAGCTCACCAGGGAGAAACTGATCAGGGTCTGCAATAGGATAGCCATAGACCCTCAATCGTGCGATGCCGCCATCGGGAAACATGGTGAGTCTCAAGTGGGTCCAAATTTGGTCTGACTTATCATCTAGCTCAAAAATGTTTTGACTATGTGCATTAACTTCTACTTTGGGCAAAATGAGGGTCCACACTTGATCAGAGGCAGGCCTGTCTTTTGACTGACAGGCTTCAATACTCACCATTTGAGGTGAGTTGCCGCGAAAGTGATTGGTATCGATATCAAATCCCAAAATTTTCCCAGGAACACCTAAAGCAATCGTACACCAGTCTGAATCTCGACCATTTTCTCGGCCATAACTGCGACGAGACTCCCAACCGTCCATCCACTTACCACGTTCCGTGTACTTATCTTCAATGAAAATACCACGACCCGGTTTTAGGAGGTTTTCCATTTCCGCAAAAAAATCATCACTGCAGTCAAGGGTTTCACCCCCTAGTCGTTCCGCAGCAAGATCAACTGATCTTTGTATAAAATCTTCAGTCGCCATAATTATTCCAAGCTTATTTATTCTAGGCCATACACTTAATGTTGATTTTTCAATATAGTTTTTCCCTGCGGGCGTCCAATAAACTCATCACCGGAGAATATGCATACACCCCTTAGATAGGTTCTCATGACGCTGCCACATACCTTCTTCCCAACATAGGGCGTAAATTTATTCTTGTGACGTATAGACTCCTCAGAGATGCGGTATTCGTGCGTATCATCAAAAACAATCAGATCCGCATCATAGCCTTCCTTAATCTTGCCCTTTTTCCCATCTAAGCCGACAAAAGCAGCGGTCGCACCCGACATGAAATGGCTAAGATCTTTTAAATCAAAACCACGTTCTCTTGCTTCAGTCCATACAAGCGGCAATCCAAACTGCAGGGCAGCAATACCACCCCATGCCGTATCAATACTTTCTAGCGAGTCTTCTCGTGAGCCTTCTGTAGCCCCTAGTTTTAAATTTGCCGTACAGGGCGAATGATCAGAAACAATAAAGTCAATCACACCGTCTTTAAGACCCTTCCATAAAGCATCACGATTTAAGGCACCTCGAATCGGCGGACAACATTTGTACAAAGTTATATTTTTGTCGATGTCTTCTGAGGCTAAGGTTAGATAGTGAGGACAGGTCTCAACGGTTATTTTCAATCCCTCTTTTCTTGCATGCGCTAGGCACGCTAATGCTGCTGCCGACGATAAGTGAACAATATGCATATGACAGTTATGTTCAGCCATCTCAGAAATAATCAATTGAATGGCATCCAATTCCCACTTATCAGGCCGTGACATAAGGAAATCTTGATAAGTCCTTAGTTTTGATGACCTTAAGTTATTGGCGCCCTTTTCTTCACTAGAGAGCTCCTCACTAGAGAGCTCCGCGTGAATTAAATAAGGTAAACCATGAGAAGCAACAATTGGCATCGCACGCCTTAAGTCTTCCACACTGACATTTGGAAATTCGTCAATACCAGAATCGATCAAAAAAGATTTCACGCCTAACACACCAGCATTTAGCAGATCATCTAGGTCATCAATGCTATCGGGTATAACACCACCCCAAAAACCACAGTCAACCCACAGTTTGTTTTCGAGCGCCGCTAGCTTTTCATTAAGTGCCGCTCTTGATGTGGTTACGGGAATGCAATTAAGCGGCATATCGACCAAGGTTGTTATACCCCCTGCTGCTGCTGCTTGAGTGGCAGTTTCAAAACCCTCCCAATCAGTTCTTCCGGGTTCGTTTATGTGGACATGTGTATCGACCAATCCCGGCATGATCACCTGAGCGCCAAAGTCTTCTATCGGACATTGGACTTGCAGATCGTATCTACCAATCGTCGTAATGACACCAGACTCTATTACGATCGTAGCTTCTCTTTCTCCTTCGGGCATCAGTACTCGCAGACTTCTAAGGGCAAGCGCAGTCATAAGACTCGCTTCCATAAGACCAAGAAGGTACTAGACATTGAACTACTCCTGAACCAGTAGATTTTTAGAAAGCGTGTTAAGTTCAGGCCAAGATAAGCCTTGGATCCTAGGTCTAGCCGAGGCATGTTCTATTGATTCTTCGTTCTGATAATTTGCTATTAGTTGACCAGCGATTGAGACAGCAACCTCCATGGGTAATTTCCCAGGTATCGCTGATAAACCAACTGGGCAAATTATCCTCTGAATAAGGGTTTCAACCTCAAGCTCATTATTATCTAAGCGCATAAGGTTTTGTTTTAGCTTACTTTGAAAACGAGACCACTTTGTTTCAGAGCCAATCAAACCTAAAAATGCAAAGTCTGCTTTTTTGAGTATATATGTACATATTTCCAGATCTATCTGGTGGTTGTGCGTCATCACGATGTAGTAACTATTCGGCCGCATCATCTCGACTTCTTCATGTGGATACTCACTCACATAAGTTGTCGTATTATCACTGATTATCTGGGGAAAAATATCTTCTCTAGAATCAACCCAATGCAAACGACAAGGTAACTCTGCCAATATAGATGCTAGTGCTCGTCCGACATGACCCGCACCAAATAATTGTATGTCAATTTTTGATGCTAGAAATTTTTCAAAAAGTAAACTCACGCTACCACCACAACATTGTCCAAGAGAGGCTCCCAAAGGGAAATGTTCGATATGCTGATCCTGAATAGATGAGGTGATTAAATCACGTGCAATGGAAATTGCCTTATACTCTAAATGCCCGCCACCAATAGTTGCGAAAAAAGCACTGCTAGTCACTACCATTTTTGTGCCACTGTCTCTTGGTGCCGAACCTCTTACACCAAGCAAGGTAACCAAGACATACGACTCACCGAGTGAGTCTAACTTTTGAACTATATCTTGCCATTTGGCACTACTATCTAGCATATCGTTCTATCGCCTACACTCATTACCGCTTTTAAAACGCGCTCTGGGGTGGCTGGCACATTGAGTTGTGGATTTACTTTATATCCCGAAATACTCGCAATCGCATCTCGTATCGCTGACCAAACTGAAACCGCTAACATTAAGGGCGGTTCACCAACCGCCTTAGAATGAAAGATAGTACTCTCCTTATTCGGCGAATTTTCCAATAGCTTTACATTAAAAATTTCTGGAAGGTCCGCTATCGCGGGAATCTTATATGTGGCAGGAGAATCGGTCAGAAGTTTACCATCTTCTCCCCATACCAGCTCCTCCGTCGTCAACCATCCCATTCCTTGAATAAAGCCGCCTTCTATTTGACCAATATCGAGAGCAGGATTAATTGAATTCCCGACATCATGAAGAATATCAGTACGTAATACTTTGTATTCTCCGGTGAGTACATCGATGACAACCTCCGATACGGCAGCACCGCAAGAAAAATAGTAAAACGGTTGTCCCGATGCTGATTCACGATCATAGTAAATTTTTGGTGTTCGATAAAATCCGGTAGCGGACAATGAAATTCGATGTAGATAGGCTTCCTGAATAAGTTCAGCAAAGCTGATTAACTTATCCCCGAGAATAACCCCCTTGGATGTAAATTGAACTTCACCTTCTTCAATTTTATAGTGTGAGCTCGCAAATTTGGCCAATCTAGTTTTGATCTTTTGCGCGGCATTTTGAGCCGCTTTGCCGTTTAAATCCGTTCCGGCTGATGCCGCAGTAGGAGATGTATTGGGTACCTTGTCGGTACGGGTTGCGGAAACTTTAATTGTGGTGATATCCACTTGGAATTCAGAGGCCACTATCTGAGAAATTTTAGTGAAAAGTCCCTGACCCATTTCGGTGCCACCATGATTCAAATGTATACTCCCGTCAGAATAAACATGAATCAAAGCACCCGCTTGATTTAAATGCGTCGCAGTAAAGGAAATACCAAATTTTACAGGCGTTAGGGCAATACCTTTTTTTAGGAATGGACTTTGGGCGTTGTAATCGCTGATCCCTTGCCGTCGTTTTTGATAATCTGATGTCTCTTCCAGTTTTCCGATTATGGCGTCCAGATTATTATGTTCAACAATCTGATGATAGTGAGTCTCGTTTCTATCATTAATACCATATAAGTTTACTTTACGAACATCCAAGGGATCTTTTCCCAGATACCTGGCGATATCATCAATAACGCCTTCAATCGTTATCAAGCCTTGGGGTCCTCCAAACCCTCGGAATGCGGTATGAGATACCGTATTAGTCTTGCAGCGATTGGCTGTAATTTTTGCTTGATCCAGAAAATAGGCATTATCACTATGGAACATGGCGCGATCAACAATGGCATCACTCAAATCTGGGGAGAATCCACAATCTCCTTCCAAGTTGAGTTTTATCCCTAAAATCCGGCCATTATCATCAAAACCTACATGGTATTGATTATGAAAAGGGTGTCGCTTACCCGTCATCACCATGTCATCTCGACGAGATAAACGTAGCTTTACAGCACGATTCGATTTGTTCGCTAGCAGTGCAGCAACGCAGGCCCAGGGAGCAGCATTCGTTTCCTTGCCACCAAATCCTCCTCCCATTCTTCTTACTTCCACGTCAACTTCGTTAATCTGTTTCCCGAGTACTTCAGCAACTAGCTTTTGAACTTCCGCGGGGTGTTGACTGGAGGTCAATATATACATGCCCCCGTCTTCCAGAGGTAAAGCAAGACTAACCTGTCCTTCTAAATAAAAATGTTCTTGTCCTCCGACAACAAGTTCACCAAGCAAACTATGTGCTGCACTTTTAATCGCTTTTTCTGCATCCCCTCTTTTTTGTTCATGGCTGGGCCTAACAAAGTTACTCTGCTTCAGCGCTTCCGCGACCCCAAGTACAGGTGGCAATGCTTCATATTCAATTTTTGCGAATTTCACTGCCCGCTGAGCTAAATCAAAAGTTGTTGCTGCTACGGCAAAAACTGCCTGCCCATAAAACTCTACATAGGACGCGACAAGTACAGAATCTCCTGGGAATACCGGTCCGATATCAATATGACCGGGGACATCTTCAGCCGTGATAACAAATTCCACGCCTTCTGCGCTTCTCACCGCATCAAGATTCATGCTAATAATTTTACCGTGGGCAATTGTGCTCTTACCAATGGCTGCATGGAGGGTTCCGATTGGCGTTGATTGATCATCAACGTACTTTGCCTCACCACTCACATGTAATGCTGCGCTTTCATGGGGGAGTACGGAGCCGACACCCATTGTTAACGCTTTAGCATTCTGAGGATCATTTAATTCGGGTAACTTCCTCATTCTAGGCCTCCCCTAGCACATGAAGCTTTAACGCAGGCTGGCTTATCTCAATAAAGCACTTTTGCAGTAAATTTTTCGCGACGCTTATCCGGTATTCCGCCGAGGCTCGCATGTCACTTAAAGGTTGGTAATCTTCACTCAAGGCCGCTTTTGCCTTATCTATTGTTTCCTGTGACCAGGATTTACCTAGCAGTGCTGCCTCACAATACATTGCTCTTTTGGGTATCGCCGCCATCCCGCCCATGACAACAGCAACTTCCGCAATATAGTCTTCAACAATACTAAGATGAAACACCGCTAATACAGCGGATATATCATCATCGAATCGTTTTGAAATCTTATAGATCTTCAGGTGAAAATTGGGTCGTGGTTTCGGAATATGAATCGACTTAATAAATTCTGATTTCTTTTGACTCGTCACTTTGTAAGCGACAAAATAATCTTCAACCAGCATCAGCCTCTCTTGCCTACCCTGCCTCATTTCAATTTTCGAACCTAGCGCAATAAGAACAGGAGGCATATCTCCAATGGGAGAGGCATTGCCTATATTGCCCCCAATCGTGCCTTGGTTCCTTACTTGCAGGGATCCTAGGCGCAATATCATTTCGCCCCATTCAGGATAAGCGAGATTGATTTGAGTAAAACACTCGGAGTAGGTAACGCCAGCGCCGATAATGAGCGTTGTTTCTGATTCACTCGTCTCTTTCAACTCCGCCACCTTGCCGAGGTAGATAAGTGGAGAAAGATGCTGCAAATTTTGCGTAAGCAATAGCCCCAGATCTGTTCCACCTGATAACAACACCGCATCTGGGTGAGCCATCATTTGATCAGCGAGTTGATCAATTGAGGTAGGTAGGAGTGTAGGTTGATGACTCAGGCTTTTCGTTGGATTTTGCGCTACTTGATGTTCGCGGATATCAATTAGCGTCTTTCTTGTCTCACTCTCAACTAAGTCAAATTGGTCTGGTGCTTTTTTCTGACCATTTGATCCGTACAATCCAGTCAGATATTGCTCTGAGGCATCGACAATAGACCGATAGCCTGTACAACGACATAAATTCCCAGAAAGTGCCTCGATTATTTTCTCGCGGTTGCCTACTCGTTCAAGGCTGTTTATTCGCTCAGGGCTGTTTATTCGCTCGGGGCTGTTTATCAGCTCAGGGCTGTTTATTCGCTCAGGGCTGTTTACCAGCTCAGGGCTGTTTATTCGCTCAGGGCTGTTTATCGGCTCAGGGCTGTTTATTCGCTCAGGGCTGTTTATCAGCTCAGGGCTGTTTATTCGCTCAGGGCTGTTTATCGGCTCAGGGCTGTTTATTCGCTCAGGGCTGTTTATCAGCTCAGGGCTGTTTATTCGCTCAGGGCTGTTTATCAGCTCAGGGCTGTTTATCGGCTCAGGGCTGTTCCCACCACCTGATGGCTGGGGGTGAGATTTTCCAAGGGCAAATAGAGACATAACAAAGCCGGGTGTGCAAAATCCGCATTGAGAACCGTGGTTATCTACCATCGCTTGTTGTGCAGAGTGCAGTTTACCACTCTCACGCAGCGCCTCAATAGTGATCACTTGCTTACCGTTTACCGCGGGCAGTAAGGCTATGCAAGCATTCACAGCTAGGTATTTTAGTCCTGAACCATCGGGTTCCGCCAGCACAACTGTACAAGCCCCACAGTCCCCAGATGCACAACCTTCTTTTGTCCCTTTTTTATCAACAAGGTCACGTAAATAGGATAGTAAGCTTGTACTGGGATCAGTATCGCTAAGCGCAATACGCTGATTATTTAACAGAAACTCAATCGTTTGATGAGGTTTTTCCACGCCCGATTATGCCGTTATGATTAAGTGAAATCGCATTATAACAAAACTTGACACTAGTGTCAGTTAATTCACAAAGCACTATGTATCCACTTGCTCACTAATTACCGACTTCCGATTCCTGATGTGACGGATAACATCTAGAGCCCAAAGGTTTAAGGCATGTCCTGACATGTTTTCCGATGTAAACTTCAGTTATTACTACCTGTAAACACCCCATCGTGATGGGCCGTTTTTAGTCACACAATAAATTTATAATCGGCAGAAAGATGAATAACAATGGCCTAATCCTGGTTGCTAAAGAACGAGGGGGGATTTGGCACTCTGTACGTATTTGATCAAGATGGCATGCGCTATTTACGTTTCGATTCTGACGCCAACCAATCAATGATGTCATTATCTGATCCCCTCAACCTAAGCTCAATTCCTTTGGGCTATATGCTAGCGCCGTTTTTTTGGCAGGAGGCCGCACCCTCAAATGTCCTAATTGCAGGAGTCGGAGGTGGAGACCTTATTCGGTTTTTTAGAAACAGCTTACCTAACGTTAAGCTGACGGCGATTGAAAGGGATGAACTTGCCATAAAGCTTGCACAAGCGTATTTCTATGTAGATCGCCAAGATGCTCATTTCATCATTGGCGATGCGTTTTGCACACTAGAAAATCTCCTGAATTCAAGTAATAAGTGCATAACCAGTTAACATCTTTTGTGTGATGCCGGTCAGTTCTTCAAACACCTCATAAGGGGTTTTGAATTTCAAACATTTTCTGGGTCGGCTGCT
>JBLHIH010000038.1:0-29643 GCA_047616645.1 Flavobacterium sp. | reverse complement strand
GTCACCCTGCTGCACTGGCGTTTTTCGCAGATCGCCATATAACAGTTCTTCCACGAACGCTATGCACTTAAATTGCAGGAGCTGTGCATCACGGCCAACCCGCTTATAAATGGGCATGCGTATAGTCCAAGGTCTAGTGAATACATTCGCATCTTCAATCACCGCTTCATATTCCATGACATGTTCATTCTTGAGGGTGTATCGCTCAGTCACTTTTAAGGCCTCAGTATGGTGATTTCCTGCGCGATCAAACCAAGTCCTATCATTAAAACCCGTCGCGCTAATAACCAGGGTATCACCTTCCCAAACAGCATTGGATTGTCCCATCCATGAATCAATCGGTGCCTCTTCATCACTATTGAATATCAGATTGCGCACAGCGCCCGCAAATTGGTAGGTGAAAACAAAGGCACTCTCGCTCTGGTGAATTTGAAAAGGGAAAGGTTGGTACGTGGCCCTGGGTACACCGGGTAAATAACATTTCACTTCTGGATCTTCTTTCAACCAGTTCTTTTGGTTCTCAATCTGTTTTTTACGGGCCTCAGTATTATAGGGAATCTGCCCTCCATCAATGACCCCAAGCCCAGCAGGCACTGCGCCTACAGCACCAAGTGCAAGTACTTCTTTCGCGGGAACGGGACCGAATGGCCCTGGTACCATAGCCATTGCCGCTTTCGCAGGATGAGGCTCTAGATTGTAATTAGCCGTGTTCAATACTTGCCAGACGCCATTTAAGTCAGGCGTCCCATCAGGTAATCTGGCAATATCAGCAGAGCTCGATGCAATCACGCTGAAAAAAATTATCAAGATATTTCTAAATAACATTATCTAATCTCTCCACTTTCTGTTTTTTACTTCTTATACTCTACTTGCTACTTTTAAATTCTACTTCCTACTTCCTACTTTCCACCAAACCAACAATACACTGGTGCCCGCGGCCACCAATGTGAGAATCAAAGGTAACACCAAGTCGCCCCAGCCAACGCGATAATAACTGTATGCAGGAAGCATTAAGACAAGAATAAAACCAATAACAGCGACTATTTTCTTGAAGCGAGGCGCAATAATTGCGGGTAATAGGACAAATCCGGCACCAAGAATCAGCATGGTGAGATAGATGATGGCATCAAGGGCGTTTGTATGCCAGGACTCCACACACAGATTTGAAATCAGGTTAATATCCGCGCAGCGACTATTACTTGTAATTGACGCAGTCCTCGCCAACAATAATGCAAGTGCGGTCAGTAATACCGGGGATGTCAAGGCAAAAAGCCAACGCAGGAAAACCATAAACCGCTCCTAACATATTATACTTGAGGGATGCTTTCGCAATCTGGGAAAGATATCGGTTAACATTTCTATCAGCCAATCTTATATGCGCTAGGTTACTATATAAATAGGTAAGCATGCACCGACAAAAGTGGGAAGCTGTACATTTTTTCAGTGTGAGTAAGCACTTTAGCAGATCTAGCGTTTTCAGGATTCTATCCGGTATTAGCTTAGATATGCTGGGTGCCAAATATTTTAGTAGTCGAGCGGTTCATTCTTTATAAAATCGCTAAAGCGAATCCAGAGTCTCATCTAAGATAAACATGTCCTCAACAGATACCTTAAACAGACGCCCCATCCGTAATGCAGATTCCAAAGACGGACAGAAACGACCTTGTTCCACGGCAATGATAGTTTGACGGGTTACGCCAATTACTCTTGCTAAGTCCTGCTGTGTCATCTCTCCATGTTGGAAACGTAGCTCGCGCACTCTATTGCTAACGCGGCTCTTCGACTTGGCCATTATATTTCACCCCAGCGGTAGTAAGCCAATACCGAGCCATATCGAACAATTTCAGACAGCATTAAAACTGCGAACCAAATGTTGAATGCGACCAAGGTGTCCAACTCTAAAAATATCACTACCGGCATAATCCAAAATCCCGCGCCCAATGCATAGTAGGCATTTGTTGTACTTCTTAAGTCTATCGCCTTGTCTCTTTCATCCATCGGTGCTTCGATTTCACGCTTAGGCATATGGAACATCGCCAGTAGTGTCGAGCCTATGATCATCATAATGATAAGAGAGACAAGCGAGCCAATGAGGGTCGGTAAGACAGATTCAAAATCTGACCCGATTATTCTAGTGAAATAATTGATACACAGAAGGCTCTGTGCAATTAACACCAGTCCCGCAGTCTTCTCACGAAAACTCGCGGTCGAATGATTTTTCTCCGGATTGAGCCGATACTGACGCTCTCGATATGCCGCCGCGAACAAAAGCGCTGCAATGAGCATTTGAATGCCCCCACCCCAAAACGTCAGTTCATCCCCAAGTGCCATTTCGGCAATCCCTACACAAGGGGCTATAACCAACAATAATATGCCTGCGAGTAAAAACGATTGATCATTTGAAAACGATTTGCCTTTAGCATGATCGACTACTAGATAGCCAAGCCAAACACAGCCCACAATCCAAATAGCCGCAAGCACAAAAAAATACATCGGTATAACTTCCATCATTCATTCTCCTAAAGTGTTTTCCGCCGAACATTGAATGTAATATAAACCATACATTGAGCATAGTTTATTTAACTTTAGGATAATGTCAAGTTTATATTACATATAATGTCCAACACGGATTATCTATGACTATGCTAGATGCGTCATAGATCGACTTTATTATCGAGCTTAGCGCTTGAATGTATGTGAAGATTTAAGAAAGCTTAAAGGTCTCCCCTGGCAACGCTCAATGTGATCACGTCAGAGTTACAGCCTAAGAATTCATTGACCAACTGAACGATAAGACCGGGCCGAAAATTGGTTGAGCCATGCCCTGTCATTTCCATTATTTTAAAGGTCGATGTCGGGATCGCTTGGGCAATCCTTTCAGCTTCCGCCAGATTCATATCTTGCCGACCACAAGCTATCAGCACAGGTATCTTAAGATGGCCTAACATTTCAGAGGTATCAGCTTCATGCGTATGTGCTGTATGTGCTTTGAATGCGGCATCTCTATCTAAATACCAGCGCCAGGATTTACGAATAAGCACCTCTGGCTCACCTGCCTCCTGCAACATTCGCCGGGCTTTCTGGCCAAGGGCACGTTGGCCTGTTTGTTCAACAGGCGGGGTCAAAGAAACATCAAATAGCCCGAGCGCCGTCAATCTATTTTCATGACGAATGGCAAATTGAGCCGCTGTTCTTGCACCATAGGCTACACCCAATACAAATGCTTTGGATATATCCAAAGCGTCTAGTATTGCGGCAAGGTCATCAGCATAGTGTGAAAAAGTAAACTCATCATCCGCGCCCCAACCACTTTTACCAGTGCCTCTTATATCAAATCGCAGGATCTGGAAATTTTCCAACAAGGATGCCAATACAGGTTCCCACGCGGTGAGATTGGCACTTGCCATATTGACTAAGGCCAACACTGGCTTATTTACATCGCCTTCAAGTGCATAGTGAAAACGAATGCCATTTGCATCAATCATATTAACGCTATTATCAAAAGGTTCACTCACGGGCAACAAATCTCTTTCAAAGGGTAAATGGATATTTAAAGAACGGCTAATGTACAATAGCTATATACAGCCTTGAGCTATATACACAGCCTTGAGCTATATACACAGCCTTGTACGATGTATGATGCGCCATATATAACGATGTTGAATTCTCGCTTTTTGCTCATAGCGTTTCTCTTAAGTACTCATAGTTTGTGGTTTTTGTTTGTGGTTTATGGATCATTCAATACGCTGGTGGATTAGCAGTTAATCTAGCACTGATCATTCGGGAGGAAAGTATCTCCATCCCAACCATTAAGTCGAGTAAAATCTTCCACTGGATGCCGCTTCAATTTAGTGAGCTGTTTGACAGGCTCGCCGATACCCATCATGGATGCGATGGCAAAATGATCAGGAATACCCAATAAGGACCTGGCGCTTTCTTCCTGGTTGGCCAGAAATGTGGTGATTACCCCCCCCAATCCCTCGTTACGTGCTGCGAGAAGTAGATTCCATACAAATGGATATATTGATCCACCAGACACTAGCCCAACCCTGTTAAGGTCTTTGTCAAAAGCGCTAACTAGCTTGAGGTCGACACAAACAACCAAAACAACAGGCGCGTTTTCCAAATCATCCACCAATGGGAAATTGGCTGACATTGCGTCAATCGTTTCCTGACTGACACCAGAATCCTGAATTGAGTTGAAGGGCGTCTCTCCTGCCATTGCCTGAGCTTTGTACTTTTTAATAGTCGGTTGAATGACAGTTCTGAGTTGTTGACGCAAACTTTGGTCTTTAATAACCAGTACGCGCCAGCCCTGCCGGTTGCCTCCACTTGGTGCAAACCTTGCGTTATCCAGCATGCGGTACAGTGTTTCGTCCGACACAGTCTTCTCGGTGTACTCCCGTGCTGCGAAGGTGGTTCGCATGGCCTCGTATACTTCCATTCTAATCTCCGTCAGACGTGCGGTTATTGTTCACGAGCCTTGTTTTCGAGGTTCTAGGCGAAAAAAGTACCTCGGTGGAAATCCTGTTAAAAATTTAATAGCAAGTGGCAGACTGTGTTCACGATTGACGCGATCGTGTTCTTCATCGCTCGCAGGTACAGCAAGGTGAGGCAACTTATCGCTATCAAAAAGGACAACTCCCACATTCGGATTATCCAATGCTTGTTTATACCACGCCCGAGGCCAGTGATTTGTCGCGACAAAAAGCTGTCCCTCACTATCGAGGCGAGAGAGCACTCGGTCGTGACTTACGCCACCGTCATCTGTCGTGGTAATGATTAATGTACTTTGATCAGCTGGTTGGAAATAACCGATCAAAGATTCAAATGTGACCACAATACCTACATAAACCAACATAAGAATCACGACAACTTTTATTATTTTCATATAATCACTCCTTTGGTGACATTAGAACAAATAGGCCAGGGTAATGCCTTTTACATCAATGCCATCTTCGTTTTCTTCTATTATAGAAACGCGCCCATTTGATACCTACAGCCCAATTGGGAGAAACCTGATATTCACAACCTACAGCATATTCTCATTGCCTATATTCGTGCAACCAAATCCAGATAGCTACATTCAGCTGACCTATTCGCCGAAAATCGATACACAGCAAGATCACAATCTGGGCATCACATACCCCTCATAAAACAGGATTCGCAAGCTCCAAGTCAATCCACTCTCGAACCAAATTTTCTAATACGTAAAGTGGGACAGATCCATTACCCAATACAGTGTCATGAAATCGACGCAGGTCAAAATGTTCCCCTAAACGATCTTCCGCCTCCTGTCGCAGTGCTAATATTTTCAACTGCCCAATTTTATATGCCAGCGCCTGACCCGGCCAGGCGATGTAGCGATCAATTTCATTGATGATATCAAGCTCGCTTTTAGGTGCATTAAATTTAAAGTAGTCGATGGCTTTCTGTCGGCTCCATCCTTTGTAGTGCATACCTGTATCTACGACGAGCCTCACCGCTCGCCACATGTCATAGGTGAGCTGACCAAATCTTGAATAGGGATCCTTGTATAAACCCATCTCATAGCCAAGTCGTTCGCTGTACAAACCCCAACCTTCGATGAATACCGTAAAACCCGAGTAACGCCGAAAGTTCGGCAAAGATTCTAATTCCTGTTGTAAGGCCAATTGAATGTGATGACCGGGAACGGATTCATGTACGCTTAATACCTCCATCTCAAACTTAGGGCGAGTTTCAGGTTTGTACAAATTAACATAGTAGTAACCTGCACGACTTCCGTCTGCAGCCGGTAAACTGTAGTAAGCGGTTGTTGTATCCGGCGCTATCGCATCTGGAATCTTCTTCACGCCATAGGGCATTCTTGGTAATACCGTGAATAGATGTACAAGCTCAGGATCCAATCGTTTACTCATGGCCTGATAGGCCTCAAACAATTCTTCTGATGTCGCATAATAAAACTGCGGGTCTGTTCGAAGAAAATGTATAAAAGCGGCGAAGTCACCTTCAAATCCAGATTCCGTAATCGCGCTCTCCATTTCCTGACGAATTCGTTTGACTTCTTTCAAACCCAATTCATATACTTCATCTGGTGTCATTTCAGTTGTAGTAAAACTTTTCACAAGATTTTCGTAATACTCACGGCCATTGGGTATTTCAGAAATACCAATGTTATCCCGGCAAGCCGGATAGTAAGTTTGATTAAAATAGTCATAGAGCTTTTCATAGGCAGGCACAATCTTTGACCGAATAATAGACTGGGCATCCTGTTGCAAACGAGCAACATCTGCTTCACTAAACTTTTCGGGTAATTCTTTGAACGGTTTATAAAACAAACTCTTGGTCGGATCCTTCACAATCTGCTTCTCAATCTGAGCAGGTATTCGAATCATCGTTGCCTTTGGCGGCACGATCCCTTGCTTGATCCCCGATGCCATTAACTGGATGGTTTGCTCCATCAATCCTTCGATTTTCGACAATCGCACTAACCAATCATCATAGTCACTCACACTCTCCAGAGGAATAAAATCAGCAGTCTGATCTAAGCTTTGAATACCGCCTCTTTGGTTTATAGGTAAGAGGTGAGGTGAAAATTTTTGTAGCCGTATGCGATCTTCATAACCCAACTTGAAAAGATCATAGTTAACCTTCTCCTGGTCAGACAGTACCGACCTATTGATTTCGCTCAGGGAAGAGAGTGCTCGCTGATCATTTGCAGTAGATTCAACAAAAGCCTCAGGACTTAAATTTTGCCAGTTCTGATTAAAACGCCGGTTGCCAAGCTTAGAAGCCCAATCAGGATACCTTTTCATATCCCGCTCCCAATGGACATCAAATAGTGCGTGTAATTTGTCTACTTCAGTTGTACCCGCACTGACTGCGCCGTTGGTAATATATGGTAGAAATATGGCAATCAAAAACAGAGTGAATGAGCGAGTATGGCCTATCATAAAAACATCCATTAGAAGCACGTAAAAAGAACATGTACTGCTCAGAATATGTTGTGAAAACGCATTCGTCTAGTGTTTTTTGTAAAGGTCTATGGACTTAGCGCCTGTTGTGGGACGCGGTAAAGTCGATCATCGGTCCCTTGGGGATAATATGAGGCGGCCTACTCCCAAAGTAAATTCCCTTGATGGCATCAATATCGACTGTCTCTGCCACACCTGGTTGCTGATACAGATCACGGGTATACGGCCACAGATTTCGATAATCACTTATTGGCCTTTGGTTGCATTTAAATTGATTGAAATAGGCAATATCAAAACGAATCAATGTCGCAAACAGCCGCCAATCTGCCTCAGTGATATTCGCACCACAAAGGTATCGTTGGTTTTCTAGTCTTGCATCCAGCTCATCTAATGTCGCGAATAATAGATCGAAGGCTTGACTGTATGCATCCTGAGATTGCGAAAACCCGCAACGATAAACGCCATTATTAACACAGGTATAAATCTGCTTGTTGAGTGCATCAATTTCATCGGCATGTTTGGGAGTATAATAACGCACCCGCGAGACACCCTCTAGACTATCAAATACAGAATCGAGCATTCGAATGATGTCAGCGGATTCATTATTAACGATTGTCCCAGTAGTTTTATCCCACAGCACAGGTACTGTGCAGCGACCCGTAAACTGCTTGTCCGCGGAGGTATATATGTCATGTATATGTTTAGCACCCAACAATGGATCAACTAGATCGCCAAAGGTCCAGCCCTGCGAGCCCATGGCAGCTTGTGTATAAGAAATTGAAATGTAAGGTTCTAGATTTTTGATAGCGCGATAAAGTATCGTTCTGTATGCCCAAGGACAACCTGCATTCACATACAAATGATAACGATCCTTCTCCACTGGAAATTGATTGTTATCCAAAGCAATAAAATTACGGTAGGGTGACTCATTTCTGACAAACTCACCCTGAGCATTTGTTCTACGAACATCTTGATTCTGCCATTGACCTTCAACCAGCATACCCATCACTATCTCCAATTCAAATCTTTGCGACCACGCCTGCCTGTAAATAGTACACAAGCACGGAGCCTATGAGCAAGGCTCAAAGGCAAAGGTCGCGTCGGATACAAATAAGTTGTTTAAATGTATCTAGGAATCAAGCCGGTTTCCTGATTTACTGATAACCGACAGCTGATAACCGACAGCTGAAATTAAAGTAATCGCACTCATTAAGCATCTCGGATTGCAAATGGGGATTGCAAATGGGGTTTTCAAACCCTGAGGTCTAAGGATGATCCATCGTTTCGGAATATTGAAGCTAATCAGTCGTGCTTGTATCGCGTCACTACTGATCACTTTTGGAAGCACACTACTGGCAGAGGATAAAATCACACAAGCAAAATTTGCTGAGTTACAGCGAATGGAAAACGCAGGGGTGAAACAATTTAAAAAGGATAGTTTCAAAAAAGCGTATAAAAAATTGATATTGCCCGCCAAACAGGGGCTAAAACAGTCCCAATATCTTATTGGGTTTATGTACCTTAGAGGACACCACGTTGAACAATCGCTTGTCGAAGGACTTGCATGGATAGGGGTCGCTAAGGAAGCCGCGGTTGATGATTGGTCTAAAACTTATGACGCTGTTTACGGTTTAACCACAGAAGATCAGCGGGCAAAACTTAAGCCTCTTCAAGCACTATACATAAAACGCTACGGATTGGAGACCCAGCAATTAGAATGTGTTAATCGCTCGAAGTCCGGCAGTAGGCGATTAGTCATTGAATGTGTAAAACGGATCACATCCCAAATAAGGCCGTTTGGAACATTCTGAGAGAGAGAAAATTTTAGGGGAAAAGCATCATCGAACTTAACATAAAAGAAGCAAGAGTCCTCGGCTGTTTATTAGAGAAGGCAATCACAACACCCGATCAATATCCACTGTCATTAAATGCGCTCACCAACGCATGTAATCAGAAATCGAGCCGTGAGCCAGTCATGAACATACAAACAGGCGAGGTCCAGAGAACAGCACGAAATCTAAAAGAAAAATACTTAGTGGGAATTGAAGAAGGCTTTAAAAATAATACTGAAAAGTATACTCAGCGCTTCTGTAACACCCTACTCGGCGACTATCAGTTTGATGCCGCAGAATATGCCTTGCTTTGCGTACTGCTACTTAGAGGTCCGCAAACACCAGGTGAACTGCGCACCCGAAGCGCCAGATTACATACCTTTGATGATAACCAATCTGTCGCAGAATCCTTGAAGCGTTTGATGGAAAGAAATGGTGGCCCGGTAGTCGCACGATTGCCTAAACAAAGTGGGCGAATGGATCATGAGTATGCCCATTTATTTTCCGGAGAAATTGAATCTACACCTGAAGTATTAGTAGTCCAACGCACGCCTTCAACAAGTAAAGATTTACACATTCAAAAATTAGAAGCACGGGTCGAAGCGCTAGAAAACGCACTTAAAAAATTAGCGGAACAACTCGGTGAAAAAGTTGATTTAGTCGAGAAGAATTGATCGCTTTTTCTAGGATTCTCTATTCAATTTAGAAGGCATCTACGGACACAAAAACTACGCCTGTATCGATGCACTGGGGTAATTATCTTGTACGCAGCATAGCTTGAGTAGAAGCTCACCCTGACGATCATAATCCCTCTCCAATTAAAGGCTCATTTGCTGATACTCATCACCCTTGCAGAATTGCTGCCCGATGGTGAGGCGCATAATGACTATGACATATTCGCAGGTGCTGACTTACCCTCTTTGGAAGATTTTTGGAACGGTCAGCAAATCAAAGTGTCAGATCAAAATGATATTGAATATCCCACAGAAAATTTCTGTGATGACTGTGGTGGCCATCCAGCCTGGTCCGATAAAGTTGAATGGCTGGGAGGCGAGCGAGCCGCGAAGTCACATCTCCTGAACTGCCCGACCCATTTTTCTAAGGAGGGCTCTTAGCGCTTTCCTCTTCGCTTACCAATAGCAATGGATGTTTCTGCGGAAGCATTTTCTCAGCTATTATTCCTGAATCAAGATGTGAGCGACATAGGCTACGTTAAAGGCAGCTTCTTGGAATACCTTTAGTCCTGTATCCGAAAACGGAATCGGCAATGGGTGTCCAGACAATGTTGATTTGATTACAGCTGGCGCAAACATAATGACATCAATCTCAGTGGTAAGCTGAATGGCAGATTCAAGCTTAAAACTGACAGCGCCACCGGCAAACTTTCCTTTGGTCAAACGCTCTTTTATGACAACCTTATCAACATCGTAATCTTGCATTAGTTTTAAAAATACAAATTGAAATTGCTGAAGATCTTCACGAGAGTATCCTTTCTTCAAGGTCAGTTTACGTACCCTACACTCTGGCACATTAAACTGTCCACGTTCCAAACCAAGCAAACTAATTACGGCATCACTACCGGTGAGTTCAACACCGCAAATTATCATTCCAATTTCTCCGTTGAGGTAGATAGACTACCGATTTAATCAATTTGGCTTAAGCCTAGTAATGACTTATTGTATCATTTGCAATAAACCTGATGAAGCCGTTGACTGCTTTCTTTCTGGCGATGATGATTAAATTATTTTTGCGCACTCTGTGCAGTTTTGGAAGGTATCTCATTCAAGCACGTAGATATAAATGTAGCACACAGGTTAAGATCTTTAGATTTACTCGACGAGCGGGCGGCTCTTTTAGACAGTATCCTAATGATTGAAGAAGACTGGCCCTAGCAATTCCTCTGTAAATTCGTTATCATAGCCGCGTTCGTTCAAACAAAGTCCCTAGCACTAGGCTAGTATTACAAGAGCTATCGTAACAAGAGCCACCGTAACAAGAGCAACAACCAGTAATAACCACCCGTCGCCACTTTTAAGATCTGCAAAATCTGCAAGAGCTGCTTTATTAGCATAGTAGCCTTATTATTAAACAGAGAAGAAGGCGACTAGTATTGAAGTAACCCACACATGAAAGTACTGCTACGTTTACTCCCCTACATCAAGGAACACGCCTGGGCGTTCTGGGGCGGACTACTGGGGCTAGCATTTGCTCGATTCTTTGAGGCCATGATTCCCTGGTTTATTAAAATGGGGATAGATAACCTCACCGAGGGTAGGATTGGGCTTGAAGCCAATCAGATCGATTTTGAGCTTGCGCTTTCTATGCTGGTTTACCCTGTTATCGGCATCATAGTCTGTGTCATATCGCAGATGACAGTCACCATTATCAGCCGTATTTTAGTTCGCAGAATTGGCATGTACGCCGCCTATGACCTGCGAAATCGAATCTACAGCCATTTGCAGCTACAAGGTCCCGTCTTCTTCAGCCACTATAGTATTGGCGACTTAATGGCGAGAGCGATTAACGATATCTCACTCGTTCGTCAGGTAATCGCCGGCACATCGAGAATGACCATCGTCTTGATATTCACCGCGACCACGGGCCTTGCTTTCATGTTCATGCTCTCTTGGAAGCTTGCACTGGCTGTTCTCATACCCATGCCTTTTATTACCATCATCGCTTACTTTTATTCAAAGCAAATTTATGCCCAGTCTCACAAGGTACAGGAAGGTTTTTCGGGACTATCGACATTTGTACAGGAAAACCTGAACGGAATTCGTACAGTGCAGGCTATGGCACAGGAAGACGAAGAAATTAATCGCTTCTCTAGCGTCAACGAAGCATTTGCAGAAGATAACCTCGCCTTATTCACAACAAGCTCACTCCTGGGTGCAATTATGCCTGTGCTTGCGGCATCAGCCACCATCATCATCATTGGTTATGGCAGCTACCTCGTAAACATAGGCGATATAACCCTCGGTACATTTGCTGCATTTTTCTCATACCTTGCATTGCTGTTATGGCCTGTACGTGAAGCTGGATCACTGGTCACTCAATGGCAACGGGGTGCATCAGGTACAGCAAGATTATTCGAAATACTAGATTACGAACCAGAAATCCAAGAACATGTACAGCAGGATTTCCCTAACCTAACGGGGCAGGTTTCAATCAAGCATCTTTATTTTCAATATGAAAATAAAAGTAAGTACGCCCTCGAAGACATCAATTTAGAGGTGACGCCAGGAGAAACCATCGCGATTCTTGGCAGGGTCGGATCGGGTAAGTCCACTCTCCTCCGATTATTCGTTCGCCTGCTCGATCCCACGCGTGGTGAACTCCTATTAGATAATCACCCGATACACGGCTTCCCTCTCGCTTATCTAAGAGAACACGTATGCCTTGTACTTCAGGACCCATTTCTATTTGCAGATAGCCTCGGCGATAACATTGCCTATGACAATCCAGATCGTGACATCAGTGAAATCTGGCAATCTGCTGACGCAGCAGCTTTGCGAGCAACCATCGAAGATTTTCCGGATGGACTAGAAACCATTTTAGGGGAACGCGGAGTCAATCTCTCAGGCGGACAAAAACAACGTGCCGCACTGGCCCGCGGACTTATCCGGATGACACCTTTACTCATACTCGATGATTGCTTTTCCGCTGTTGACACTGAAACCGAAGAACATATCCTCTCGGGTTTAAAGAATATTCGGGAAGGCCTAACAACCATGCTGGTATCTCACCGCGTATCTACAGCTCGTCATGCAGATCGAATCGTTGTGCTGGAAGAAGGCAGAATTATCGAAATGGGTACTCATGATGAACTATTACTTAAGGGCGGCTTTTACGCTGATCTTGAGAAGGCTCAGAGCACTACCGGGAGGTTAATGAAATGACAGCCACCTCTAAGAAATCTGCAAGACTCGATCACTCTATATTCGATGCGGACATTCACGGTCAGTCAATGAATATCCACTACCTTGGCAGAATTTTCGGCTGGGTCAAATCACACAGATCTCTGGCGATGATCAGTATTGTACTGGTCTTATTCGCCTCCGCGTTAACTGTACTGCTGCCTGTAATCATCACACGTGTGGTCATTGATAATGTCATCATGAAAAACCCGGCGGCAGGACTGCCTGATTTCGGCATGAACACGCTAACGAGCTGGATAAGTGACACAATAAGCATTCAACCCGTCATTGCAGCCTGCTTGCTTTACGGATTGTTTACCATCGCGTGCCACATAGCCTATCATTTTCATCGAGTAACATTTGCAAAAACAGTGCTGTATGCATTACGTGATATGCGTAAAGACTTGTTCGCACACATGGAAAGAAGGCCCTCTTCTTTTTACGATAAAGTCGCGGTTGGCCGCGTAATGACCCGGATCACAAATGATGTCCAGGCCCTGTTTGAATTGTTAATGGGCTTAGGCATGCTCATCGGCGAATTTGTTCCATTCTTCATTGCCTTGTTTATCATGCTTGCCATCGACGTAGAACTCACCCTTTGGCTCTTATTAGCATTACCCATCTTCGCAGTTGTCACCTACTTTTTTCGTCAGGCGACGCGTAAAGTTTACAGGCTCATTCGAAATTCTGTTTCACAACTGAACCAAAACCTGCAAGAAAATCTGAGTGGCATGCAGGTGGTTCAACTTAGCAATCGCCAGACTAGGAATCTCGGGGTATATAACAAAGAGAACCTAGATAACCGCAAGCATGAAATCAATGCGATCTACCTCGAAACAGGTTACGGCGCCTTTATGGACAACATCATCAACCTCGCACTGGCGGTGATTTTATGGGTTGGCGGTGGTTCATTCCTACAGGATGCGATCTCCCTAGGGAGTATCATTCTCTTCACACAATTCGTTGATATGTTTATTCGTCCAATCAGGGTGCTCGGCCAACAATACAATATACTGTTTCGTGCAATGGCGAGTGCTGAAAGAATATTCCAGGCACTCGACTGGAAAGAGCAGGTCATTGAACCGAAGCATCCCGTCGTGCTGCCTGCACGTATTCAAGGAAAGTTGGAGTTTAGGCATCTCACCTTTGGTTATGATCCTGAACACCCTGTACTGACTGATGTTTCGCTCTCTATAAAACCTGGTGAAAAACTTGCCATCGTCGGACCTACGGGTTCTGGAAAAAGTACGCTGATCAAGTTATTGGGCAGGTTCTACGATTTCCCTGACGGTACAATTTTCCTCGATGACATTGACCTGAATAGAATCAACTCCAGTCAAGTGAGGCGCCGAATTGGCGTTGTGTTACAGGATTTTCATATTTTCTCTGGGTCGATACTCGATAATATCATCCTCGGAAATACACACATCTCACGAGATCAGGCGATTGAGGCGGCGAAACTTGTCAGCGCGGATAGCTTTATCGAAGCACTCCCGGATAAATATGACACCTTGTTAGTGGAACGAGGCCAGAATCTATCTCAAGGACAGAGGCAGCTACTTGCCTTCGCGCGCGTACTGGCCGCAGATCCAGAAATTTTGATACTTGATGAAGCCACAGCGAGTATTGATACAGAAACCGAACAGCTCATACAAAAAGCACTACAGCAGATTATGCAGAATCGGACATCCATACTCATCGCTCACAGACTGCAGACAATTCAGGAAGCGGATAAAATACTCGTCCTCAAAGATGGCGAGGTAAAAGAATTTGGTACACACGAAGAACTGCTCGATCTAAAAGGTGTTTACCACACACTTAACGCACTTCAGTTTCAAAGTATCACGCTTAAATCTGATTGATACTGACACTTTCAAATATTGACAAACCTATCAGGAAAAAACAATGTCGGAATCCAAAGGCATCAAAGTTATCTATGAAAATGCGATTGTTAGATTAATTTTTGATAGGCCAAAGCAGCTCAATGCACTAAATGACGACATCCGAAAAGTTATCGCATCTACCTTAAACGATTTGATGGAGAGACCCGACATTCGCCTGCTCGTCTTGAGCGGAGAAGGCAAATCGTTTTGCGCCGGTGCAGATCTAAACACAACTTCGTACCCCGAAGTCGAGGGAGACTGGTCAACCAGAAGAAACCGAACTGCTACCTGGCAGCGAGTACTGGAGCAACTAGAACGCATTCCACAAGTCACTATCGCATCAATGCATGGACACGTCATTGGTGGAGGTGCGCTACTCGCAACTGCCTGTGATTTTAGAGTAGTCACAGAGGACGTTGTATTTCGGATTCCAGAATTAGCCCTCGGCATTCCCAATGTCTGGAACGGCACACCATTATTAGCCCGCGAGGTTGGATTACCAACAACACGTGACTGGGTAATGACTGCCCGCAAAGTACATGCTGCAGAACTAAAACAAACTGGCTGGGCACAACGAGTAACACCCGAGAACAGATTGCGGGAAGAAACGGATCAACTCTGCGATGAGTTGTTAGCCATCCCACCAGCTTCACTTGCCATGACGCGTTCACTCACATCGGCACTTGGTAGATCTGCTTCAGGAATGTCCATGGGTTGGGCAGACGCTGACTTACAACAATGGGCGTTTACAGAAGAAGAATATAAAGAAACAATTCGTAGTTACGCTAAAAATATCGGCGACAATTCGAAAAAATAACCCTGAGTCACTTTACGAGTTTCAAGGCGCCGTCGAGTAATGATTCCTTCCTATGGGCTGAACTGCGATAATCCTCGCGATACCAGCTAAGCAGAGACAACATGAGCTACCAGAGAATCGATGCGGCTACTGCCCACAATTTAATGACACAGAAAAATGCCCGCGTCATCGATATCCGAGATGCAAACTCATTTGCTAATGGTCACATTGAGCATGCCGAACACATCAATGACGAAAATATTAGCCAATTCATGCAAGAAGCAGATTTTGACCAAGCACTGATCGTCTGTTGTTATCACGGCAATATGAGTCAGGGGGCAGCAGAGTATTTTTCAGAACAGGGTTTTGAACAATCTTATAGTCTCGACGGTGGCTATAGCCGTTGGATAAGTTTTCTACCAACAGTCGAATAAACCACATTCATCACTGGCTTAACATAGCAGGCACCAATACAGCGCAAGTATTGCCGAACCAGTCACGCCGCTGTTTTGATCCCCTAGCATATTGTAGTAAACGCGAGGCGAGCCTTCGCGGATAAACCAATGGCTTTCTACAATTCCTGGAATTGAATCAATCAGCTTGTTGACTTTGGACACTTCTCTCGTAGTTTCCTCGAGTGAAACATTCGAAGGCAAAGTTAATTGCAACTGCAAAAAACCCACAGAGAGGCAATACCACCAGGGGACAATTGGCTATCGTCTACTACATTCCAGGTGGCTGCCACTGACCATCCCCATTCGCATCAATATAGATCGGATTAGTAAAAGCATAAGGTGAAAACCCGGGATAGACTGCCTGATAGATCTCTCCTGCTTCCCCCTCAACCTCAAAGGTGACAAAGCTGTCAACAACAAAATTCAAATCAAAACTAAAATTGCCATCAAGATCTAATTTTTTACTTGATATCGTTTCCCCATTAACTTGAACAGTAATCTGATCAACATCAATCCAGGAGGCGTGTTTCACTTTGCCGGCAAATCTTTGTTTCTCCCCATTCTCTCCAGACAACATATCACCCATATTAAGCCCTGCTTGCAGCTCAATAACAGGTCCCGTTGTACCGTATAAATTACCCTGTCTAATGGCAGCACTAAATGCCTTTATATCAAATTGACCTAGACTATCATCAGTCACCGCCACCATATTTCTTGGCAGGCCAACTTGGCTGGCCATCGTATGTGAATCACTATTGGCAGCAGCTTTAATTTGATGCCCCTGCTTTACAAAGGACAACCAATCAGTGCGCAGCGCCGTGACACGATCCGGTCTATTTCCCTGAGCCCCATTCATTACCTCCATTAGATCAAAATCAAGATCCTTCACCCCAGTTACCGGATCAGATTCAATAAGTACCTTATTTGGATATTCATCAAGAGGTTTATCGGCTTGATAGGGGTGTCCTGCTGGACCCATATGGTCGAGATAACTTTGATTAGAAATCAGGTTCATAAAATTATCCGGCAATTCATTCCCTACCCCACCTGATAAAGCTGAGGACTCACGAGCATGATTTAGCTGTGAAATAACATCTGGGTTCTCCCGCTTCATTTCATAGATGACCTCTCGAAGCCTTCGATTCTCACCATTAGGTGCTCCGCGTCTAAACTCAAGTGGCTTTTGTTTCACGGGGAAAAAATTTGCGTGACCAATAGTATGTGGCATGCGAGCCGTGGGCACCTCACTTGTCATTTCGGTACCCGTGACGACAACGATTTTTTTTTGTAATTTTAGTTGTATCACTTGAGGCGTAAAATCATAGATCGTGTCATGTTCACTGGCCACCATTACCTCTCCATGTTCAGCCACAAAAGTTCTTAAACGCTCAACCGTAGAAAACGCGTTATCCATACTGGGACCGGAATGCACATGAAAATCAGAGG
Organism: Flavobacterium sp.; assembly: GCA_047616645.1. Lineage (GTDB taxonomy): Bacteria > Pseudomonadota > Gammaproteobacteria > Pseudomonadales > Azotimanducaceae > JAHRVQ01. Next base: position 12,358 of record JBLHIH010000038.1, on the reverse strand, counting down.
CAATAAAACCTGGCGTTTGAATTTCTCGTCGTGGCACCGCTATTTCAAGTGCTACTGTTTCACTTTGCGTGACCAAAATCTCGGCGAGTTCTACGCTATGTTCGATTCCTCGGGTTGCATAGACCTGGTAACGCCCCGGCACCACATCCACATAGTCTACGTCGCTTTCAATTCCCGCTAGAAATATTGATGAAACTTTCCGCTGCTTTCGCTCCCCTTTATCATCACTGACGGTAAAACCAGTTAGCGGGTTTTGAAAGTCAGGATCTAAAGCGCCATCTAAGCCTTTAAATACTAAACGCATCGCTTCACCTTGAGGAATCAAAATACGACTCGCTTTAGCAAGAGTAATAGGTTCTATGACGAGGCTTTGACCTTGAATGGTGAATTTTTGTTTCGCTTTGCGCCCGCCCTTAGCCGCTACTCTTAGCAGGTATTTACCATTCGGCAGCTTCAGTTGAATATCGCCATGCGAGTTTGGATGGACATGGGTAACGGGGATGCCGCTATCTAGCTCAACATGTACTACGGCATCTACATCGTCAACCTTTGTCATAACATCATAGGTATTTTCTAAAATAAGATCGGTTATCGAGGCGACATCATCATCTGCAGCAACAAAGATCTCCTCTTCAAGTTTAATGATTTCGTTTTTTTCAAGCGACATCATGGCCAACTGAGCAAGCTGCAACATGCCTAATTCAGCATCACTGCCTAAGACAAAATCATCGCTTAGAACAAGAAAGGCCGTTGATGAAAAATCTGCTAAAACAAATGAAGGCAATAAAATATCAGCTTGGCGCTCGGCGCTGGATATATTTCTCGGGAATGACTTTGTCGCTGACTTTAAGCGCCAGCCATAGGAGATTGGCAACACTGAATCCCGTGGCGATAAGGTAATAATGGTATCTGCATTTCTTGCTGCATCGCCAAAGGCGGCAATCCCACGATCAACAAAATCTTCTTGTTTAAAACCATTAGATTGACGCAGGTCACGGCTATTAAAAACAAAGGACTCCATTGAATGGTAGTTAAAACCCACAGGAACATAAACACCAAAACCATCTCCGGTACCGGCGACTCGCTGAATACGTTTAGAGATTAAAAGTCGGTTCGGCTTGGCGCTATTTAAACGATAACGTGTCTCGACAACAACATCACCACGGCCACCAAAGGTGATGACGGCAGCTTCGGACGCGCCAATGGCTGTGTCTATTCTATCGATTACAATCGGTTTTTTTCGGCTGCCATCAAGAAGATCCTGAGCGGCAACATACTGATCATCCGCACGGTCACAGTAACCCAAATCGATTAAGACACCACCTTTAGCCGAGAGGTCACTTTCATGGTCAATGTTGGATATAACAGCACACAGTGTGCCATTACTTAACAACCAATCTCCAATACCACCGGCAGCATCGGGGCCCTGCTGGATCAGATCTACCGCATTAGCAGCAGTGATTTGAATCGCCCTCAACTCGCCCACCTTATTCTCGGCTTTAGCTGAAGTTGGACCTAATAAGCTAAACGAAAAAGCGACGAGGATAAAAAATACCTGGTCTCTATGAATAGTACGATTGGTCCAAAAGCGAATAACGACTTGTACCATGATGAAACACTCTGTCAGCCCGTGGAATAAGCCCGTCATGCTGCCAGAGACCAAGAGAAAGGTCTACAGAGGTGAAAAAAGAATACTGACGTTGAATCAATTCACCAGCACCAAAAGCTAGAGAGGATTATTGGGATCATGATATGAGGAGAAGATAACAAAACCAAAATTATTCAAATCCTCATTATTTTCACTGACTTCAGAAATACCCCATTGGTTAAACCTGAATTTTTTCATCTCATCCCTGTTGCCCATTAAGTGCGCTAAGCGCCTATCAAAGCTAAGATCTGTAAATTCGGTTTCAGCTGTGATCTTAGCCAAAGCTGAGTAAAATACCCCACAGCTTCCTGCTAAGCCGTCCCGACAACTAAGACCGCGCTCCGTGGGCACATAATAGGAAAGTCTCAAGCCCAGCTTCTTGAAGGCCTTAATACAGGGTTTCAATGGGTCTAAGTTATTGACAGATGTTGACGGAAATTCAAGTAATACTTTTGAAAAATTTGTCGCAACATCTTCCGCTTTCAACACTTTATACAAGGCCTGACAATTTTCTGCCTTATCGATATTCTTAGCTTCAATCCAGATAAAGGCTTTGTAGTCTTTTAACCAGAACAAAAGATTAGCTAACTCAAGTTGGATATCGGGATCAGGAGGATGGTTAACTTTTATTCCATCGGCGTGCACAACAATATCGAACTCGACGCAGTTAAGCGCCATCATGCCTCTTATTGCCTTAGCCACAGTATTGCTTTGATGATAACAAGGGGTCACATTTTCCGGAACTGTTGAAGCCCAGCGTAGGGCTTTTGTTGCATCATCGCTCGCATCAGAATATCCCTTGGCAGGCAGCGACAACAAAGTAACCGCTGACTTATTGGTCCCGGTTTTCCGCTTTAATACTCGGGCACCAGGGGCACTTACTCCCTGAGATAAATCTCGCTCAACTTGTTCATCCTGATTGCGCAGACCTAACAAGTCCAATATGGTAGGACTGATTTGTGACAAGGTTCGAGGGGATCCTAACTTTTCACGCTGTCGATATTTTTCAGCAAGTTCGGGATAATTTTGTTTTGCAGCTGGGTTAAAATACATCAACACGGGCACTGCCAGCATCAACATATCGAACCGCAGTGTCATAATCATTCCACTCTTTAATCCTGTATTGGCCGTTATATACCTTGCCGAGTAGGGCCTCTGGGTTGGCACTATCTTCTAGCTTCGAATCAATGGATGCACGATAGGCTTCGGGAATCATTTCCAGGTAGGGATCATGCCCAGCATAAAAATGGATAAATGTGACGAGTGGCACATGCCGACGAGATGGAGAATAAGCCGCCCTAACATCTAAAAGCGCATTTTTAACGAAGTCATGATCAAATACTCGCGGCTCGAAATCCGATGCGTTTGGAACAATTGAAAAGTCTCTGGACCATTTTTTAAAATCTACCGCTCTGGTCAAAATTGTCGAGGCATAATTGGCGGATCCTGCTCGATTTTGATTGCTCAACCAGGCTACGGAGACCGCCTTATTTTTAAGCACTTTAACAACAGAAATTCGTGGTTGCTGCCAAACAGATTCATCACTAAAGCTCAAAGGAAAGCTTAATGCATCCAACAAAGAGGGGGATGTATGAGTATAATTTGAGTAAACATTCTCTAATACAATCAAATCGCCCATCGCCTGGCGTTTACTCAGTAATGGATTTGTATCCTTTGCCTAGCCGCACAAAGACATATTGAAAGCAGAAATTGATTCACCGATATAGACATACACATCAATATCCTGCGCCTGCTCCCCTGACAACGATACAAGACTGGCATTCTGACTAAAATTCGATGAGATCTTTTCGTAATCATCAGAATTCCTTTTTATCTCCTGCTGGAGCTCGGTAATATTGATGATCATAAGATAAAACAAAATCACCGAAGGGCTGAGCGTTAAGATAAACCGATATTTGTCTGCAATCCAGAAATGTAGTAGTAGATAAGCGGCTGCAAATATAAGACTACTCGCTAACACCGCAATAAATTGACTGGGGCCCAGAGGTGGTAAACTAGAGAAAAACAGATAAAAATAAGCCTTCGCTTCAGTAAATACAAACGAACCCATTTCAATATAGGTGTCCGAGCCAAATCCGCTAACCCGATCCAACATAGCATGTAGAAAAAAGACAGTAACCGTGTAAACCAAAACAACGATAGCTGAGACAACATATCTCTTTGCCTGCCAAGCTTGCAGACCGCAAGTTAATAACAAGCAAGCAAAACCAACAAGCCATTTTGCTGATTAAAGGCCAAATATTTCAGAAAGTAAGAAATAAGAAGCGATAGGGTCATGGTGAGACACTCCTCAGGAACTTAAGTGATAATAGATATGTATTTACACCAACCGTCGGTCAGCTCTATAGGCAGTTTAACAGGATAAATATGCTCAACGAATTCTCCTTCTACATTTGCCCGTTTTAATTTCCCAGCCAAACACCCATTTTGAAAGTGATCACTGAATACCCAATGATCAGACAATATCCATCAAGGCACAAGAGTGATACTCTGGGACAGATAGAAACCTTACAGGTTGTTTGACAGTATTTTGGACAATGGCATATTCAGCATAGATATATCTTCTCGAGAAGATGCGAGCACCTTGGCTGCTAGTTACAAGGCAGTGAGACCCTTTCCTCATGCTGTCATCAAAAACCTCTTCCGAGCAGATTTCCTATCTCAACTTGAAAGTGAGATTCTACACTTCGATAAATTTGATGGAGAGAAAGACTTTTTTGGGGCTGAGAAAAAACGTTATTGCGGCACCCCTGAAAAGCTACCTCCCACCGTGCTAAAACTGATTGATGCTTGCCACTCGAAAGTATTTTTAGCATTTTTAGAAATCTTAACAGGTGAAGAAGACCTCCATAGCGACAAAACCCTGATGGGCGGAGGCATCCATAGCATACTACGCGGCGGCTTTCTAAAAGTTCACGCAGACTTTAATTGGCACGAAGAACTAGGTATGTACCGCCGACTCAATTTGTTGGTATTTCTGAATGCTAAATGGCAAGCAGACTGGGGCGGTGAACTGGAGCTTTGGTCTCCTGACATGTCAGCTAGGGAGCTTAAAGTCGCACCGGAGCTAAATACTTCCGTTATATTCACGACGGATGATGACAGTTATCACGGCCACCCAAATCCTTTAAAAAGTCCTGTCGGCATCAATAGAAATTCTATCGCACTGTATTACTACTCACCTGTGAAACCTGCCAGCGGGTTTTCTGAAAGCGGAACAACGGCATACCAGGAACGATACGCTGGAGAATTGAGTTCTGGCTCATTAATAACGCGAATTTCAACAAAGCTAAAATCTATTTTTTCATCATGAATTTAACATAGTGCTTACCTGCGACACTTTTTGTGATCGCTTGTATACTAACGAAGTCAAATAATAAAACTTACAACAATCAACAGCTGTTAAGCAGCGGAAACAAGACTTTGAAGAATACCCACTTCAGCCAAGGGCAAAATAAAAAGGTTAGCAGCAAGTGAAACAAAGCGTCTACATCAGCATCGTAGTAACCATTCAATTACTCGTTGGCTTTGCCTCTCAGATCCTGATCATTCGCATTCTAGGGATAGGCATAGAAACCGACGCCTATATTGCAGCCCAAGCAATCCCCCTCGTGACCTATGCGATTATCTCTAACGCAATGCAAATCGTTTGGCTACCACGGTTTTCTGTCTTAGTTGATGATCCCTTAGCCGGTGCTCGCGAACATGCCAAGGCGCAAGGCCAAGCAATCATATTATGTGCTCCTCTTATTTCTGTCGTTTTCATCAGTCTATCTCTATGGATGCCTTTCATACTGCCTGGTTTTAGCAATGAGCAGCTAAGCATGGCCGCTAACCTGTGCTTGGTATTGATGTTCGCAAGCCTGTTTAATGTTCTGTCCTCCGTACTGATGGTTGCACTACGGGCCACAGATCGTTTTTTGGTGGGTGAAATAGTCACCTTAGTTGGATCCTTATCCTCACTTGTTGCCACTATACTTTTATTACCCCTATGGGGTATCGAGGTCGTGGTGTGGATCGCTCTGACAAGGGCGATAGGTGTATACCTCGCACAATTGATGCTGACCAAATTCCCTGGCATATCCATAAAGAAAGGTTGGCAAGACCAACAAAGCTGGCGTTTGATGCGGCCACTCTTGTTTGGCAGTTCCATCTATAAAACATCTCCCTTAGTTGATCGTTTCTGGGCTTCTCAGGCACCTATGGGGGGAGTCACTATGTTAAATCTAGCTCAGATTGCTATGGCAGCATTGGCGACAATATTAGAACGGGCTCTTTGCATGCCAAAGATGCCCTCGTTAGCCCGATACGTTTTAAAAAGGGACTACGCTGGCCTACGCTATACCTATCGAAAGGCAATATTCTTGGTTACCTTATCCGTATTGTTAATCGGCGCTTGTATGTTGCTCCTAAGACCTGTGTTTATCGACTTGGTTTCAGTAATATTGCAGCTCAGCAATAAGGACGCTGCCAATTTGTGGCTACTCTGTGTTCTCCTACTAGGATACCTTCAAGTTGGCGCATCAGGAACTATGCCGGTGGCTGCTTTCACAGCAATGGGCAATACCAAAACACCTGTAAAGGTGGGAATATATGGTTTTCTTTTTGGCCTCGTTCTTAAAGCATTAGGCTTTATCTTTTTTCAATTACCAGGATTAGTGGTGGCCACATCTGTTTATTACCTTTTAAACATGTTTGTTAATTGTCTTCTTTTAGAAATTGAAATTACTAAAAAGCTTACCGAAGAAAGCCTTCGCCCATGCTAATTCGATTTTGGCCTCATACTACCAATCAAAACGTCGCGAGCTACAGGCTTCGTTGTTTGAATATAGTGAGAAAATTAGGCAAGAGAGGACTGAACGTAGATATTTATAGGGAAGGAGATAAACCTGAGATACTCGTACTCTCGAAACGTTACGACTCGGCAAGCCTGAACAAAGCGCTTAAGCTAAAAGAAGATCACGGTACTGTCATCTGTCTGGATCTTTGTGATAACCATTTTTATTATAGTGTGCCTGATACTGATGCCATCGATAGAGCTAATACACTCAGGCAAGCCATAAAATTAGTTGATCGGATATTTGTGTCTAGCCACTATCTGGCAGATCTTGTTCAAGAAGAAAACGGCGAAGGTAGACCGGTGAGCGTTGTTGGAGATATTGTTGAAGAAGCCCAAGAATACACCTCACTTGATATCATCAAGCACCCAGTAGATTACATAAGACTTAAAATTCTAGATGTCTTAATTGCTAAGCATTTAATTAAGAAAAGCCATAGACTAATTTGGTTTGGTCATCACGGCAGTAATTTTACTGATGGCGGAATGCGAGACTTGAAGGCTGTTCTACCCATTCTTGAAGCGCTAAATCAGAAGCACAAAATTTGCTTAACCGTTATCAGTAACTCAAAAAAAACATATACTGATACCTTTGCAAAAAGTAGCTTAAACACTTTTTATATTCCTTGGAGTAGGCCTTTCTTTTCAGCGGCACTAAAAATTCAGGGCATTTCGATTATACCAATACAAAAAAATCCCTTCACCATGGCAAAGACATCGAATCGAGTGGCAACAAGCCTAGTGCACGACCTAAAAGTTGTCGCTGATATCATCCCAAGTTACGAGGAATATAAACAGATTATCGCTTCTGGAGATTGGCTTGAAAATTTAACGCAACTTCTGACCGAAGGTAATGTACCGTCTTATGTTTTCAATTTAGAGAGTAAAAATAACGCAGTCGTGAACACCTGGCAGAAATTGTTTGACGACTTGGCCAAATCGGAAGCAGACATTCATGCATAACTACCCAGAAGGCGTAATTCTTGAGTCTCCAAACTGCCCTATGGGTTGTAAGAATAAAGACACCCTGATCCTAAGTCACCACGATAGATTGCACTCAATCCCGGGACAATTCAGCATTTATCGCTGTGATCATTGTCGCCTGGAAAGAACCAGTCCACGACCTACTGCCAGTACAATCCGTCACTACTATCCCGAAGAATATGCACCTTACCAATCCAACAACATCGCTAAGACCGCGACTAAACCAGGCTTTAAAGATTGGATTTCTCGCGTATTAAAACTTGACGGGCACCAACTACCCAACTTAGCTCGCGGCAGCATGTTGGAAGTAGGATGTTCTGCAGGAAATTACATGGAGAAAATCAGTGAACTAGGTTGGAATGTCGATGGAATTGAGTTCTCAGAACAAGCAGCAGTTATCGCTCGATCAAAGGGGTTTAAGGTCCAAACAGCCAGTCTTGAGAGCGCAAAGGCGCCCAGTGAGGCTTATGATCTTATCACCGCTTGGATGGTGCTAGAACACCTACATGAACCCATACCTGCCTTAAAGAAACTCAGAGAATGGATTGTCCCAGGAGGCTACCTAGTCTTTTCTATACCGGATATCGACTCTCTGTCTCGTTATATTTTCAAAGCAGGTTCATTCGATTTGCAGTTGCCCACTCATTTGCACCATTTCACAGCAAAAACTATCTCGCTTGTCCTCGAGAAAGCAGGCTGGAAAATAGAACACATCATTTGGCAAAGAAATGCCAATACTCTATTTTTGAGTATTGAATATTGGGCTCAAGATAATAAAAAGCCACGGCTATTCAAATTTTCGCGCTGGTTAAGACTAGCAAAGGCGGCATCAAAAGTAAGGTTAGTGCTGAACATCTTGCTCGGCTTAAGCCGTCAAAGTGGTCGTATGACTATTTGGGCTAAACCGATGACCTAAAGGCGTTTAATTTTGCGCCCTAAGGCCTTATTTTCTTCAGTCCATCGTTAACTCAATACTCTCACTCTCTGCCCACCCATAACGCACTGCTTTTGCCTGAATAAAATCACCAGAATTTAATTCGATTGGCGCTATATATAAGTGCCAATCACTATCATTCAGTCGATAGCCAAGTGAAGCACCTTTAGTGGCGTGGCTCAAAACAAGCATGTCATCTATCAACTTAAAGCTGGGAGAGTCTGTTGCTGGCTCAATACCATCCGGCCAGAATCTTGCGGCCATGTCGGTCTCATGTTCATCACTCAAGTCAGGTACTTGTTCTCTATGCTGATGATAAGCGGCACGTAAGCGAGACAATTCTGCAATGTGATCCGGATCATCTACCAAGTTATGAATCTCATGTGGATCGCTCAGCGTGTCGAACAGCATTTCTGCCGGGCGTTTCAAAAACCACTGTTTTTGGACATCATTCAATTTACCGGCATCATGCAAGCGCCACAATTCTTTCATGATATCCAGATCATCCCGATAGGCCAGGTGGAATCCGCCAGCTTGGAGGTTATCACTGAGGATGTACTTGTAACGATTGTCCCTGACAGCACGCTGCTTATCGGGAAACTTACCGATACGATCGCGGGCTGCAAACACATATTCCCTCTCTAATGTTGGCGAGTCTCCCGCGAATGGCATACCCTGCAAGTACGCTGGCAGAGATGCACCTGCCAAGGACAAGATCGTTGGTGCCAGATCAACTAGACTGACCATCCTCTTGTCGGTGCTGCCGGGCTCAATGTGACTGGGGCGATATTTCTCAGGCCAACGAATAATCATGGGCACATGAATTCCGGAGTCATACAGTTCTCGCTTTGCTCGAGGCAGCCCGTCGCCATGATCAGTTGTCCATATAACAATTGTGTTTTCAGCTAAACCTGCTTTTTCCAATTTGGACAGTACATCGCCAATCTGTTGATCAACGGTGATGAGATTGTTGTAATGACGGGCAATGTCCTTGCGCACTATTGGCGTATCTGGATAGTAGGGGGGAACATCAACATCCCCTGGTTTAATTTGATCTTCAGTATTCCAATGTAAGGGAATTTGCATCAATTGCCCCAATAGATGAGGGATACTTCGAGGAAATACATCCCGAGGAAATATGGCGCTCTCATGGGTGCCAAGAAAAGTGAGATAACCAAAAAACGGTTGGTCACTCGGTAACTCATCGAATTCAATTATGCCGCGCTTATCAGCATCCCATATTGTAAAAGGTCCGGAGCCCGAACTGATACCGCTAAACTGATAGTCCAACTTAAATGTATTAAATGTGAAGTAACCCTCAGCCCTCAGAAGCTCAGGAAACGCTTTCATCTCTTCTGGTGGCACAGCAAAGTACTTGGATTTGGCGTAATTATGAGACCGCATATGCTGGGCACCAATACTCTCTTGATACATGCCGGAAATGATAGCGGCTCGACTTGGCGCACATACACCCGCAGTGGTAAAACTGTTAGTATAACGAACCCCCTCTTGCGCTAGCTTGTCAATATTGGGGGTGAATGCGACCTTGTCACCGTAGGACCCGACACGAGGGCTTAGGTCTTCTGCCATCAGCAAAAGGATGTTAGGTCGTTCACTAGCGGTGAGCGCAGTTGACCAACATGACAAGAAAATCATTACGATTAAAATCTTCATTAAAGTTTCCTTCCCAGAGAATATTCTCATTTTTAACAGACCCCAATCCTTTAAAAACCTTTTGACAAAGCGACCTTCAGGCGTCAGATTAGAGCACTGTATCTCACGCTTAGCCGATATGCAGTGTTCGCGAGATACTTTCGTTATTGCTGCATGCAGGTATTCATGCTGTAATTTTCGGTGTATTTGGTAAGAAAGGCAATGCAAAATGAGACTCATTTATATAGATATTGATACGCAGCGCGCCGATCACCTTGGCTGCTATGGATATCATCGTAATACCTCGCCTAATATCGACGCCATTGCCGCTGGAGCCATGCAATTTAATAATGTGCATGCCTCGGACACGCCCTGCCTACCCAGTCGCTCAGCGCTTTTAACCGGCCGTTTTGGCATTCACAATGGCGTAGTTAATCATGGTGGTACGGATGCTGATCCAGTCCCTGGTGGTGTTGATAGAAAATTTTGGTCTGAACTGCAGCTGACTAGCTTTCCATCACAGTTAAAACGAGCAGGATTACTGACCGCCTCTATTTCTTCTTTTGCACAGCGCCATTCTGCATTCCACTGGTATGCGGGCTTTGATGAAGCGCAACGTGTGCCTAGTAGCTTTGGCTTGGAAACAGCCGACCAAGTATTTGCGCTCGCGCGTGACTGGCTGACACGTAAGGGGAAGCAGGATGACTGGTTCCTTCATGTACATCTATGGGACCCGCACACGCCTTATCGAGCACCATCAAGCTTTGGCGATCCATTTGCGGAAGCGCCACTTCCTAGCTGGCTAACTGAAGAGATTAGGCGCAAGCACTGGCAACAAAGCGGACCACACTCAGCACAAGAATGTAGCGGCTTTGCACCCAATGAGAAAGCAATGAAGCATTTCCCCCGCCAACCCCAGCAAATAAGAAACATGGATGCAGTTCGCCAAATGTTTGATGGGTATGACACCGGCGTACTTTATGCCGACGAATATATAGGTCGTATCATGAATGTTCTGGCGGATCTTGATATCTTTGAGGATACCGCGGTTATGATTTCTTCAGATCATGGCGAGACATTGGGAGAGCTTAATGTTTATGGTGATCATCAAACGGCCGATCAGTGCACCACTCACATTCCCATGATTCTTAAGTGGCCAGACATTAAACCGCAACTCTCCAAGCAGTACGATGCGAAGCATTATCAGATTGATATCACTGCAAGTATTTTGGAGATGTTGGGCGTCCGCGTCCCAGATATCTGGGATGGCGAAAGCTTTGCCAAACAACTTATGAAAGGGGAAGACGAGGGAAGACCTTATCTCGTCGTTTCACAGGGCGCATGGACTTGCCAGAGGGGGGTGCGTTGGGGTGAACATTTACTTATCGACACCATGCATGATGGATATCACCTTTATGATGACGTAATGCTCTTTGATCTCGCAAACGATCCTCATGAAACAACAAATCTTGCGAAAGTAGATCAGAAAAAACTTGATGAAGGCCAAGCACTTCTTGGAAGCTGGCTAGGGGAGAACATGCCTCTCGCTGCTCGGGGCCGCGATCCCTTGAGAAATGTTGTGGCCGAGGGAGGCCCATTTCATATACGCGGTAGGCTGCCTGAATACCTGAATCGATTGCGTGCTACCGGGCGTAAGTCTGCCGCCGATGCACTAGATAAAAAAGTCTATTCGTAGCATCTTGCCTATAGTAGTTGCCTTAAGATAGAAATCATGTAGAGCGAATTCCGTTGGGTTGTTGTTATGCGCAATATACTTTCTCTGGCTTTAGGTACACAATCATCTCTCGCTCTTTTTCTACATGATCTTCTGGGACCACATCGCCGTACCACCTTTCTTTTCCTAGATGTCGAAAGGTAAGTTTGTCGAGGTGAGCAATTGCGCCAATGGAATCCACACGAACGAGCGAGCAACGAATAGAAATGTAATTATCTTAATTTTCGGATCAGCTTTAAGCATTGTCGCCTTCCCATTTCTCATGAGACTTTTTATGACAGCCTACGGACTCGGCGCACCTTGATCTTTTTTAATCGATGCATTGTGGTTCATTACCCATATCAATAATGACGGATTTCCTAGCGGACTGTGTAGTTTGTTAAACGTCAACTCTCTTGTCCGGTCGCTTGCATAACCGGCATCGGAAAGCATTTCAGCTAAAGTAACCTTCACGCTAGACACCGCTAAATTAATTTTCCTGGTGTCGGTCGATCAAGATTACAATACCATCAGGATATTGAGAGGGAAGTTGTTGATACTTGCGGC
>JBLHIH010000037.1:0-30399 GCA_047616645.1 Flavobacterium sp. | reverse complement strand
GGCGATGCTCTCCTCTATCTGCTCAACTAATTTATCAAGCTGTGACTTCGTCTCTAATAAAACGTATTTTATAAGGCCAAAATGTAGGAAACGAATAGTCTCAGGCGTGAGATCTGTTTTTACACGATGATAGCTTGTTTGCATCATCTCGTTATACGCACTACGAAAATATTCAAGCTCTTCAGAATTGCCAGAAATAGCGCTTTGGCCAGCGACTACACGCTTAACCACAGCTTCAATTATAGAATAGGCTTGTAGGGCGAATTGATCACTAAGGTGTACATCTATACGGTAATTATCGATACCTCGCTGAAAGGCAGAGCAGTCCATCGAGATAGGTTGTGGACATTGAACTCTATCCAAAATATCTTCTAAGCAGGTAATATTCCCCTTCGTGCTTCCAGTACTATCCTTCATCCTTTATCTACAAATTCTTTTATGATTTTCTGTTCTTTCCTTATCTTGAACTACTCACCCGTAAACTTACCTAAGTCTAATATTTGTCTTTTTCTACCCCATTTACCTGGATATGCTTCAAAGTGCCCAGGTAAGGGGTGATCACACTCGTTGCATTTTCCTTCTTCCGTTAGCTGCCAACGCCCTAAGGCATACCAATCGCGTTCGATAAGCAAATTTGAACAATTGGAACAATAAGTTGATCCGCCATTAGGATCTTTTACGTTACCTGTATAAACATAGTTCATACCGTTGCCGATTGCGATCCGACGACTCTCTGTCAAGGTGGATGCTGGCGTTGGTTTCCGATCGAGCATCTTAAAATCTGGATGAAAGGCGGTGAAATGGAGAGGGATATCTGGACCTAGATTATCCACAATCCATTTTGTCATCTGATCAATTTCAGATGGAGAATCATTTTCCCCTGGTATTAACAAGGTTGTCAGCTCAAACCAAAGATTGGTTTCATGGTGTACATAAAGCAAAGTATCTAAGACCACGCTTAATTTACCGCCACATATATTCCTGTAAAAACCTTCACTAAATGCCTTAAGGTCAATATTCGCAGCATCCATATGTGCATAAAACTCTTTACGAGGCGCTTCACAGACATAACCCGCCGTTACAGCAATCGAATTGATGCCTTTTTCTTTTGAAGCAATTGCAACATCGATTGCGTACTCATGAAAGATCACAGGGTCATTATAGGTAAAGGCAATACTCCGGCACGCTGAAATGGCAGCCGCTTCCGCTAGTACGATGGGTGAGGCTTCGGCAGCAAGCGTATTCATTTGACGAGATTTGCTTATGTCCCAGTTTTGGCAAAACTTACAAGCCAAATTACATCCGGCTGTTCCAAATGAGAGAACGGGTGTCCCTGGAAGAAAATGATTGAGGGGTTTTTTCTCGATGGGATCAATACAAAACCCACTCGACCGACCATAACTTGTTAGAACAATTTTTTTATTCTGATTTTCACGAACAAAACAGAGTCCTTGCTGCCCTTCTCTTAGTCTGCAGAACCGCGGACATAAATCACACTGAACCCGACCGTCTTCCAATAAATGCCAGTGCTTCTTTAGTTTTGACGATTTATTTGACGCCTCATTCCCGCTAGCGCTTGAACCAGAAGAGGTATGATGCTGACATGTGATTATTGATGACATATGCTTTCAATAGCCATTTAAGTCATTAGAATAGTCATTATTATACAAGATAGACTTCAAATAGATAAATCTATGAGCGATATTCGACGAGCTGCAATCGCGGGTAGTTTTTACCCTAACAATAAAGAAGAACTTAAGGTAACTGTTGACCACATGTTGTCCCTCGTTAGTAGCCAATCTTCCGATACACCTGCAAAAGCCTTAATAGCGCCACATGCTGGATACATTTATTCTGGCACCATTGCAGCAGAAGCCTATATCAATATCGATCCAAAAATTAAAAAGGTTGTACTTTTAGGTCCTTCTCATCATGTCGCATTTCGGGGCATGGCCATGAGCAGTGCTAAGTTTTTTGAAACGCCCTTAGGAAAAATAGAAATAGATTCAGCATCCCAAAAAAAAATATCCACGCTTTCCAATGTCACTATCGCCGTTAACGATCAAGCTCATGAGAAAGAGCACAGCATCGAAATTCACCTACCATTTCTACAAAGCCGTTTAGGGCATTTTAAGCTGATCCCAATTGTAGTGGGTGACGCAAGCAAAGAGGAAGTTGCTGAAGTCTTAGAGATATTGTGGGGCGGACCGGAAACACTCATTCTCATCAGTTCGGATTTGAGTCATTTTCATCATTATGATCAAGCTAAATCTAAGGACGATAAAACCGCATCAAGAATTTTACGCCTCGAATCAAATCTATCAGGCGATAACGCTTGTGGATGTAGAGTAATAAACGGTTTTACCCACTTCATAAACCAACAAAACTCCAAATTTAAGCGGTATGACATCAAACAGTTGTCAGTAAAAAGCTCAGGGGATACCGCTGGAGATCGCCAGAGAGTTGTTGGTTATGGCGCTTTTATGTTGACAGAGACCAGGGTACAAGCGCTTTCGACTGCGAATCGTCAGCAATTACTTCAGGTCGCACGGCAAGCTATTCAGCATGCTCTGACAAGTCGAGATAAATTCAATATTGACCTAGGTACCGTTGCCGATAATTTGAAAGTCCCTGCAGCTTCGTTTGTGACGATCAATATAGATGGACAACTTCGAGGCTGCATAGGGAGTTTGCAAGCACATCGCTCTCTCATTTTGGATATCGCCAATAATGCTCAATCAGCAGCATTCCGAGACCCTCGATTCGCTGCACTAACCATCGGCGAATTCCAAAAAATCACTTTACATATTTCGGTACTTAGTGAGCCTGAGAACATGGGTATCTTAGATTTTGAGGGCTTGTTAACGCGCATTCGCCCTGGAGTAGACGGTATTATTCTGGAAGAAAATGGCAAAAGGGCAACCTATTTACCATCAGTATGGGAACAACTATCTGAGCCCAAAGATTTTTTACGAACACTCAGACAAAAGGCAGGACTGCCTCCCCAAAATTGGCATGAATGCCGCGTGCAACGCTATACAACTGAGGAATTCAGCTGAGGTATGTTGCACTTTTAGTATCAGGCCGAATAGCTGAGATATCGTAATGTTGAGGAAAGCTGTTAGTATATTGCCATTCAGTATTTATTTTCAGGGAAAATATCATGACAGAGACAAGTGAAGGCAGCATTAGAGAATCAATGATAACTGTGCTAGAAAAACAGAAAAAAGCCTACATCGCAGAAGGTGTTGTTACTGCTGCGACTCGAATAGATAGATTAGACCGAACGATCAATATTCTTGAAACTCACGGCAGAAAGTTAAGCGAGGCCATGGCCGCTGATTTTGGACATAGATCCTTAGAACAATCCAAGTTCACCGATATCGATGGCTCTATCGGTCCCCTCAAAGATGCCAAGAAACATCTACGCCGTTGGATGAGACCAGAGAAACGCAAAGCGATGTTTCCACTAGGGTTATTTGGTTCTCGGGCAAGAGTTGAATACCAACCACTTGGTGTCATCGGATGTATCTCTCCTTGGAATTTTCCCGTACAACTTACCTTTAGTCCCTTAGCCGGTATTTTTGCGGCAGGCAACAGAACAATGATCAAGCCTTCCGAATTCACCCCCGCAACATCTGAGTTAATGAAAGAGGTTTTTGCGGCATTCTTTGACGAAGAAGAAGTCGCATTTTTCACAGGTGGTCCAGAAGTAGGCAGCGCTTTTAGTACTCTCCCCTTTGATCACCTACTATTCACCGGCGCAACTGCCATTGCAAAACATGTCATGCGAGCTGCAGCTGAGAATCTGGTACCAATGACCCTAGAACTCGGGGGGAAATCACCCGTGGTCATTAGTAAGACCGCAGATATCAAATTATCCGCTGCTAATATCATGGCGGGTAAAACCCTAAACGCCGGTCAAATTTGTTTAGCACCCGATTACGTTTTTGTGCCAGAGGATAAAGCTGAAGATTTCATTACAGCAGCCCAAGCATCTGTTAAAAAAATGTACCCCGATTTAAAAGACAATCCTGACTACACTTCTATTGTTAATGATCGACACTTTGATCGACTTAATAGCTACTTGGAAGATGCGAAGGAGAAAGGTGCCGAGATAGTTGAAATAAACCCTGCAAACGAGGACTTCAGCCAACAACAATTCAATCGCATTGCGCCGACATTGATCCTAAACCCAACTGAAGATATGAAGGTGATGCAGGAAGAAATTTTTGGTCCAATTTTACCCATTAAGACCTATAAAGACATCGAAGAACCGCTCGCCTATATAAACGATCACCCTAGGCCCCTTGGACTGTATTATTTTGGTGAAGATGATAACGAGGAAAACAAAGTCCTCACTCATACAACATCCGGCGGTGTAACCGTTAACGATGTAGTCATGCATGTTGCCCAAGAGGACCTACCCTTCGGTGGCGTCGGACCCAGCGGCATGGGTTCATATCATGGTCATGATGGATTTAAGACATTTAGCCATGCAAAGGCAATTTATACTCAATCAAAAACTGTGTCGAAACTCGCAGCGGCAATTCGACCACCCTATAAGAAGGCTTCATAGGCAATATTCGAGGATAACAAACCTTATTGTGTGCTGCTGGAATGCGCATTCAAGAAGGTTTGGACGTCTTTAATCAATCGACTTTTCTTTCGGTGTAATCGTGTGAAGTTTAAGATGATATCAACATGGCCGGTCTGCTCATAAACTTCACGACTGGCCTTCCCACCAACAGCATTTACTTTCTGCATCAAACTTTTTGAATTTCCTCGTCGTACTCTCGTATCGGTTTCACCATGCAGTAAATACATAGGCGGCGCATCTGTTCTCACATAGTTTACGGCCTGAGATTGAGGATATCGCGTTTCAGGTCCAAACAAGTCCCAGTGGTCCAGTTCACTAAAAGGATAAAAATCATAAGGCCCCGCTAGTCCGATAAAACCTTTTATGCGTTTAGCCAATGCGTCATCAAGTAAACGCTTATCAAGACATAACAACGCGCCTAATTGTGCTCCCGCAGAATGACCCATTATAAATATGCTTTGATCTTGTGGTACCTCCGCTAAAATCCGATGGGTTGCTGCTACCACATCGGCCTGAATTTCTGAAAAACGAACCAATGGATATAATCTATAATCAGGAATGATGACGTTATATCCTAGGGAAAGTAGTGTATCTGCAACAAACAGATAATCTGAGCGATTACCGCTACGCCAATTACCACCGTAGAAAAATAATATTGTTGGCCTGTTCACGTCACCATCAAGCGTATAATAATCGAGTTTCTGGCGATCTTGCTTTCCATAGGTAATTTCAGCTCTCAAACAACAAGCACTTGATTTTGCCAAACAATTGATAAGTTTTAGTCCGAGGGTGCTGTAAAGGTTTTGATACCGTTCTTTAATATTCACAATTTTTAATACTTCGACAATAAGATAAGTGTAAGTTTCGGCAATCAATGGAAATATAAACGGATTCTAACGGTCAGATTAAGAACGTGCTTATCAATAAGGTATGTGAATAATAGAAGATTTATGCGATCCAACTTTATTGAGATCGGTTACAATACATTATCCGAAGAGAAATACCTGCTTTGATACAAAAGTTCGCCCTTTTACTGCTTTGCTTACATTCATCCATGACTTTTGCTGTGGAATCTTCCCCGACCCCAATACAAATGACCAAGGTTGATGCTTCAGAGGTCGACATACTCATTGACGGTATCTTGGACGAGTCAATTTGGTCCAATCTGCCCATGAAAGATGACATGGCAGTCGTTGAACCCGACACCTTGGCCCCCCCTCCTTGGGAAACAAAATCTTATCTTTTTTACACTGAAAAAGGTCTATACCTAGGCGTTTGGGCAGAACAACCACCTGAAACATTGGTTTCACGACTTAGCTCGCGAGATGGGTTTATTTCAAGAGATGGGGTTTCTATTACACTTGATCCTACTGGACGTGGGCTATTTGGGTATTGGTTTCGAGTGAACCTCGGTAATACCTTGCAAGACGGTACATTACTGCCAGAACGACAATATACCAGTCAATGGGATGGCCCTTGGTATGGTGCCTCTTCCGAACATGATAAAGGCTGGTCAGCAGAGTTTTTTATCCCTTGGTCAGTCATGACAATGCCGGAAAACGAATCTGACATTAGAGAGATGACTTATTATCTCTCAAGATCAGTTGCTCACAAAAATGAAACGTGGGGCTTTCCGGGCTTACCCAGAACAAACAATGTTTTTATCTCAAAACTTCAAAAAATCAGCTTTAAAGATATCAATCCAAAGCAACAATTTACCTTCTATCCCTATGCTGCTTCTGCCTACGACAACACACGAGAGGATGGCGCAGAAGCACACAAAGCGGGCTTCGATATATTTTGGCGACCGACGAGTAATGTTCAAGTATCAGCGACTATCAATCCAGACTTTGGCAATGTTGAATCCGACAATGTAGTGGTTAACCTCTCATCGTTCGAAACCTTTTTCCCAGAAAAACGTGCATTCTTCTTAGAAGGCCAAGAGGTATTTGTCACGAGTGCTCGCGCTCGACAAGACAGAAGTGGACGGGGCACACCAACAACTTTGCTCAACACACGAAGAATCGGCAGTGCGCCTAGATCAACAGAAATTGATGGCTTAGCATTAACGGGAATAGAAGCGAATCAGCCAAGTGAGCTCATCGGTGCTGGAAAGTTAACAGGACAATATGGGAACTTTCGTTATGGCGTCTTGGCAGCATTAGAAGAAGACACAAAATTAACAGGTACCCTCAATGGTGAAATCTTTAGCACTGTTCAAGACGGTAGAGATTTTGGTGTTGCTAGATTCTTGTACGAAGATACCAGTACAGGGGCGAGAAGATCTCTCGGTTGGATGACAACTTCCGTTCAACACTCCCAAGAAGACGCTACAGTCCACGGCATAGATGGCCATTATCTATCTGCTAATGGTAAGTGGGATACTGAAGCTCAGTTGATATATAGCAAGGTAGATGATGTAAGTGGTCGCGGGGGTTTTCTGGACATCAATTATTCACCACGCCAAGGTAGAAAACATAAGCTGTCACTCGACTACTTCAACGACCAACTCGACATCAGTGATTTAGGTTTCTTGAGACGTAATGACGACATGGGTTTTGTTTACAGTTACAGCATGGATGATAGCAATCTTAAATCCCTAAAGCGTCGCTCTACAGATTTCAGAGTTGTCCAAAAGTACAACACAGATGGTAGGCTCACCCGAAGCGGATTATTTTTTAATCAGGGCAGAGATTTTAAAAACAATACCTCTATGTTCACGCAAATTGGCTATTTCCCTGCTAGATGGGAAGATAGAGATAGCTTAGATAATGGGGACTATCGACTAAAAGGGCGTTGGCAGGCGGAAATATTTGCAGAAACAGATCAGTCCAAAAAACTGGGGATTGGCGCCCGCGTCAATTATGAAGATGAAAATATCGGCGGTCGCGCTCTAAGCTATTTCGCGGACCTAGCATGGCGGCCCTCAGATCGGTTTTCCCTTGTTATGGGACTCAATTATCAAGATCGTCAGGGGTGGTTATTACATGAAGAAGGCCGAGATTTTACCACCTTTAATGCAGAAGTTTGGCGTCCACGTATTGCAGTCGATTATTTCCTTTCAGCAAAACAGCAATTTAGAGTCACTGCGCAATGGGCTGGCTTTAAAGCCAAAGAGGATGAACGTTGGGAAGTGCCATTAAGCAACGGCTCTCTTGATAAAGTTGCTACATTACCAGGGGATAATATCAGAGATTTTAGGATCAGCAGACTGACCTTCCAAGCGCGCTATCGATGGGAGCTTGCCCCACTATCAGACTTGTTTGTCGTCTATACACGCGGATCAAATGTTGATACGCAACAAGATGATTCCTTTAGCGACCTTCTACATGATAGCTGGACAGATGCATTGGTTGATATCTTTGTCATCAAATTAAGATATCGAATTGGTGGATAGAAATGGATAAAAAAATTGCCCTAATAGCCTTTGACCTTGATGGCACACTCGCCCTTGACGATCACAAAATCTCTCAAAAAACAAAAAATGCAATACATGCACTACACGATGAAGGTATACATATTGTCGTGTCGACGGGCCGACGGTTTCGTACTGCGCAATATGTCATCGATAATCTTGACCTTAATGTTTACTGTATTTGTAATGGCGGTGCGCTTGTTAAAGATGACAGGCAAAAAACCATATTGAACGCAACTTTTTCGAAAGAAGAATTTGTTGACCTTATCTCCTTAGCTCGAAAGCATAATCTGGCAATTGCGGGACAAAGAGACGCTCACACACTCGGTGGATCGGACTTCATTATCGACAATGAAATACCTTGGCATGAAGGTATAAACGCCTATTTCGAAAGCAATAAAAACTATGCGGTAGCTGCAAACTTACTGGGAGACCAAGAAATAGATCAAGAAAATTTCCTCGCACTCTCTACTTTTGACGAAATGGCAAAACTGAAAGATTTTGTAAACGCAGTAAAAAAAGATGATAGATTCAATGTAGTCGTGGTCAGTCAAATTAACGGCGACGCCCATTATTGCGAGGTTACACAGCGTCATGTTGACAAGTGGTATGGGCTAAATCATCTCGCAGAACGATTTGGCCTTAATCCATCAAATATTTGCGCTGTCGGAGACGAGCTTAATGATGTCCCCATGGTGAAAGCTGCTGGATTAGGTGTAGCAATGGGCAATGCTCACCCAGAGTTAAAATCACTCGCTGACTTTATTTGCGGCAATCATGACGAAGATGGATTGTTAGCATTGTTTGATTACATTCGGCAGTACAATGCCCAATAATTTGCCACATTACATCTAAGGATCTACCAGCGTCTTTTAGGCTACTACGGGATCTTGATTGATTTCCTATGCTGAACACATTAAATTACCCCCTCCTATCCTTTCTATAGAAGTATCTTGACTTGAGCACTGCAAAGATAATAGAAGCCATTACCCTATATCAAGAAGAGATGACTCAATGGAGACGTGATATCCATGCACATCCGGAGACAGCATTCGAAGAACATCGTACAGCTAAAGTAGTTGCAGAAAAGCTCGCAAGCTTTGGTTTTGAGGTCGAAACAGGCATCGCTGGGACGGGTGTAGTTGGCACCTTAAAAAGAGGTCGAGGTAATAGAGCTATCGGACTAAGAGCTGATCTTGATGCACTCCCGATACTAGAAACGAATGATTTCGCTCATGTCTCTAAATACCCTGGGAAGATGCACGCCTGTGGGCATGACGGGCATACTGCAATGTTACTGGGCGCTGCGAAGTACCTCGCTGAAAGTGCAGAATTTGAAGGCATGGTCCACCTCATTTTTCAACCCGCTGAAGAAAACGAAGGCGGCGGAAAAGCAATGATTGAAGCTGGATTATTTGAGAAATACCCCGTTGAGTCAGTCTTTGGTATGCACAATATCCCTGGTATGGCTGCCGGATCTTTTGCGGTAAAATCAGGACCTATGATGGCTGCCTTTGACATCTTCAATCTAACAATAAAAGGCAAAGGCGGTCACGCCGCTATGCCACAATTCACCATAGATCCGATCATCATCGGTAGTAAAATTATTGAAGCTTACCAGAGCATTATTAGTCGTTTTATCGATCCCCAAGAACCCGCGGTATTAAGTATCACGCAATTTCATGGAGGAGATGCCTATAACGTCATCCCCAGTGAAGTAAAAATTAGCGGATGTACGCGCAGCTTTTCACCGAAGGTTCAGGCATTGATGGAATCAAAAATGGAACATATGGCCAGGGAAATTTGCAATGCTTACGGTGCGAAGGCAGATTTCACCTACGAACATCGATATCCGGCGACAATAAATTCAGAAGCCGAGAGCGAAATTGCGGCAGAAGTGGCGCAAAGTATTGTGGGTGCTGATTCTGTCAACCTGAATCCTAAACCCGCAATGGGGTCGGAGGACTTCGCTTTTATGTTACAAGAAAAACCGGGGAGTTATGTTTGGATTGGAAACGGCCAAACGGATTCTATTCACAATCCGGGATACGATTTTAACGATCTTGTTGCTCCTATCGGAGCAACCTATTGGGTAAAGTTGGTAGAAAGACTCTTACCACCAATAACATAGATCGTGGTGTGGGCCGATCAGTCTAGGATCACACTCTTATCGATCTGTGCCCATGCAACTTTAGCCATGTCGAATGCGCCAGCACCCGCCTGTTCAGCCTGTTTACTAGCAGCAGTTCCGTCCAACACTCTCTTGGCAATACCCTGAAGAATCCCCGATAACCTAAACATATTAAACGCTAAATAATAATCCCAGTTAGCAATGCCATCACGACCAGTTCTTTTACAATAAGCCTCAACAAATGCCTCTTCTGAAGGGATGCCCAAACTTTTTATATCAACATTTCGAAGCGCGTCTCGATAGGGCCTGCAGAGATAAGCAAAATCTGAAAGAGGGCTACCTAATGTACTTAACTCCCAATCTAGAATGCCGATAACTTCCGCTTTATCATTGTGCATCATCATATTGGCAATTTGCAGATCTCCGTGAACGATGGAGCAACCTTCGTCCTTGGGAATATTTTTAGGCAAATATTCAATAAGATTGTCCATATAAGGATTATCAATTGTCTTCGTATATTTATATTGAGATGACCAGCGATTAATTTGACGTGCAATGTAATCACTATGTTTACCAAAATCGGACAATCCTACTTCTTCAAATTTGACATTATGCAGTTGCGCGACTGCTCGGTTAGCGGCATCCCAAAACCCTCCTCTTTCCGTGGGAGAATAAGGACCCTCATTAGCATCCCAAATTACCCTGCCATCCAAATATTCCATTAGATAAAAAGGTGTGCCCAAAACGGCTTCATCTTCACAATAAGAATAGGTCTTCGCTGTGGGTACATCTGCATTGCTTAATGCTGTAAGCACTTTATATTCTCTGTCGACGGCATGCGCTGACTTCAATAAATTTCCTGGTGGTTTTCTTCTAAGAACACAGGATTTTCCTCCAGCATTTACTTTGTATGTTGGATTTGATTGACCTCCGGCAAATTCTTCAAGAAAAATCTCGCCGTCAAAACCCGATACATGGGCAGACATATAGTTTTGTAAAGATTTTATGTCGATCTTGTGACGTTCTTGCACTTCGATCGTACCGACATTATCGGCGGCTTGAAAATCTGTCATGATTTAGTCAACACTCCATGTATGTCCAGATCGCAGAAGTAAGTTCATGTCTGGCTTTCCTTTTTCTTCCTGCACTTCAATTCTTTGCGCATAAACCTGATCTACATAAGCCTTTTCAGGTGCATGATAGATTACACCCAATGGCGTGGGGAAAGTTTCTAAGTCTACATCTAATAACATTTGAGCCGCAATTTTATTGGATTGCTTATGTTTGGAAATATCTTCAATTGATATACCCCCCTCCCCTATTGTTACAATCTCAAAGGCGAGGGTTTGTGTATTCAACTTAAGGCCTTTTTGATTATCTTGTCCAAAAACTAGGGGTTCACCATCTTCCAAAATTAGCCGGTTATCATGAGCTGTTTTCTTATCTTTTACTTTGTCAAAAATTCCATCATTATAGATTGGGCAGTTCTGCAGTATCTCCACAAATGACGCACCGTTATGCCCATGAGCATGACCCAATACCGAAGTAAGATGTTTCATTTCTGTATCAATGGATCGAGCAATAAACCGAGCCCCTGCACCAAGAGCAAAAGCACCTGGAGATAAGGGTAAATCAAGAGAGCCATCAGGAGAAGAAGGTGTTTTAAGACCAGGCGCTGATGTCGGGCTATATTGCCCCTTTGTTAAGCCATAAATTTCATTGTTAAACAGTAATATGTTTAGATTTACGTTACGTCTTAAGACATGCAGCATGTGATTTCCACCGATACTTAAACCATCTCCATCACCTGTCACGACCCAAACATCCAATTCGGGATTCGCTAATTTGACACCGGTGGCCACCGAAGGTGCTCTGCCGTGTATGGTATGAAAACCGTAAGTATTCATGTAGTAGGGAAAGCGCGATGAACAGCCGATCCCAGAAATAAATACACTCTTCTCTTTTGGCAAGCCAAGGCTAGGCATAAATTTTTGAATGGTTTTTAGTATCGCGTAATCTCCGCAACCCGGACACCAACGTACTTCTTGATCAGTGGCAAAGTCCTTGGCGGTCAAGGGCAGATCCTTCAACCCCAAATCCTTTATCGAAACACCATTCAATTTTTGTTCACTCATATCCTTACCTCCAAGCAGTCACTGATAGCCGCGTCAATTTCAGATATTTTGAAGGGTTGCCCAGAAACCTTAGAAACGCTCTTTGCATCAATCAAAAACTCAGCGCGAATGACATTTACCAATTGCCCATTGTTCATTTCGGGAATAAGTACTACTTCAAAACTTTCTAACAAACTGGCTAAGTTCTGAGGCATTGGCCAGATGTGCCTGAGGTGGACATGTGATACATCTTTCCCCATCAGACGTGCTCTTTTAACTGCTTGGTGAATAACCCCGTAGGTTGAACCCCAACCGAGAATAACCAGTCTTCCGCCCTCCTGACCAGTAGATACTTCTTGAAGTGGAATGTCCCGACTAATGCCATCTATTTTTTGCTTTCTAACATTGGTCATCAGCTGATGATTCTCTGGTTCATAAGAGATATCTCCTGTCTGAATATCTTTTTCAATTCCACCAATTCGGTGTTCCAGTCCTGGTGTACCAGGTTTAGCCCAAACTCGAGCTAGCGTCTCAGGATCTCTATTCGCCGGAGAAAACCCCTCTGCACTATTCTCAAACTCAACTGGAAATGCTTTGATAGCATCGAAGTCAGGCACTTTCCAAGGTTCAGATGCATTCGCCATATATCCATCACTTAACATGATAACCGGCGTTCTATATTTTGTTGCAAGACGCACCGCTTCGATTGCAACATCAAAACAATCTGAAGAAGATCGAGCTGATATCACGGGTAAACTCGAATCACCATGGCGACCAAAAAGAGATTGGTTCAAATCTGATTGTTCAGTTTTAGTGGGCAGACCCGTTGACGGACCACCTCGTTGAGTGTTCACAATAAGCAAGGGAAGCTCTGTGGCTACCGCCAGAGAAATCGCTTCGGATTTTAATGATATGCCAGGGCCTGAACTTGAAGTTACACCTAAGGAGCCTGCAAAGGATGCACCCAAGGCTGAACATACAGCTGCAATTTCATCTTCGGCTTGGAAAGTAATAACATCGAACTGCTTTTGCGCCGACAGAGCATGTAGCAAACCAGATGCGGGCGTAATGGGATAAGATGCAAAAAATATGGGTAGTTTTGATAATTGTCCTCCCGCTATTATCCCATAGGCCAGTGCTTCGGTACCGGTAATATTCCTGTATAAGCCTGGCGAAACCGTTGCAGGCGCTACCTTATAAACTTCAACTCCGGTTGGTAGTTCAGCGGTTTCGCCATAAGCATGACCCGCGTTGATTGCTGCAATATTTGCATTGGCAATATCAGGGTTATTAGCAAATTTTAATTTCAATCCCTCAACAACCTGATCTCTACTTCGATCAAAGAGCCACAGGGTCAAGCCTAGCGTCCACATATTTTTACATCTGACGGCAAATTTATGGCTTAAACCATAAGGTTTCACCGCTTCCAGAACACATTTTGTAATGTCAATCTTGAGTAAACGATAAGCATCAAGCTCACCACTTTCTAAAGGATTCGTTTCATACCCAGCCCTTTTTAAATTCCTCTCTGAAAATGCATCCGAATCGGCAATGATTAAGCCGCTTTCTGAGAGAAAACTCAGATTGGTGATCAGGGCGGCGGGGTTCATCGCAACAAGCACATCAACTTCATCCCCTGCCGTATTCACCTCTTCTGAACCAAAGCATAACTGAAAGGCGGAAACACCAAATTTTGCACCCGCAGGGGCTCTAATTTCCGCAGGATAATCAGGGTATGTCGTTAGGTCATTGCCATATATTGCTGTGGTGTTCGTGAAATTGTTTCCAGTCAACTGCATACCGTCGCCGGAATCACCTGCAAAACGAACGACTACAGCGTTAAGGCTTTGGGCTTGTTCATTCAATTTTTCTGCTACAGACATATTTTTTCCAATTCATGCTAAACATCTTTGATTCATTCTCGAGCTTCAATTCCACTTAAAGATTTCACGTGATTGATAAGCCCATCAAAAATAGGTGGACTGACCATAATGAAGGGCTGCTGACTTTAACAGATTAATGTGCTTATAAAAGGGGTCAGACCAGCTCATTTAAACTAAAGGTATAGCTAAGTGATCTATGAGTTGAGGACTCTTAACTTCATAGCAACAGAGCCAATGATGATTTGGTCTCCGCTGGAAACCGATACAGGACCCTTATCATCAATATTTTGCCCATTTACAGAGGTTCCATTGGTAGAACCAAGATCCTCAATGAAGGCACGTTTCTTCATTACCTTAAGCCGAGCATGTTTTCTTGAAACATCTACATGATTAATAATATAGGGTGAATCTTTTGGGTTTCTACCGATAACTATGCCATCTGGTCACCTGAGATTCGTAATAAATAACGAATGCCGTCCTCATCTCGACCATCTAATACATACTCAGCAAAATCTCTACTGTCTTCCTCCATTACTTCATTCAAAACTGGAAAAACTGAATCGTCTTTTATATCAATGCCAAGGCCATCCACAGTACTTCGACGCGTCCGCGTTAAAACATAGACAATAATTTTCAACAGAATTCTCTAGAAATTTTCGACAGGGTAAGGTGCCCGGCGCCAATTTTTCCGATGCCCTCCAGGGCAGTTTACTATATTGAGTTCTAAACTCAAGAGTCTCAACTGTATGAAAATTGACCAGTAATCTCAAAAATCTTAGCTTTTGTCGAATATTGAACATTAAACTAGCAATTATCTGTCATCTAATCTTCTATTGAGCGTCAGGTTACCGCTCTATATAAACTTGAGTTCTCTATATGGCCTCGAGTTATAGCGTGAAGACATCGTCCTCCGAGAACGTTATGCTGTTTCATCTCTCATAATCAGGAATCTCTCAATGCGGTTTAGCTTCTGGCCCCAACCAACACAGTCATTTACTGTCATGCAAAACTTGGCCAGGCATGTTGAAAAAACTAACTGGGATGGTCTCTGGATTGCCGATCACTTTATGCCCAACGATGCTGATACAAGCCTCGATTGGCCAGAAGCTTGGACAACGCTTTCAGCACTAGCCGCCACCGTTCCAAGAATTCGTCTAGGCACGCTTGTCGCTGGAAATACTTATAGACATCCAGCCATCCTTGCAAAAATGGCAAGTACAGTCGACCATATTTCCCAGGGACGTTTGGTACTTGGCTTAGGGTCTGGCTGGCAAGAAAATGAACACGAAAAATATGGTTTACCCTTTTATACAGTCGGAGGTCGGTTAAAACGACTTGAAGAAGCCTGCTCAATTATCAAACAATTATTTTCTGACGGAAACGTCAACTTTGAGGGTAAATATTATCAGCTAGTTGATGCACCATTAGAGCCCAAGCCTTTCCAGGCTCCACTACCTTTAATGATTGGCGGCGGAGGCGAAAAAGTCACTTTAAAAATTACCGCCAAGTACGCCGACGAATGGAATGTCTGGGGAACCGCAGACACGCTTAAACACAAGATGGCTATATTGGATCAACACTGTGCTGACATCGGTCGTGACCCAGCAGAAATACAAAGAAGTGCAGTTGCCTTATTATTTCTATCCGATGATGAAGCTTTTGTGAAGAAGATGAATGCGAGCAAGGAAGGCCCCGCTAAGATTGCCGGTAGTGTTTCACAGCTTAGAGATATTATAGGAGCCTACCGTGATATTGGCGTTAACGAATTGATCGTCCCGGATTTCACACTTGGACCAAATGACAACCAGCAAAAATTGGATACATTAGATTGTTTTATCGAAGAAATTGC
Organism: Flavobacterium sp.; assembly: GCA_047616645.1. Classification (GTDB taxonomy): domain Bacteria; phylum Pseudomonadota; class Gammaproteobacteria; order Pseudomonadales; family Azotimanducaceae; genus JAHRVQ01. The sequence goes on along the minus strand of JBLHIH010000037.1, from coordinate 14,407 downwards.
ATCTGTCGCCAGAGATAGCTAAGGCAGCAAAAGGGCGGTTTATAGCCGCCCTGTCGTTTGATCTGCTCCTTCCTTTTACAAACAGCTTTCGATCTTCTTTTTTCCTAATACGTAAATTACGAGAGCATACTGAGCACCGATCATAAATTAATATATTTAATTAATTTAATCGTTACAATCAATATTCTCGATTGCTATGATATATCCAAGTTAAGAAATTATCGCTGTATTGAATATAAAAAGGCGTGGGTATCAAATGCATCTACCATCAATAAGGCAGCTACAGTATTTAGTCGCCCTCCAAGAAAAAGGCCACTTTGGACGAGCGGCACTATCAGAAAATGTGACTCAGTCTACCCTCAGTACCGGAATAAAAGAATTAGAAAACTATCTTGGAACCACCTTAGTTGAGCGCACTAACAAGACGGTGGCTTTTACTGATCTAGGCAAAAAAATTGCAAATCGATCTCGATACATCATCAATCAAACTGAGGATTTAATTGAAGATGCAAGAGCATTATCCAACCCCCTTTCCATACCTGTTAGGCTTGGAGTAATACCCACAATAGCACCTTATCTAATAAGCAAGTATGTGATTGCAATTCGTAAAAAATTTCCAGGTCTAAAACTCTATATCCGAGAAAATACAACTGCCAATTTGATTTCCGAATTACAAGACAATAAATTAGACATGGCGCTCTTAGCACTGCCTTATGAAGCAGGTCAAATAGAGACAAAAATTGTTTATAGAGAAGGCATGCATCTAGCCTATAACCGGCGATCGACACTAGTAAACCCTGACAAAATCGATTTCGAATCCCTGCCTGATGAAAGCCTACTCTTATTGGATGATGGTCATTGTCTACGTGATCACGCACTTGCAGGCTGCCGACTAAAAAATCAGAAGGTTATCCATACATTTGGCGCAAACAGCTTACCCATGTTACTGCAAATGGTCGACGACGATCTCGGCGTGACAATCATTCCTGACATGACAATAAACGCAGGGGCGTTAAAGAATACAAAGATAAAAACCACTGAGTTACCCTCAAAAAGTTACTATCGTGATATAGGTTTCGCGTGGCGGAAAGGTGCGAGTCGTGAGAATTTATTTCGAGAGTTAATGGATCTAATCACCGCGACGCGGCCCCGTTTAAGCAAGTCTATCAGTTAAACAGGGCTATTAGTTAAATAAGGCTAAGCGCTAAACAAAGTTTAGCCGCCTTTCACCTATAAACCAATACTCGGAAACCTTGATGAACGTGTTTCTGCAATGGCCTGATTCTTAAGTTCATGATAAGTGAACACCAAAGACTTTTTAGTTTTTTGTGTTTGATTTTTACCGGCGGCATGAAACAAACGACTATGAAAAAAGACGACATCTCCCTTATCCAACTCAACCTTTACTGCTTTAGATACTAGACCTTGATTTAATTCAAGATCTGTCCGCAAAAATGAAGTGGCATCGTACCGTCCAGGATCTAGATCCGTTTTATGACTTCCCGGAATCACCCATAGACAGCCGTTTTTATCCTGCTCTTGGCCTAAGGCCAACCAAACGCTGACCAAATTTTGCTCGTCAAAAGACCAATAACGATTATCTTGATGCCATAGCGTCGAGCTACTATAACCGGATCCCTTCGTCATGACGCAATTATGATGAGATTGAGACAAGCAGATCTCTTCTGAGCCAAATAGTTCTTGAAGTCGAATTTTGACGCTGTCGTTAGTTGCCCAAGATCTAAAAATCGGATCTCTCGCATAAGCATGAAGTAGTCTACGGATCGTTTTCCCACCTAAATCGTCGACAGAGTTTGGTGCACCAGGATATTTGACGTCTGCTTCATACTCTAAGGGGGCGAGCTGAGTTTCTAAATGCTCTGCAATCACTTCTAGAATGGCATGGCATTGCGCCTCACTTGCCATGGATTTTATGACGAGGTACCCATCTTTGTGAAAAATATTAGAGAGCAGTCTCTCATCAACATTTATAGTCTTGTTATTCACAAACATCACCTTTGAATTTGTTGCCTTTCCCAGTCCACAACTATACTCTTTTCATAGTGTTTAAGTGCAGTTTCGGTGCTTAGATCAGATTCTATTACTTGCAGATTACGTAAGCATTGAAACGCTATCATCCTAAAACGTATATCTTCATTTTGTAGCTCCGGACGCAACAATTCTTTTAGAGCTTCATTTCGAGTGTCTGAAAATATCTCACATATGCCTTCCAAAGCGCGTCTTTTTTCACTTTTGCTCAAGGCATTTTCGATGGCATTTTCGAAATATAACCACGTTTCGTTGTTGCTATACAAACTGAGTGCGACCAGTGCTCGCCCACGATAGAAGGCAAGCAGGTTTGGATCTTTTGCAATTTCCATCAATCTTAGATAGGTATCATCCGGTAAGGAAAGAAATTGTTCAGGTGCCAATTTCCATTCAAACCCTTCAAGCAAAGGCAACAAATCTTGTTTTTCTGGTGAACTTAAAGCTGGAAAAGCAAGCATCGATAAACAAGTGAGGCTAAAAGCGAACAAACAGGACTTATATAGATAGCTCACACGCATTGGTTTAGGAAACCTCCCCATAGAATTTTTACACACTGTCATTGAACTGTAACACTTTTTGCCAAATTTCGCGGACGGTCAGGATCTAGATTTCGCGCAACTGCCACATAATATGCTAACAATTGGCAGGTAATGATAGCACTGACCGGAGCACCATCTGCAGGTAGCAGAAGCATTTGATCAAATTGATCGCCATTGTTTTTTAGCATGTCCTTGTCCTCTACAATTGCAATCAGATAAGCACCACGTGAAGCAAGCTCTGCTGCCACACCAAGCATATATTTATCATTCCTTGGCATGAAGAGTATGACGGGTACTTGTTCAGAAATTAGCGCCAATACACCATGTTTTAATTCTCCTGCACTAAAAGCCTCTGCGTGCAAATAACTTGCTTCTTTAATATTTAAGGCTGCAATCATCGCCACGGCCAAGTACTGACCTTTGCCAAGGATATACACATGATTGTGGTTAGCCAAATAACTGGCGACCTTAATAAGCGGAGAATATTGATCTTCTGATAATGCTAAACTCAGTCGATAAGAAATGTGACTGAACTCTTTGATCAAACAAGCCATATCTTTTTTTAGTGCGTGAGCAAGAATATAACCAAAAGTAATCTGAGCACTGGCTGATTTTGTTGATAAAACGCATTCTTCGGCACCAAGTTGGTTATACAATACCCAATCTGAGGTTTGCGTCATTGTCGACATTGGCATATTAACGACGCAAGCGACTTTCATCTTCCAATTCTTCGCGATTTCTATTGCGTTTAATGTATCGGCTGTTTCCCCACTCTGACTAATGGCGATAAGAACATCTCCCTCCTCTACAAAAAGCCTTGCCTGATCAAATTCATAGGCAGGAAAGACGATTGCTGGTATTTCGGCAATTGTATTAAGAAACCAGACTATTTGTTTAGCTGCTAAAAAGGCACCTCCTGCACCCGTCAATATCACACTGCGCTGCCGAGCTTTCGTATCAGCATTTTTATCAGTATCTATATAATTCACTAAATCTTTAAATACCTCATTCACTTGATCCAGTTGCCGAGGAATCGTAGACCACTGCTCCCCAATCTCTTTCAGCATAAAGTGTCGATATCCGTCTTTATCACTTTTTTCAATCTTGAAATTGATCTCTAGCCAATTTGGACTCGCCTTCTGCCTATCGCAGTTGTAGATTTCAACGCTCTGTCCTTTAATCGATGCTACCTGACCATCAGCAAGGGGAAGGCAATAATCGATGTCCTCAGCGAAAGCTAAAATATCAGATGCCATATAATTAGCGGTCTTGCTACGGCCTAAAACCAGTGGAGATCCTTGGCGTAAACCCAGTAATTCTCCATCCTCAAATAGAAATAAGAGGGTATTACGCCCTTCTATCTGAGCCCATAGGGAATAAATTGCCTCAACTCGGTTTTCGCAGCTGGCGAGCGTGTCTGACATTAGATGAAGCAACACTTCTGTATCGGTTTCAGTTTCGAATTGGGTGCCGCGTTTTATCAAGGCATGTTTCAAGTCAATAAAATTATCCACAATTCCATTGTGAACCAGAGCAAACTGCCGCTGCTTATCAAGATGAGGATGACTATTATTCAAGGTAACACTGCCATGAGTAGCCCAGCGAGTATGACCTAATATAATCTGACTTTCTGGAAGGTGAATGGCATCAATATCGAATTTATCGATGCTCTTATCCTCTAGCAGTTTTCCCGATTCGCTTAAATAAGCAAAACCATAACTGTCATAACCTCGATATTGCATTCTACCAAGCGCCGCAACAACCGCCTTCTGACTCATTTCCGTACTACTACAAGCAACTATTCCACACATTGTCATACTCCGATTGACATAGTGATATTCAAAAGTGCACAATATTCATATTTCTTAGCTAAACAAGACCACTTGTCATCATATTTATGACAACAAGAGAACTTCAGTTATCGATTCGCTGCAGTTCAGAAAGGACATATTTTGATTATTCATGAGACTCTGGCCCTGCTCGGGCTATCAAGCAGAGAAACCGATATCTATCTGGCCCTATTGAAATTGGGACCCTGTTCAATTCGCGATATCGCCGCTGAGGCAGAAATCAATCGAGGTACTACTTACGAAATTCTAAAATCTCTAAAAGGCAGAGCTTTGGTCAGCTACTACCCCCTTGGTAAACGACGTTTCTTCTGCGCAGAACCCCCAGAAAATCTCATCAATATATTGGAAGAAAAACAAGCAACTTTGGATAGCGCTTCTCGCTTGCTTCGTAACGAAATTGTACCTGATCTAATCCAGCTCAATCCTGGAGCAGATTCAACGACAGTGAGACAATACGAGGGTGACGATGGAATAGAATATGTGTTGAAGGACATTTTAAAAACGGTAGCTAATCAATCTACGAACGATCAAATTTTGAACAGCGATGGGGACAAGCACTATCGTGTCTATAGCTCAAAATTAATCAGAAAATACCTTTATCGACCCTTGCCGAATTTCACCCGTATGCGCGTTCAAAAAAACATACACGTGAATGTCATCGCGATTGGTGATGGTGGAGAATCTGCTCCCCTGTCGTCGAGAAAATGGATTCCTAACCAAAATATCAACCTCGGCGCCAGCTATGTTGCGATCTACCCCCCAAAATGCGCAATGATTTCACTCACAAAGGGCGACTACCCTACCGCAGTTGTGATTGAATCTTTAAGTATTGCCCAAGCAATGTCGCTATCTTTCGATACACTTTGGGAAAGGTTGTAATATAATTCGCAATTATGGCCTTAGTCATCAATACTGATGAAAAAGAGAGGATTAACTTATGTCAGATTCCATACAAGTTAGAGACTACATGCAACCCACGGTAACGGTAAATCGATCAGCTACCGTTTCTGAAGCAGCACAAATCATCCTTGAACACAAAATTTCTGGTGTTACTGTAGTGGATGAATCCGGTAATTTGGCTGGCATCCTCTCAGAACTTGATTGCCTGCGTGCCATCGTAAATGCGGTATATAACGGCAGCCTGCCGGGTGCCGCTATTGTAGAAGACGTCATGACGAAAGAAGTTGAATCAAATTCACCAAATGAAGATATCGTCAGCGTAGCAGCGAGTATGCTAGATCACAAACATAGACGTCGTCCTGTCGTAGAAAATGGCAAGCTAGTGGGACAGGTTAGTTGCCGCCAAATATTAAAAGCCATCAAGGATTTTGAATGACTTGTTATTATCCCAAAAAATAACGCTTCCGAAAGTGGCTTTCTGTATTCGTGACTTAATTCTTCTCTAGATCGGCTTTAAGTCGGTTGCGAATCCGACTCAAGACCCACCAAATGGCTGATGTCATTGTAGCCACGGAGAATGAATTTATTCTCATGTGAGACTAGATGGCTTACAGAGGCATTATCGCAACCATTAAACGCAAATGGTGTTGCCATAGTTGCTTCGGCAAGAATGTGACCAATAATTCCACCATGGAGAACCAAAACAACAAGTTCATTGGGATGGGTAGCGATAATTTTATTTAGGGCATTGGACACTCTTGATTTGATATTAGAATGAGATTCAGCGCCAGGTATGACATCCCACCTCTCCTCCTTCCGCATCTGTGCATACAAAGGATCACCTTCATGAACTTTCACTCTGAATACACCGGCTTCCCACTCTCCTAAATGAACTTCACGTAAATCTGGCTCCACATGGGCAGTAAGATCTAAATGGGCTAAAAGAGGATCGGCAGTTTCTTGCGTTCTGCGCAAGTTTGTCACGTAGACAGCATTGATATCATAATTTTTCAGACGCTCGCCGACGCGTTGTGCTTGAGCTCGACCCGTCACTGCTAGCTCCGGATCGCCTTGCCCATCAACCAAGGGAAATGGAGAACCCGGAACAGCAGCTCGACTTTCCCCATGTCTAACAAGGAGGAGCTCAGTCGCTCCCATCGGGCATTCAAAATGATGCTGTCTGTATTCTTTCAAAAATTGATCCTCTCTACACTTTATTGTGAAATAAATAGTTACATTAGCAGTTAAATAAATAGTGCAATGAACAGTTAAAGCCGCCCTAAACCCAATTCGAATTTGCCTTTTACAATGTTGAGTCTTAACAAATCATTAGCGCCTTCTACTAGCCTAAGAGATCTTACCTCGCGATATATTTTCTCCAGTGGATGACCCAGAACGAGTGCCTCTCCACCACTTAATTGAATAGCTTGATCCACTACCCTTCCTGCCACTTCGGTGCAGAATATTTTAGTAGTAGAAATTTCATTGACACTATTTTCGTCGCTATCAACTAACCTGGCCGTTCGATACAAAGCACTTCTGGCGACATAAGTTTCTATTCGCAAGTCGGCTAATTTTAAGCGAATGCCTTCTCGACTTCCAAGTGGTTGCCCACTTCTATGAGGCGAGTTGAGCTTTGTTTCCAAAAAATTATTAACCCAAATACATATCCCCATTGCTTGTGCTGATACCATCAATCGGACATCAGCAATGTTACCTAAGGCTCTAGGCATACCTTCACCTGGTTTTCCGACGATGCAATTTACGTGGATTTGGACAGCGTCAAATTTTAAGGCGAGGTGGTCACCTCCCTCCATTGAAGTAAAATCTCTCTCAATTGAGACGCCCGTTTTGTCCTTGTCTACAACTACCATCGCTGTACCCAATTTTTTCCCTTGTATGTCCTCTAAATTTACTAATATCCCGATAAAGTCAGCGGCTGTACCACCGGTGACATAGGATTTTCTACCTGTGATTGTGAGCTTCTCACCTTCAATTATTGCGTACGTAGGCCTTATCGCATCCTCAGGTTCAGTGAAACCGAAGGCCATTCTTTTATCTCCTTTTAGAAGCGGATCTAGATAATTAGATTTCAGGAAACCTTCAGCCTTATGGAGAATCCCAGGGCCAGGTCCAAATACAAATTGAGAATATTCTGAATTCGCTGCAGCAAGTTGCTCCCTCAGCATGGTCAATTCTAAGGAACTTGCAGGCCTGCCTCCGAAGGCTTGTGCTTGCGTCTTATAAAAGAATTTAGCTTCCTTAGAAGCTTCGATGACACCCAACCTTATCTTATCTTTTTCTCGATTGGATTGATCGTCATTGCTCTCTACAGACAAGTGTTTCCTAATGAATTCAGACATCTCTGATCGAATATTAATCAGAGATTCAGGAAGATTGTCAGGCATTTTTACTCCATAAATTTAAATCGAAGATAGGTGAGATATCATGCACTCGGCGGATTTAAAAAAAAAACCCAATATTCGGAATTAACTTCTTGTATTCATTCCCAAGAAGCATACCATCTACGCCGCACTAAACACTTTATTGTTGCTTTAAACATTGATGTAACACAGAAAATACGCTACTTTTAGCCGAGGCACGTCAACAAATACAATAATAATATCCTTATGTAAATCTGCAAGGCAAAAACACTAATATCACGAGCTAGATAATAAACGGAGAAAGAAAATGGCAGTAACAGATCACGTCGATATCGAACAGTTTATGGAAGGAGTAAGGAAACGAAACCCACACCAAGAAGAGTTTATTCAAGCGGTTCAAGAAGCAGCGGAAGATATTTTTGACTACATCGAAGATAAAGAAATTTATCACAAGTATCAAATTCTTCGAAGAATCGCAGAACCAGATCGAGTCATCAGTTTCAGAGTTTGCTGGGAAGATGATAGCGGTAATATCAGGGTACAAAGAGGCTGGAGGGTACAAAATAACAATTCCATCGGACCCTATAAAGGCGGGCTTAGATTCCATCCCAGTGTGACCGAAAGTATTTTGAAGTTCTTAGCATTCGAACAAACGTTTAAAAACAGCCTGACGGGACTGCCAATGGGTGGCGGTAAAGGTGGTTCGAATTTTAACCCTAAGGGTAAATCGGATAATGAAGTTATGCGTTTTTGCCAATCTTTTATGACCGAATTATATCGACATGTTGGCGCAGATACAGACGTACCTGCTGGTGATATCGGCGTTGGCGCCCGTGAAATAGGCTATATGTTTGGCCAACATAAACGAATCACCAATAAATTTACCGGCATATTAACCGGCAAAGGACTGGAGTTTGGCGGCAGCCTTGTGAGAACAGAAGCAACTGGATATGGTGCCGTATATTTCTTACAGAACATGTTGGACCATAGAAATGATTCTATTGAAGGAAAATCCGCTGTTCTATCTGGCTCCGGTAACGTGGCAACTCACGCAGCCGAGAAAATCCTTCATTTAGGAGGGAAAGTACTCACTCTCTCTGACTCAAAAGGTTACATCCACGATCCAGCAGGTATTGACCAAGAAAAACTAGATTGGATCAAACACCATAAAACGATTACTCGTGGACCAATATCCGACTATGCAGACAAATTCCCCGGTTCTACATTTCATGCTGGAGATCGACCTTGGAGTGTGAAGTGCGACCTAGCCCTACCCTGCGCCACTCAAAATGAGCTCAACGGAGAAGAAGCAGCAACCCTGGTTAAAAATGGTTGTATAGGTGTCTCTGAAGGCGCAAATATGCCAACCGACCTCGACGGTATTAAGGTATTTAAAGATGCTCGTATTAGCTATGCACCTGGCAAAGCCTCTAATGCCGGTGGTGTAGCAGTATCAGGGCTCGAAATGAGTCAGAACTCCGGTCGCATAAGTTGGACAGAAGCCGACCTTCAAGAGCAACTTAAATCGATTATGAAAGGCATTCATGACCGTTGTCTTGAATATGGCCAGAGAGAAGATGGCACCGTCGACTATGTCAAAGGCGCTAATATAGCGGGATTCGTAAAGGTTGCAGATGCGATGATTGCTTTCGGCGTAGTGTAAAAGCGGGTCTAAAACTCAATTGACGACAACAACATAATCCAGATTTGCTTTGTGCAGGTCTGGATTTTTTATTTGTGACTTTAATTCACAAATACTGTGAGCAAATAACCTATTTAAGTTTTCATGGCATTAGTTAGAATAGCTTTTCTACCACTGCGATATTAAACGGAAACAACGAGTATGAGCGAAGCCATAAAGATTGAATTTGAAGATCTACCAGACCCTTATTCTATTCCACTTGAAGACGTGAATCCTTTACAAGCCCAATTGTTTCTGCAGGATGCACATTGGGCATATTTCGAAAGACTTCGTAAAGAGGATCCAGTTCACTTAAGTGAAGATGAAGAGTTTGGTCGCTACTGGCACATCACTAAATTTGAGGACATTAAATATATAGATAAAAACCATGACATTTTTTCCTCTGAGGATGGTATTACTATTGGACCTCCCCTCAATGCACCAGAAGACAGATTAAAAACACGTATGTTTATCGCCATGGATCCACCTATTCATGATGTTCAACGCGCGACTGTCAGCCCTGCCGTACAGCCAGTCAATTTGGCGAAAATGGAAGGTACGATCAGAAAACGTGTAGTTGACATATTGGAATCCCTTCCCATTGGAGAGACATTTAATTGGGTAGATTTGGTATCCATTGAATTAACCACACAAATGCTTGCCACACTTTTCGATTTTCCTTTTGAAGATCGACGAAAACTAACCTATTGGTCGGATGTTGCAACAGCGGTACCTGGATCAATTGTGGGTTCCGAAGAAGAACGTAGAACCGTTCTACTTGAATGTCTCGAATACTTTACAAAACTATGGAATGAAAGAGTTAATGCGCCGCCTGCCGGTGACTTAATTTCAATGTTAGCTCACGGAAAAGAAACGCGTAGTATGGACCCTATGGAATTCTTGGGGAATCTGATACTACTTATAGTGGGTGGAAACGATACAACGAGAAATTCAATTTCTGGCGGCGTGCTTGCTCTAAATGAAAATCCTGATGAATACGAGAAATTAAGGAATGATACAAGCGTCATCCCTAACATGGTTGCGGAAATCATCAGATGGCAAACACCACTAGCCTATATGAGAAGAACTGCTCTCATTGATACCGTCTTAGGCGGCAAGCAAATAAAAGCTGGTGACCGTATTCTTATGTGGTATGTTTCAGGGAATCGAGATGAGGAAGCCATTGACCGAGCCAACGAGTTCATCGTAGACAGAGAAAAGGCACGACAACACGTTTCCTTTGGATTCGGTATTCACCGTTGTATGGGCAATCGCCTAGCTGAGATGCAACTTCGTGTGCTCTGGGAAGAAATTATGGTGCGCTTCGAAAAGGTAGAAGTCGTTGGAGAGCCAGTTCGTGTGCTTTCATCCTTTGTTAAGGGTTTTAGTGAACTACCCGTTCGCCTACATCCAAAAAAATAAACCACGCTTGAGCAAACTAATCGGGGTGGTTTTTTGTCACCCCGTTAGTCCATTTCATTATAACGTTTTTTAATGCTTCCTGATAGATTGGCTTACTGGTGTAGTCATCCATACCCGCATCGAAACACGCCTGTCTCTCCTCAAGTCCCACGCTTGCTGTCATCGCAATAATGGGAATTCGCTCCTGAGGCTTTTCCATCGTCCTAATATGGTCGGTCGCCAGAATGCCACCCATTTCTGGCATACGATAGTCCATTAAAATTAAATGGTAGGGTAGAGACTTCCACATTTCAAAAGCTTCCTTCCCATTCGCTGCCACATCAACTCGACAGCCCATTTTAGTCAACATTCTTGAAATTACTTTCTGGTTTACAATATTATCTTCAGCAAGTAAAACCCTTACGCCTTTTGCTTCAAGATCATGATCAACTAAAATGGGTTTAGAATTCGATAATTGATCTTCATTATTGGAGTACGCCTGGATCAACGCTTTTACTAGATTACTATCAGAAATAGGGGATTTAATGTAGTGATTAAAACCCAATTCAAGATAACGATCCTTTTCCTTAAACCACATCGATGTCAATATTAAATATTGAAACCTTCTGGCACTAACACTATGAGACGAAGGTAAAAACTGACCAGGGTCAGCATCGTCTCCAATGAGCACGAGACTTGGCGGATCTGTTTCCTCCTTAGCTGACAGGACTAAGAGATCGTCTTCAGAGCTAATGGGAATGGCTTCCATACCAAACATTTCTAACTGATTTATCAAGGCTTGAGCGTATACGCCGCTCTGCAAGCATAAATACGCTTTTTTGTTTGGAAATCGACTATCTAAAACAGGATATTTTTCGACTTTAGACTTTTCAAATGGAAGTTTGAACCCTCTCCCACACAGCTAGTTACTCCGATTTCACCTCCCATAAGCTCGACCAGTTTTTTGCTAATCGTTAAACCTAATCCTGTACCACCATATTTTTTTGTCACTGAGGCACTAGCTTGAGAGAAGGAATCAAACAAACCTGTTATGAGATCATCGGGAATACCGATACCAGTATCCCTTACGCTCACTGTCAGACAAAAAATACCATCCTAATTCTCAGCTTCGGCCACCGCCACAGTGACCATTCCATCTTCGGTAAATTTAGCCGCATTTCTCAGCAGGTTTAATAAAATTTGGCGGATTTTTCCGGGGTCACCCCATAATTTATGCGCAAGGTCTAGAGGATAATCTACCCAAAGCGGGCAATCCTTTACAATCGTCGTAAACTGAACAATTTCCATTACCTCAGCGATCACTTCTCGAAGATCAAACAATTCTGATTCTACTTCGAGCTTTCCTGCTTCATTTTTAGAAAAATCCAAAATGTCATTAATTATCGTCAACAAAGCATTGCCCGATGAGTAGATTACCTTTGCCGTTTCACTTTGTTCTTCATCTAAATTGGTATCCAAAAGCAATTGCGTCATTCCTAAGATACCATTCATTGGTGTACGAATTTCATGGCTCATGGTAGCAAGAAATTCGCTCTTGGCTCTTGCAGCTTGTTCCGCACGTTCTTTGGCGTCAATTATCTCTTGTTCGACACGCTTGCGATTACTAATATCACGAATGACAACTGTATAAATTCTTTCCATCGCGAGCTTTGCTTCGCTCACAGCAATTTCCACTGGGATCGATTCAAAATCATAAGTATCAACATTGCCTTCTCTCAACGTTCGGTCTGCAATGGAGCCCCAAGAAAGTAATCTTTGTTCTCCAAACTTCAATCGATTAGCAATTTTTTCGCCGAATAATTCATGGGCATATTTACCTAATATCTTTCCGGCAACAGGGTTAATAGAGAGTACGTGACCCTCTTCATCCAAGGTAATAATGCTATCAGTAATATTATTTAACACCATTTCCAATTTTGTAATGCTATCTTGGATTTCAATCTGCGCCACTTTTCTATCAGTTACGTCACTAATAGTGCCTGATAGAGAAACAACCTTATTTTCCTCGTTAGAAAATGACCGTCCTTTAGCAAAAACCCACAAAATACCCTGATCTTTCGTCGCCATTCGGTACTCTATAGAAAATTCCATAGGCAATTCTATGGCTTGTTTGATAACTGCTGATAAATTTTTACGATCCTCTGGATGAACAATCGTAAGAACTTGATCAAAGGGGTCCAGGTGGCACATATCATTGGGCCAACCATATTTGAGGTAAATAGCTGGTATTGTATTGTATGCATCTTTAACTAAATCCCATTCCCAAATAATGGTTTCGGCACCTTCCAGGGATCTTAGATATTGCGTTCGAGCTTCCTCACTCGATCGTTCACGCTCACGATGTACAGTGCTATCTTGCCCTACTAATACGAGGACAGGATTTCCTGAATCCATTAAATTTAGTGAAGACTGCAGAACGTATTCACTACCATCCTCACGTTTAAGATTAAGATCAAACTCAACACGTTTCCCAAGATCTTTTACTTCTATTATTTTGTCTTTCAAAAATTGATCTGGCTCTCCAGAGATATACTCTGAAAAAGCTTTCTTCTTTAGGCTAGTCAAAGAATACTGAAGGTTTTCTAATAATATATTGTTGGCATATAGAAGTGACAAATTCTGAGCATCATAAATAATTACCTCACTGCCAATGTCTGACAACACGGCTGCAAGTAAACTATGTATTCGCTCATTTTTTTTCGCTCAGACACATCAACGAATATGCCTTCTAGGTGAGTTCGCTTACCGCTAGAATCGCTAACAAAACGACCACGGCTATTGACGCATACAATGTGGCCCTCTTTGTGACGAATCTCGTAGTCGAGATCCCAGACGCCATTGCCATCAGCCTCATCAGAATGTCTATTTATGAGAGTCGATACTCCCTCAACCGATAGCGCTAAGACGTCAGAAACGCTTTTAAAATGTGCTTTGGGCAAACCTGTGATCAATTCAATTTGATCGTTTAAATAAAGGACGTCGCCAGTACTGATTTCTATTCTAAAGATGCAGGCCGCAATTCCAGCCACTAAGGAAGTGGTAATATCTTCGACGCTATCTTTTTGAATAGAGGGCATAAAAATGTGTAGTTCTTGAGCTCAGCTTTAGTATAGACGGGATTTTGCCTACTTTTAGTTCTGAGCTAGTGTTTTCGACATCTTAATTCCTGCATCGACCATGGACTGATTTGCTATAGATAATATTTGTCCAAATCTATCCATTACAAAGCGATTAAATAGCGGTAACAATAATTTACGCTCAGAGGGGCTCAACTTTAGTTTTTCTGTCGCATGCCAAAAACATAGATAGAAATTGCCAGGCAATAGAGGGTGATAATCCAATTCTCCACCCGCTACAACACTAAAACGCATTCTTAACTCTTCTAATAAGATTTTGTAGTGATTTAGGTTTCTATCACTACATTTCTTTAATAAGAAGCAAGTTTCATTGTCAGGATCCTTCACTGGTTGAATGTTCTTCCCTTTGATTAGATTTACCTAGGAAAGGTTCATCAACATTAGAAATTCATTTTTATAAGGTTTGGCTTCAATTTTTAGCGCTCTGGTAATATTGAAGTGTTGT
>JBLHIH010000036.1:0-31167 GCA_047616645.1 Flavobacterium sp. | reverse complement strand
GGATGATACCGGCAATACTTATGAATATTCTACCCCCAGATCCCCAGATAGAAAACGCTATACGAAGAAAGCCTTGGCTACATAAAGGCTAGCGACAAAACAGACCATCGCCCAATCTGTGTACAACTCAAGGCGCTTTATGTATTGATGCGTCGGGTTGTTAAACAAAAATCATTCGATATTGCGATGAAGAAGGGATTGAGTCGGCAAAAGGGGCAGATTGGAGCTGCTATCGGATAGAGCGGGCTAAGGTGTATATGGGCAGGAGACCTATCGAACAAGCCATCGTATAGGTGAGTATGAGAATGCCTTTACATTGATCATTCAGCGAAAAGCCATGCCATGCAAGGCCAGGCGAGTCTTGATATAGACCCACAAGGTGATACTGACGGGATGGATCTGGGTGGGTATACCTATCGTTCAATATATTTGCGCTAATGCGGGCCTTGTTGCCAGAGGACTTAGCGCATCACAGAGGGATGACGATACGCTGGCGTCTTTATGCCATTGCGGCGAATGTGGTCAGAACAGCTCGTCAGCAATTTGTGAAACTAAAGGATCAACATCGTTTACTTTTGGAGCGGGCGCTATTGGCGCTCAAGGAGTTTGAACTACCTCCAATCTAGACAAATGAGCAAAACACGGACGGGTTTACAGAATAGTGCTGCCCAAAAATCACAATCATAGGAAAAGTGACTGGCGTGAGATGTTTTTTGATTAAAGCACGCGCTATGAAACAAGCATAATCTGTGGTTGGACTAGAAAAGAAGCACTTAGAGTGCTTCTGAATGATATCGAGATTCTATCTGGGGATTTGGCGTTAAGGAAGTTAGCTGTAGCGGGACTCTGTAACGGCATCTACATCACCATTTTTCACTTGTTCAACTGATGATCGTAAGTCCTCAAGATAGTCGGTAGTGACGCTGAGATGAAAAGGAGAGAGCATTAAATGTAGGGCTTTTGGGGCTGTTGTCAGGCTAGTGAACCAGCCTCGATGAAACATTTGTTTATAAATGGCAAAAATATCAAGGTGTGGATGGCTGAAGGCAACAATACCCAATACCGGTGATCCGAGTATATTGAAGCCCATGTTGATAACACCTTCTTCAATGATGCTGCGAGCTTCACATACCTCAGCTTGTTTTATTTTATATCCTTCTACACCTAGAAAATTCATGACAGCCCATGCAGCAGAAATCGCGCCACCAGGCCGCGTACCCGCAAGGGTAGGTGTTACCATTCGACCTCCTGGCCAGTCATTGCAATCAAATACCATGTGTTGCTTGAGGGAATCGTCTCTGAATAAAACGGTAGAGGCGCCTTTAGCGCAATAACCATACTTATGTAAATCTGCAGAGATTGATGTAACCGCTGGAACGCTAAAGTCAAAATCAGGGATATCCATGCCATTCATTCTCACAAAGGGTGCTATATAGCCACCCACGCAGGCATCAACATGTAACCAAACTTGCTTCTCTTGCGCGAGCTTACCCAATTCGATTATTGGGTCAATTAATCCGTAAGGGAAACTAGGGGCAGAACCTACTAACATGATAGTTTGCTCGTCGATGGCGTCTGACATTGCCTTAACGTCAGCGAGATAATCGCGATTGATGGGAATGCGGCGAATCTCAATCTCCATTAACATGGAAGCCTTGTCAAAGGCAGGGTGGGCAGAATAGGGAATAACTATATTAAGTTGCCCTTTTAGCTGTTTTTCATTTCTTGCGTAGTCTCTTGCTGCTTTTATCGCCATCGTGATTGAATCGGTACCACCGGACGTGATTGAGCCGGCGGCGCCTTTTGGGCCATGAAGAAGTGAAAGTGCCATGGCAATAACGTCTTTTTCCATCTGGTGTAGAGAAGGAAAAGCTGCAGGGCCAAGACCGTTCTCGGACATATAAAGGGTATAAGCTTCCTTCTGTACATGAGAAACTTCCTCACCGGCATTAAAAACGTAAACAGCTGTTTTGCCGTCCCGCCATTTAGCATCATTTTGACCACGAGCAAGCATTTCTGATTTGAGTGCTTCCCAGTTTTGTCCGGTCTCTGGCATGGTCATAAATGCTATCCGTTATAATAATTGTTGTGAGATAAATCATACGCCTTTACTGTGCGCTTTATGAGTAAATTACTTACCTTAGGCTTGTTTTCTCGATATGCTTGCTAGCAACCTAATAGATTGAGGGTATGAATGTGAAAGGAGCTGGGGGCACTAATGGTGGCGTTGGAGAATTCCTGATGGGACTTGTCATGATGTCAGGGGGGGTTTATATGCTGTTAAATTCCATCATGGTCACAACGAGTTTTGGATACGGTATGCGTTTGTATGGGTTTAGCGCTTTCGGAGGTAGTTATGCAGTGACCAGTGGGATGGTGATGATTCCTTTTATGTTTGGTGTGGGTATGATTTTCTACAACAGCCGTAATCTATTTGGGTGGATATTGGCCTTGGGCTCAATAGTCGCACTGGTATTCGGCGTTATCTCTTCTATTCAATTTACTTTTAAGGCGATGAGTGCTTTTGATTTGATTGTCATCCTCGTGCTGAGCGTTGGCGGTTTAGGTCTATTTTTACGCTCGTTAAAAAATGCGCCCTTAGAAATTTTAGAGGATTAGTTGGATATGGATTCACTCATAGCGCTTCCCGAGCAAGTAGACGGCGTTGATTGGCCAACCAAAAGCTGGCCTCGATCTGATGTGAAAGGAATAAGCGAGCTGGCAGACCGCTTATTTGATCTAAGCGATGCCCAAGGGGTTACCTATGCATTGTTGGTCGTAAAAAAGGGCGAGCTAATCTATGAACGATATGATGCAGGTGCCAATCCCATTTACCTGCAATATTCCTGGTCTATGGCGAAAAGTGTAGTGCAAGCGATGGTCGGGATTTTAGTAAGGCAAGGTCAATTGGATATTCATGCACCAGCGAATGTACCTGAATGGAAAAATGATAGTCGAAAAAGTATTACAGTCGATCAGTTGTTGAGGATGTCCAGTGGGCTAAAATTTAATGAAGACTATGTTGATGGGGAAGCCTCTGACGTTATCCCCATGCTGCAACATGATGCTAGGCATGATACTGCAGCCTTTGCTGCCAATATGCCTCTGATTCATGAGCCTGGTACTCGATGGTCTTACGCTAGTGGTACGACGAATATTATATGTCGAATACTTAAGAACATCGTCGGAGATGGGGCTTCCGGTATGCTGAGATTTATGAATGATGAATTATTCGAGCCGATAGGAATACGTTCAGCAAGTCCAAAATTCGATACTTCCGGGACTTTTATTGGCTCATCTTTTTTATTCGCAAGTCCTCAAGATTTTGCAAGGTTTGGCCAGCTCTATCTTCGTGATGGAATATGGGACGGTAAGGAAATTCTTCCCCGTGGTTGGGTGGACTATGCAAGAACACCACGCTATAAAGACGATGAATATTGTTATGGAGCCCACTGGTGGCAAAGACCAGACAAGCCTGAATGGTTCTACTGTGGAGGCTATGATGGACAACGAATTATTTGCATTCCTGAGAAGGATGTCGTCATAGTGAGGTGTGGGCGAACGGTGGTAGATGAGATGCCTCAAATTTCTGAGAAGTTATACAATATAGGTGAGGCGCTATAAGAGTATCGGTAGTTGAATGTGAGTCTGTTAATGTGAGTCTGTTAATGTGAAAGAAGGTCTATGAATAAGACGAAGATGAAAATCCAATGAAACTGGATTTTTTATGGAAAAATTTTAATCAGAGATTCGATTTTCGACCCAAGACTCTCAAGTCGGATATTATTGCGGGCCTGACTGTCTCGTTAGTCGCTATTCCCCAATCTCTTGCTTATGCGCAGTTGGCAGGGGTGCCAGCCTACTACGGATTATACGCAGCACTCATTCCTACGCTGATGGGGGCTTTATTTGGCTCCTCAAGACAATTGTCAACAGGTCCTGTTGCGATGACTTCTCTTTTGACTGCAGCGAGCGTTGCGCCCTTGGCTGCTCATGGCACTGATCTTTTCTATTCGTATGTAATACTATTAGCATTAATTTCGGGCTTAATGCAGATTGCTTTTGGTGTCATGAAAGCCGGTGTGATGCTTAATTTTCTCTCTAACCCGGTATTGATGGGTTTTATCAATGCCGCTGCGATTATTATTGCTTTTTCACAATTTTCAACACTCATGGGTATTCCAGCCCCTCACTCTACACATTTCATAATCGATATTTCTCATGTGTTTATCCACATAAATCAAGTACACCTTCCCTCCTTGGGTTTTGGCCTATCGGCTATATTATTGCTGTTTGGTTTTAAGCGCTTTGCACCAAAATTACCTGGCGTGCTCGTGACAGTGGTTCTACTGACATTTGTCAGCTTTTGGAGTGGCTATGGAGCACTAGGTGGGAATGTTGTTGGTGTGATCCCCCAGGGTCTGCCGACGATGAGCTTACCGCCTCTTGATTGGCAAGCTACCGTGGCTTTATTACCTGCAGCGTTTGTTATCGCACTGGTCAGCTTTATGGAAGCAATGTCGAGTTGTAAAGTGATATCGATTAAGACGCGCCAGCCCTGGAACGAAAATCAAGAATTGATAGGGCAGGGGCTGGCCAAAGTGGCTGCTGCATTCAGTCAATCTATGCCGGTCAGCGGTTCTTTTTCTCGCTCAGCATTAAATCTTGCATCAGATGCGAGAACACCCCTTGCTTCCATTATTTCCGCGGTATTTGTACTGCTTACATTATTGTATTTTACATCATTACTCCACCACTTGCCTAAACCCGTACTGGCAGCCATCATTATGATGGCGGTCATGAATTTGCTTGATTTTCAGTCCATCAGGAATGCTTGGCGAGCAAGTAGAGACGATGGGATTGCTGCGATAATCACCTTTATTGCGACGCTTTCTTTTGCGCCCAATATTCAAAACGGGATTTTGACCGGTATTCTTCTATCGTTGGCATTACTGATATTTCGCTTGATGCGTCCTAGAGTGGCTGTCCTTGGTCAACATAGTGATACAACTTTACGAGATGCCGTGCTTCATAAACTTCCTCCATTACATCCGAGATTAGGCGCTATTCGCTTTGATGGTGCCTTAAGGTTCGTAAATGTTGCTTACTTCGAAAATGCAATATTAAAATTGGAACAGGATAATCCAGAAATGGTGTGTATCTTGGTTCAGTGTAGCGGGATTAATCAGATAGATGCTTCGGGGATTGAGGTGTTACGTAAGCTATTAGATCGTCTAAAAAATAACGGCATACACCTTGCGTTTAGTTCGGTAAAACATCAAGTGTCAACCGTTATGCAAAATACAGGTTTGCTTGAACAAATAGGTAATGAATATATTTTTGCGAGCGACAGAGATGCAGTTGCAGAATTATGTGAACGATTGGAGGGAGGGCAGATTATTAAGTCATGTTAATCGGCTTCGTTATGCAGAATCGCCAATAGTGTGTAAATCCGTTTTACGAAACTAAGTCACAGCATTTACATCAACGACAAGTGAAGTGAGCAAAAAGATGATTAGATTGATACCAATTGAAAGTGGGCATATGACAGCTGATGAAGGGGTGCTGTGTGAAGGGGCTAGTGGGCTTACACGCTTTCCCGTGTGTTGCTGGGTAGTGGAACATCCAAAAGGTAATATTATTTTTGATACCGGTCTGCATGCGGAGCTTCGTTCTGACACATCGAGGCTAGGTGATGTAGCCTCTGTATTTGAAATTGATATGAAACATAATTTGAAAACTGCGGTAGAAAAACAAGGTATTGATCCGCTTGGTATTGACTACATTGTTTTTAGTCATCTACATTTCGATCATTGTGGAGGTACCGCAGCCATTCCCAATGCCCGCATAATTATTCAGGCCGATGAATGGGCAACTGGAAAATCTGAAGCGTTTATTTCTGGACCTACTTATCACGCGAGTGAGTTTAACCTTGGTCATGACGTTGAGGAAATCGAAGGATTCTATGATATTTTTGGTGATGCCTCAGTGGTGTGTGTACCAACACCAGGGCATACCCAAGGCCATCAGTCCTTACGCGTTGAGCTTGAGAGTGGTAGCGTCCTACTGGTAGGTGATTGTTGCTATTGGCAGCGTATGTTAGAAGAAGATCTGGTTCCACCTTTTGGCTTTGATACGAACTTGCAAAGAGAATCAATGCAAACCTTGCGCGGCTTAAACAAAGAAGGCGTGAAACTTATTTTTGGCCATGATGTGGATCAGTGGCGAGAGATTAATCATCAGCCCTTATTATAGATATCCATAACAAGGTTTAATCCGTAGCGCATTTCTATTCCTATTTATATGAAGGTGTTAGAGTGTTTTACTAAAGAGCGCTGTTTATGAACACTAAAATTTGTGCGGTATTTAAGGATAGAGAGCGAGCAAGAAGTATTGCTGCCGAGCATCAAGGCATACTTTATGTGGATGAACGCGAAGACATAAGTAAGTTACCCTTCGCAGCACTCATTTGCATCGATACTGATAATCTCGAAGACTTAGTACAACAAGCCGATGTTGGTGTGTACTTGGTCCATCGTCGCATTATCAAGGAGAATAAAGAGAAGAAACAAGACAGAGAAGGTGAACAAGATGGTTTGGTCAGTCTGCATACCTTAGTGTCCCATCCGAAGCTAGGGCATCGACAGTCTGATGATTATTGGCGGGATAATCATGCCCCCTTAGCCTTAAAAATTCATGAAGCGATGAACTACTACCACCAGTTAAGCATATTGCACTGTTTTAAAGGACCGGCTTGGGATGGTTTTGCCATGTTAAGTTTTGATTCTTTTGATGATTTACAAAATAAATATTTCAATTCGGATGCAGGGAAATTAGAAGTGTTTAAGGATGTAGCAATCTTTGCTGATACTCAAAAATCTCCGAGTCGCAGAGTTGTAGCAAAAACATGGTGCTATTGAATACAAGTAAGAGGAGAGCGTAATGGAATTAAATAATAAGGTCGTCGTGATTACGGGTGCAGGGTCGGGCATTGGTCGCTCGCTTGCTGAGTGCTTTATTAAACAGGGTGTAAAACACGTTGTCTGCACTGATGTAGATGCCGCGAGTGCTGCCGAAACTGCTGCCATTATCGGTGAAAAAGCCTCGTCCGCTGCATTGGACGTGTCGAGTCAAAGTGCTATTGAATCATTTATAGAACAGACCATTGTAGATGTTGGTTGCATTGATATCTTCGTTTCTAATGCAGGTTATGCGCGTAGTGGCGGCCTCAAGTTGGCAACAGATGATTGGAAACAAATGATGGAAGTCCATACTTGGGCACATCTTAATGCCGCAAGGGCAGTGGTTCCCCATATGATAGAGCGAGGTGGTGGCTATTTACTCAATACAGCTTCAGCTGCAGGGCTTCTGACACAAATAGATTCCGGCGCTTATGCCGTTTCAAAACATGCGGCCGTCGCCTTAGCAGAATGGTTGGCAATTAATTACAAAGCAAAAGGTATAGGTGTCTCGGTGCTTTGCCCACAGGCGGTTCGCACTAATATTCTAGGTTCGACTGTTAAGAGGGCAGCTAAAAAAAGTACGGGTCAAGCCTCGAAAGATGGGGTGTTAGAGCCAGAAGCTGTCGCTATGGATTGTATAAACGCGATTGTTGAAGAACGTTTTCTCGTTTTACCTCATCCCGAAGTGGCAAGATATTTTCAAAATAAAGCCAATGATTATGAACGCTGGTTGAATGGCATGCGACGCTTTCGAGATCGATTGCTGGCGGCGAAGAAAACCTAAACAGAAAAGCTAAATACCCTTGTATCGGATATATGTGATCTATATAGTAAAATGACAATAGTAGAGCACGACTTCTCATGTTAGGTGCGAGCAAATAAATGGGGTTGAATGAAAGATTTCCAAGATAGAATAGCTGTCATCACTGGCGGTGCCAGTGGCATTGGCTTAGGCATAGCACGGGCACTTGCAAGTAGAGGGATGAAACTTGTTATTGCCGATCTCAATCAGCAAACCATCGATGCTGCTGTCAGCGAATTTAGCGCATCCGGCGTTGAAGCCATAGGCGTGCTTTGTGATGTCTCGAAATTAGAGCAAGTACAAAACCTCGCGGACAAGACAATGGAAACCTACGGCGCAGTTCATGTGCTCTGCAACAACGCCGGTGTAGGTATTCCCACTTCTGCACGAGAGATCAAACTAGAGGATTGGAAATGGATAATTGATGTTGATCTCTGGGGACCTATTTATGGGGTTAAAATCTTTGCACCACTTATTGAGGCGCAAGGTGAAGGTCATATCAGTGCAACATCGTCGATGGCCGGACTCATTTCTGCTAATAAAATGGGCGCTTATAGTGTTGCCAAGCATGGGGTTGTCGCATTGATGACTGCGCTCGAGCGTGAGCTTCGTAGTAAAAAAAGTCCAGTGACCGCCTCCGTGTTATGCCCCGGTCCCATCAACACCAATATTAGTCGTAATTCTGTCAGTTATCGACCACCTAAGCCCGAGACCACTACCAGTACAGGAAGTACTGAGAAAAAAAGCTCAGGTAAAGGTGGCGCAAGCATTCAAGCGATTCTTGAGGAAGGAATGGCGCCGGATGATGTCGGAGAATTGGTTGCCGCTGCAATTGAAGGTGACAAATTTTGGATATTGACCCACCCTTGGTGGACCAAGGGAGTACAGAGACAGCTCGACGCACTTCGAGAGGATCAGACGCTAACGAAACATTAAAGAGCCGAACCAATACAATAATACTTCGATGGGAAGCAAAAGATGCCGAAACCTAGTCAGCCTCAAGACTACTACGACAAGATCAAAGAAAAATTTCAAGACGAACGTAATTTACGTATGGACTATCGTCCGCCGGGCACAGTTCAATTTACTTCTGACTTAAGTGGTGACTTAGAAAAGTATGCTATAGACCCTCAGGCAGACAAAGTCTTCGAGCGTGATCCAATTGAAGATAGTGTTGAGGTCTTGTTTATCGGCGGTGGATTTTCTGCTTTGTTAACCTCGGCAAGACTACGCCAAAAGGGTGTTGAAAATATTCGCATCGTGGAGAGAGGCGCCGATGTTGGAGGAACCTGGTATTGGAATCGATACCCGGGTGTTGCCTGTGATGTCGTCGGCTATGACTACCTACCCCTATTGGATGAATTAGACTACGTTCCAGTAAACCACTATTCCCGCGGTCCTGAGATTTATGCACATTGCCAAGCGATTGCTAAAAAATATAACCTTTATGAATTGGCTGAATTTAATACCACAGTCACTTCGACCACTTGGAATGAGGAAGAATCGCTTTGGCACGTGAAGACTGATCGTGGTGATCTTATGAGAGCCCAGTTTGTTATTTGCGCAAATGGAACCCTCGCTAAACCGAAGCTATCCAAAATTAAAGGCATGAAATCCTTCGCGGGCCATGCCTTTCACACTTCAAGATGGGACTATAAATTTACAGGAAGTAATCTTGAAAATTTAAAAAACAAACGAGTAGGTATTATAGGTACTGGCGCTAGTGCAGTTCAGATAGTGCCAGAATTGGCTAAAAGCGCGAAAGAAGTTTATGTATTTCAGCGCACGCCTTCCTCTATTGATGTCCGTAAAGATTGGCCAACAGATCCTAATTGGGCGCGTAAACTTGAACTGGGCTGGCAATCAAAACGTCGAGAGAAGGTATTGGCCGCGGTGGAACTATCCCCTAAGAAAAAGGCAGAACTTGAAGCCTTAACTCGGGATGAGAAACTGCAGAAACAAGAAAATGGCAACATCGATTATATGATGCGAATTCATAAACGTATAGATGACATAGTTGAAGATAAAGAAACTGCTGATGCACTAAAACCTTGGTATATGTTTATGTGTAAACGTCCTTGTTTTCACAATGACTATTTACCTGCTTTTAACCTACCGAACGTGCATCTTGTCGATACTAAGGGTAAAGGCATCACAGAAATTAATGAAAAAGGACCTGTTTTTGAAGGTGAAGAGTATGAGCTTGATGTGCTTATATATGCAACAGGCTTCGAAGTTCAGCAAACGGGTATCTATAACAACATTGTTGGTAAAGAAGACATTAACTTGAGTGATAAATATGCAGATGGCATCCGCACTTTGCTCGGTATACATACAACAGGTTTCCCCAACTTATTTGTTATGGGTGGTTACCAAGCTTCATTCCAATTTAACTTGACGGATATGTTACAGACACAAGGGGATCATATTGCCGCGTGTATTGACTATGTTCGTAGCAATGGTTATCACACGATTGACCCAACATATGAAGCAGAAGAATGGTGGGTTCAGGAAGTGATTAAACATCGCGGCAAAACAAATCGCTCTGAGGAGTGCACACCTGGCTATTACAATATGGAAGGCGGCAGTCAACGTAGACAAGACGGAAACTACAACGGTGGTTTTCGTCAATATTTTCAACACCAAGGTGATGTGCGAGATAGGATGACAGAGTGTTTTGATTTAGCTAAACAATAGTTACAAAAATTATTCCAAAGGAAGACCATTATGAACGAAGCAGATATTTCTCAAGCGCTACCAGGGTGGATGAAGGAACATGTAAGTCTTTATTTTAAGGACCCTGAGGCAGGGCACACTTGGCGTCCGCCCAGTAGGGATGGCGATCAAGAAGTTACCTTACATACCTTATTGATGACGACAACAGGTCGTAAATCTGGCAAGCAACTTTTGTTACCGTTAATCTATCAGCCCACAGGAGACGGTAGTTACTGCATAATTGCCTCAAAAGGTGGTGCGCCAAGCCATCCAGCTTGGTTCTTAAATCTTCAAGCTCAGGCGGAAGTGGAAGTAAAAGTTGCCCATGAAGAATTTTCAGCAAGCGCGCGCGTAGTTGAAGGAGAAGAGAGAGAACGTTTGTGGAAAATAATGAGTGAACACTATCCTAGCTACAATGACTATCAAGCGGCTACAGATAGAGAGATTCCGGTTGTCGTGCTGGAAAGGGTATAAAGATGCGCTTAAGGTTAAAGCGTTTTAGGGAAATTTGAACCAAAAACGGAGCGGCATCTCCTCACTAATTTTGAGTTTCCGATGCCGTTTATCGTATCAATTTTCTTATAATAAATTTAAAAAAAGAAGAAGGATCAAACTCTCTCAATTTTATCCAGTGGCTTAACGCTATTCTATCAATATTTCCGGTTTTATCATTCAACATAATTTGAGCGCGAGTGTAAGCGGTACGTACTCTGCTATTAATATTAGTGTACGTGTATAATTCTGAAGATGAATGAGATCGAAATAGTCCGATATAAACACAGTTGGCTTGATGAATTTGCAAACATCGCTGAACAAATTCGAGGTGTTGTTTGTGAGAAAGTTACCCGCATAGATCATATAGGGTCAACTTCAATTGAAGGCCTTGCTGCCAAAGATGTAATAGATATTCAAATCTCTGTTTCGAGTCTAGCGGACGAAAGGGTAGTGGAAGGGCTAGCATCAATCGGGTATGAATTCGTTAGTGGTGCTCGAGATAGTTTGGTGGGGGTCCAAGAGAACTCAGCACAACTCGATAAACGTTTCTTGCGGCAACCTGAAGGTCAACGTCGTATCCATATTCACGTGAGGGAGGAGGGCCGAATAAATCAGCGTTACCCTCTTGCATCAGGATCAAAAGTTTCGATTCGAAACCTCGCCTTGGGTGATTTGGGTGCGATATCAGAATTCGAATACTCAGTTTCCATCACAGAGCCTCATTCTGAGACAACTCGCTTGGTTGAAATTTATGAGGAAACGGCCATGTGGCTTGCGGAATCAGGAGCCGTGGCGATTGTCGAAAATGAGAGTCAGAGGATGGTAGGCACTCTCCACTATTACCAGTCTGCACCGTGCATACACGGATTTGAGATTGGTTATGTCGTGTATAACCCAGACAATCGCAGCAAGGGTTACGCAGCTCAGGTATTACGTTTGTTTTCTGATCTACTGTTTTCTTCGAAACCAAACCTTTATCGTCAACAACTTATTATTGAAGTTTGGAATACGGCGTCGTGGAAAGTGGCAGAAAGAGGCGGGTTTCTCCGAGAGGGTGTATTACGAAGCTTTGGATTTGGTGACGGAGATCCCGCTGATTGTTTTGTCTATTCAAGAACCTTGAAAGACTACTCGCAAACACTAGCTTCGTCTAATGGACCTAAATAACAGATAATGATCATTTTTATAAATGGTACGTCTCTTAGATATGTTGGGTTCAAAGCTATGATAAGTTAGTGTCTAAAACAGTTTCCTTCGATCCTTGGTTTTATAGTTTTTGGTAATTAATGTTAATGATAGATATAAATAAAGTTCGTGCTGATACACCTGGCTGTACAAATCTAACTCATTTCAATAATGCCGGCGCATCTCTGATGCCAATACCGGTCTACGAGGCGATGACCCATCATCTTGAGCTAGAACAAAACATTGGAGGTTACGAGGCTCAAAATCTAGCCGCTGCGGATATTGCTGCTTTTTATGTCGAGTTTGCGGGATTGCTAAATGCGATGCCTGAAGAAATTGCTTATGTAGAAAATGCGACTCGTGCATGGGATATGGCATTTTATGGTATGCCCTTGGTAAAGGGTGATCGAATCCTGACTCACGAATCGGAATACGTCTCTAACTATCTTGCATTTCTCCAACAATCGAAAAACAGAGGTTGGGAAGTTGACCTAGTTCCCTCAGATGATCAGGGACAGATTGACCTTGAGCTTATGGAATCGATGATCACGCCTCGAACAAAATTAATCGCCATTACCCATGTGCCAACTCAAGGCGGGTTGATCAATCCAGTGGAAGAGGTTGGAAAAATTGCTAACAAGCATGGTTTAATTTATATGCTTGATGCTTGCCAATCTGCTGGTCAAATCCCGCTTGATGTCAATAAAATTGGTTGCCATGTTCTTTCGGGGACAGGGCGAAAATATTTACGTGGTCCTCGAGGCACTGGTTTTCTTTATGTTTGTAGCGATATGCTCGAAAAAATAGAACCGCCTTTTATTGATCTTCATTCTGCGATTTGGACAAGTCCTGAACACTACGAATGGGTGAACAGTGCAAAACGCTATGAAAATTGGGAGTGCAATATTGCTGGGAAGATTGGCTTAATGCGAGGGGTCAGGTATGCAAGAGACTTAGGGTTAGACCTTATCGAGAGACGTGTTACTCATATTGCTAGCACTTTACGAGATGCGCTGGCTGAACTAAGTGACGTAACTGTTCATGATCGAGGGGTTAATAAGTGTGGGATTGTGACCTTCTATAAAAATGGAAAAGAGCCAAGCGAAATAGCGAATAATCTTCGGGCTAACAAAGTAAATGTATCGATAAGTAAGTTAGCTTCTGCACAATTGGATTTTGGAAAACGGCAACTGTCCTCTTTGGTCCGTGCATCAGTGCATTACTTTAATACAGAAAACGAAATTGATCGCTTTGTAGAGATTATCAAGAAGCAATAGGAAGTAGATTACCTGAATGAGGCAGGTTCAATTTCCGAAGTCCTGATCTTTTTACGCAGTCTGGGTAAACAAATAGTCTATTAGACCTTGATTACAAGTATTAAAGGAGCATTATGATGAGACAAACCAGTGCACATCCTCCCAGTATTCAAAACGTCGGAGTTACTTACTTGCCAACAAAGTTACCCGTTCTTCTTTCTGATACTGCTTTGATGCCTTCTTTGTGATCATCAGTTTTTTGCAGATGAAATTGTGCTTTGCCCTCAATATCTGTGTGCTGCTTGATTGCATCACTCAAACCCGGTCGCATTTGCTCCCTTAACGAAAGTAATGCTAAGGGTGCGCTAGTGGCGATTTCGCTTGCAAGATTGATGGCTTCTTCACGTATTTTGTCATCAGCAGCTATCAGGTCTGCTAAACCCATATCAAAGGCTTCTTCTCCTTTGACTCTTCTACCTGTCATAAACAGCAAATTAGCTTTTTGAGTGCCAATTAAACGTGACAGAGTGTGAGTTAGCCCGAATCCTGGCGTAAACCCTAATTTCAAAAAATTTGCTGTCATTCTTGTGCCTGGACCCACTACTCTAAAGTCTGCCATTAAGGCCAAGCCAAAACCTCCACCGACTGCAGCGCCTTGGACAGCAGCGATTACTGGTTTTTTATTGTTAAATAATCGAATGGCTTCGGTGTATAAAGGGTTTGGAGCATCTGCAGAACGTTGTATGACGTTTGATGCTGAGGGTGAAAAATTTGCCCCTGCGCAAAAATGTTTTCCCTCGGATGATAAAACGATGCTTCTACAGTCAGGTGAAGCATCGAGGTCTTCAAAACAATCGGCAAGATCTTTGATTAGCTGAAAATCAAAAAAGTTGTTGGGACCTCGTTTAATTTCGCAAAGCACAACAAAGCCATCTAGTTGAGTCGTGGAAATATCACCATAATTTTTCATTCGTATTGTACCGTCAGGTTAATTAAAGAGATCTGGTTGTTCTTTCGTAATAACATCAAACAGTGGTTTGAAGCTAAATTGACCTGCAAGATCACTCCCTACAGTTTTTCGAGTATGCTCAGCGACTGCGTCACCAATGACAATAGGTGTCCCTGCAGCTTCAGCCATTAATTGTGCGTGGCAACTCCTCTCCATTGTGATATACCACCATGCTGCTTCATCTACCGTATTGCCTACAGTCAGTAAGCCGTGATTTTGTAATATCGCAGCCTTTTTAGTTCCTAGACCCTTCGCAATCTTTTTCCCTTCTTCTAAATCTAGAACAACACCGTTAAATTCATCAAAGACAATATGATCATTAAAAAATGCACAGGAGTCTTGTGTAATTGGGTCTAATGGTCTACCAAGAGAGGACCAAGCTTTCCCATAAACTGAATGACTATGTGCTGCAGCTGTGACGTGGGGCAGGTGTTTATGAATCTGAGAATGAATCGCGAATGCCGCTCCGTTGAGTAAACCTTCACCTTCTACGATTTTGCCGTCATGATTTACTAATAGTAAGTCGGACACCTTAATTTGTTTAAAAGAGATACCGAATGGATTAACCCAAAAATGATCTGTACGCTCAGGATCTCTAACAGTAATGTGTCCTGCCACCCCTTCATCAAATCCAAATTTGCCAAAAAGTCTAAATGCAGCTGCAAGCTTTACTTTACGATGCAACCTTATCTCCTCAAATGTTGACCCTTCTGCCGTTGGTTGAATTTGAGTAATTTCTGCTTCAGACATAATTAATATCCTTTAACTTGAATGATAGGATCAGATCATAGCACTAATGTGACTGATGAAAAGCCAAATGCTTCTGCGGGATAGGGAAGTAAATGGACTATGATAAGGTCATATTGATAAGCGAAATAATTGAGAGATTTATGCAAAAAGTACTATTGGGTTTTTTCTTGATAACAAGTCTATTATCCCACTCATTAGCGGTGCGCGCTGATACTGCAATCTTTGCTGGTGGTTGCTTTTGGTGTGTTGAGTCCTTGTACCAAGAAGTTGAAGGTGTTTCTGCTGCAGTCTCTGGTTTTACAGGAGGTATTTTAAGAAAACCAACTTATCGAGGCAATCACCGGGGTCATTATGAAGCGGTAATGGTCACTTATGATCCCGCGGTTGTGAGCTATCAGGAATTATTGGATCTTTTTTGGGTCAATATTGATCCCTTTGACAACAAAGGTCAGTTTTGTGACAAAGGACCCAGTTATCGCAGTGCCATTTTTACTTCTGACGTCGCTGAGTTAAAACTGGTGCAAAGTAGTAAAGAAAAAGTCGAAGAAAGATTCGGAAGAGAAGTTTCCACTGAAGTCCTAAAGAAGTCCCGGTTCTGGCCAGTTGAAATGGGGCACCAAGATTATTATCTGAAGCATCCCATTCGGTACAAGCTTTACCGCAGAGGTTGCGGTAGAGACAATCGTTTAGAAAAAATTTGGGGTGAATCAAGCAAGCACTAGACTTGCTTGATTTTACTGCTTTTCTCTAGCGCTTATTCAAACTTCTATTCGAAAGAGCGAGGCACCGGGCCAGGTCCTTTAGGCCATTGCTCAAAGTTTTCAAGAACGCTTTGACCCACATCAGCTACAGACCATGCTTCGCCAGCGTTGTCCCGCATTGCAAGGGTATGAGATTGCCATGACAATAATTGGACATTGTTACCCTGAACAAGGAAGGTCCTACCGGATACGTCCTTAGCTTGATCGCTGCCAAGCCAAACAACAATGGGTGAAACTTTTTCCGCAGAGAGCAATTCTTCCATGTTCTGCCCTTGTGGGAAAATGTCATCTGTGAGCCTAGACCAAGCGACTGGTGCGAGTATGTTCACGCGAATTTTACTCTTAATACCTTCTTGAAATAGACAGCGAGCGAAACCGGCTATTCCAGCTTTGGCAGCACCATAGTTAGTTTGGCCAAAATTCCCTATTAATCCCGAGGTTGATGAAGTCACAACAATCGAGCCGCCTTCACCTTGTTCCAGCATCTGATCATAAGCGGCCTTCACTGTAAGGAAGGTTCCGCGAAGGTGAACATTAATAACGATGTCCCACATTTCATTGGTCATCTTCTTAAAAGATTTGTCCCGTAAGATGCCGGCATTCGCAATGATCATGTCGATCTTACCAAATGCGTCAACTGCAGTTTGTACCATAGCCTTAGCATCGTCTTCATTGGTCACGTTGCCATAATTTGCAACGGCTTTACCCCCAGCAGCTATAATTTTATCGACAACCTGATCTGCCATATTGGCACCAGCGCCGGATCCATCTCTTGAGCCGCCGAGATCATTTACGACGACCGAAGCACCTTCTTTGGCGAGTAAGAGGGCGTGAGATTCACCTAAGCCGCCACCGGCACCTGTGACCAGGGCTACTTTGCCATCTAATAAACCCATTTTTTGCTCCTTTATTATGATAAATAGTGTGAGATTGAACTAATAATGTCTAAAGTATAAAAATTCGAGTCGAAGTAAATCATACTCGTGGGAACAAAACTAGAGAGCGAGTAGAGAGCGGTAGTAGTAAGGCTATAGACTAAGCGCGTTTGACTCAGTGTTGTTGATTAAATACTTTTGAGGGACGGTTTTTTTTCGGGGAATCGATACAGATGTTGTTCCTGAGCCCAAGCTTGGAATCCCTCATCTATGGCTTCTTGTTCAAATGCTTTCCAGTTATCGCCAAAGTGCATTAAAACAATACGGGATTTAAAGTGAGCGGGTAAGGTTTTTAGCTCATTTAGAGAGGCGTGGACCCCGGCGGTGAACAATTGACAATCATGGTAAATGACGTCGAAATCATAGATATCGTCAAAGGAGACGAGCAAATCCAGATCGAATCGGGTGTCAGAGGTATATAAAATACGGTCATCGATTATAACGCCGACGCTCCAAAATGACTCCTTCCAGGTAGGTGCGTCGTCTGGGTAATGCATAGTGCGAGGCATTTTAACGTTTATGCCACCAATTTGAGCTTCCCATGTTTCTCTGGGACAGTTTTTATTCAAACTTGGCCGTATAGGATTCCAGAGATCCTCAAAGGACAGCGGTGTGCTCTCACTCATTTCGGATCCGCCTCTCAGGGATTGTTCCCAAAGAATCTTTTGATACTCTTCATTTATGATCATATTCGGCTTTTTTTGACTTACATAACGACCAAAAAGCTGAACCTCTTCGAGCCCACCAATATGATCTGCATGGCTGTGGGTGATGAGAAAGTTTTGGACTTCTGATATCGCCAAGTCTTTGTTAAATAAGGATTGTGAGCATTTACTGCCACAATCAATGAGGAGATGGTCGTCACCTTTTACGACGAGCAAGTTATTTTGACCAAGCGTTTTGGCGAATGCTGATCCTGTTCCGATGAAATAGACGCTTAATTCGCCTGTATTTGTCAGGAAAATTTTATCGACTCTTTCTGGGGGAAATCCTATATCTTCCATTTTTTCTATAGGCACAAACGCCATACATCTCGATAAGGTTTATTAGGTATAGTGGTTCTAAAGACTCTACACTAAATATCGTGTGATGTGACGCACAGTTTGGGTGATTGACTGATGGATTGAGGTATTATTTGCCAAATCCTATCCAAAAAGAGACTGAAAATGAAACTTTATGACTTCCAAGGTGCGCCAAACCCGCGGCGAGTAAAGATCTTTGCAGCGGAAAAAGGCATTGACCTAGAGCTAGTTGATTGCAATATGCGCAAGGGGGAACACAAAACAGATGAATTTTTAAAGAAAAATCCTAGCGGTAAAATACCTGTACTCGAATTGGATGACGGTAGATGCATTGCAGAATCAGTTGCCATCTGTCGATACTTGGAAGCCGTCCACCCGAGCCCAAACCTCTTTGGAAATGATGCTTACGAATTAGGCTATATTGAGGCTAGAAACCGGCAAATTGAACTAGAACTGTGGACCCAAATTGGTATTTCTTGGGTGAACGGACCTATTGTTGCTCAGCTGGGTAGGTTTGAGCAGATACCTGATGCTAAAACGGCAAGTGATAAAAATGTTAATCGGTACTACGAGAGACTCGATTCTGAATTTGCTGTGACTGAGTATCTGGCGGGAGGTCGGTATACTATTGCAGATATAACGCTCCTATCTGCGGTCGATTTTGCTTCAGCAATGGTCGCGCTAAAACCTGATGATAACTTTACTCACTTAAAGCGATGGCACGATCAAATCTCCGCAAGGCCTAGTTCTGCGATAAGGTAGTTTGGACAGCCTAAGAGGTGTACGTCAGTCTTATTCCTTCAAGGGAAAGTGCGAATAAAACTTAATTTAAAAGAGGTGAGTATGAGAGAGAGCTTAGAAGAGGCCTATCAGGTTTTGCCAGAAGTGATTGAGTTAAGGAGAAAAATTCATGCTAGACCTGAATTGGGTAATCACCTGCCTGAAACACGGGCTGCTGTTCTCGACTCTCTCGAAGGATTAGGGCTGAAAATAAGGTTAAGCTCGGATACCAGCAGTATCGTTGCTACTTTAGTTGGAGAGAAAAAGCGTAGCGGTAGCACAAAGCGAATACTGCTGCGAGGAGATATGGATGCTTTGCCAATGCCAGAAAATAACGATTTGTCCTTCGCCTCTGAATTTGAAAACAAAATGCATGCTTGTGGTCACGATGCGCATACGGCAATGTTGGTTGGTGCTGCAAAAGTATTGCATACCCATCGAAAGAATATTGCCGGAGAGATAGATTTCTTCTTTCAAACAGGAGAGGAAGGGTATTTTGGTGCAAAGGTTGTCGTAGATGAAGGTATGTTTGAAACCCCGTATTCACCCGATGCCGTTTTTGCCATGCACATCACACCGCTCTTGGAATCTGGGAAGTTCACGGCCAAACCGGGTCCATTATTGGCTGCAGCGGACTTTTGGAGTATAACCATTCGCGGCAAGGGTGGTCATGCATCTATGCCCCACGATTGCCTTGACCCAATTCCCGTTGCTTGTGAGGTGGTTCAATCTCTAAATAGTTTTGTAACCAGAAGAATCAATGCCTTTGATCCTGTGGTCCTCTCAACCACAAAGATAGAGGCGGGTACGACTAATAACGTTATTCCAGAGCATGCAGTCATAACAGGGACATTGAGATCCACTTCAGAAAAGTCTAGACGAAAAGCACATCATGGTATTAAACGTATAGCGGAAAACTTAGCGGCTGCTCACGAGATGGAAGCGGATGTCACTATTTCCCTCGGTTACCCTGTTACCGTTAATGACAAAAATTTTACTGAATTCGCACGTAGTACTATCGAATCTTCTTTTGGTGAAAATGCATACTTTCCCATGAAATCACCGATGATGGGTGCGGAAGACTTCTCTTATTTGTTAGAAAGATGGCCCGGAGCCATGGTATTTTTGGGTGTAAAACCTGTCGACCCTTCTCTTGCTGCGCCTTGTCATTCTAATCGCATGATCCTTAATGAGGACGGCATGGCCTATGGAGTCGCACTACATGCAAACATCGCTATGGATTGGTTGGCAGCTTAGTGCGCGTTTATTCGGCTTTTACTGGGGTTTTATTGCGCTTCTATTTTTCGATTTCTGAGAGTAAGATGTTTTTATGACGCCCGCAATTACAAAATCTAATTCGCTTAATTCTACGCTAGCGCTTTCTAATACAGCGCGTTCTAACACAGAGAGAGCGAATGCTGATTATTTGAAGGTTAAGCAATTAATTTTGGAGGCCTTAGCCATTATTCGATCTGATGACTTTAATCGTTATTTTGATCTGTTTACTGAAGATGCAGTTTGGATGATGCCATCAAACAATGAAGACGTTCACATTGATAAAGCACGAACCTTCTACGGTTTTACAAAAAATTTCTGGTTTGATCAAGAAGCTTCGATTGATGAACTAGTCATTTCCAATGATGTCGCCTTCGTGCGAGTGAGTTTTGATGGCTATCTACGTCCAAAGAAAGATAGTTCAGCACAACCTTTACGATCAATAAGTCGTCATATTTGGATACTGCAAAGTCAAATTGACAGTAGCTGGAAAATCAGCCGTGATATTTGGAATAACCCAAAATAAGTGGGTGTTTCAAAACAACTTTCTATTTCAAGGCAACTTTTTATTTCAAAACATCTGCCGCGGAAATACGAAGAATTTTTCCTTGGCTCATCGTGATATAAATAATAAATAGCAAATAGACAGTAGTGCCGATCACTATGGCGATGGGGGGCGAGCTATAACTTGCAATAAACCCTGCTAACAAACCTCCTAAGGGGATCATGCTATAGGTTATTCCATGGAATCCCATTACTCTGCCACGCAGGTGTTCTGGTACATTCAATTGTAAAACGGTCATTGAGCTGATCATATACATGGAATTGAAAGCTGCCGCGATCAATATTGCTAACATAGCGAGCCAATACGCCATACTTATGCTTGATGCATAAGCACTCGCGAAGGCAAATATATAAACACTGATTGCCGCAAGAGCCGCGCAACTCAACATGATTCGGCCAAGGTTATGAGATTGCTGAAATGTTCCAATTAGTATAGTGCCGATAACTGCACCAACACCTGTCGCTGAAAGCAATAAACCGTAACCTCTTTCCCCTGAACCTAAGAGTTCGGAAAAAGCAGGCATTAACTGCATATGTGACATGCCAAAAAACATACTTGCATAAGAAAGTGAAATCAAAACTAAGAACATACGATTGTGCAAAATGTAACTTAGACCTTCTCTAACTTGATCTGAAGTAGAACGATTTTCCTCGGTTTGCTTTTTTATGTTTTCTGATGGTGTTAAATGTAAACCGGCGACCACAAAAAACATAGCCAGAAAACCAAGTGCGCATAGTACAAAAACCAGCCAAGTATCAACTAGAGCGATGACAAGGCCACCTAACATAGGCATTACCATACGACTGCTCTGCCAGATGATAGAGTTCAACGCTACCGCGCTCATCATGTCTTCTTTTTCAATCAGGGATGGAAAAATTGCCGTTCTAGTGGGCCAATCAAAACCGGTAATGATGGAGATCATTCCAGCAATTAGAATGACACCCCAAGGGGTAATTTGCGCGCTCGCATCTAGAAAGGCGAGGAGTGCTAGCAAGGAGCTGATAAGCAGAGAGGTTGTCATAAGAACGTGTTTCTTATTCTTACGATCAGCAAAAGCGCCACCAAACAAAGTCATTATGATAGTTGGAATAGAGGCTG
Source organism: Flavobacterium sp. (assembly GCA_047616645.1). GTDB lineage: Bacteria > Pseudomonadota > Gammaproteobacteria > Pseudomonadales > Azotimanducaceae > JAHRVQ01. The sequence goes on along the minus strand of JBLHIH010000036.1, from coordinate 9,557 downwards.
CAGCACCTAAATAACCCAACATGACAACTGAACCGGTCAACTCAAACAATAACCAACCTTGTGCCATGGTTTGCAACATGGTGGCGCCAACTGAAGCGAACGACCCAGTCCAATATCTAAAATAATCTTTGTGTCGAAGCGCGCTGAGTCTACCGGTGAATAATTGCAAAAAAGTTGTCATCAAATAATTAAAATTTATGATAACACAGGCACGTTTTGATTGAGATTTTAGTCAAAATGGTTATAGTCCTCGCTGCTCTCAATATGAATATTAGGTAGTTTATGGCTAACCGTGCTGAAATTATCCACGCGGCTTTTACGAAGCGAGTTAGTGCTGGTGATTTACCCCAGGGGATGGGTCTCTCTTTAAGGGAGTCAAATTTAAGCACTCATGAATTAATAGATCTTTTTGAGACTCAGGTAATGAGTCGCCAATTGGATATTACGAGTCGGCGGCTAAGAGCAAGGAACGAGAGTCATTACACAATAGGTAGTGCTGGTCACGAAGGAAATGCAGTTTTTGGACTGTGTTTTCGTACAACAGATATGGCATTTCTTCACTACCGAAGCGGAGCCTTACTCATTCAAAGAAGTAAACAGCTCCCTGGACAAACACCACTGTACGACATGCTACTTTCTTTTGTTGCGTCTAGCGATGATCCAATATCCGGTGGCCGTCACAAAGTTATGGGGAGTTTGGATTTATTGGTTCCACCTCAAACGAGCACCATAGCGAGTCATTTACCAAAGGCAATGGGGACTGCCCATGCAATTGGGTTGTCTCGGTACTTGGAGAAAGTAAATTCGGTTATGCCAAAAGACAGTGTTGTACTCTGTAATTTTGGTGATGCCTCTGCCAACCACTCAACTACACAAGGCGCGATTAATACCGCTGGATGGGCTTCCTATCAATCCTCGCCAATGCCTATCGTATTTATTTGTGAAGATAATGGCATCGGTATTTCAGTATCGACGCCTACAGGCTGGATAGCAGAAAATTTTTCGAAAAGAGCCGGCTTGCACTACCTTTATTGCGACGGCTTAAATCTAATTGATACTCATCGTGCGACAATTGAGGCCATCGAACTAGCACGGACGTATCGCAAACCTGTTTTTCTACACATGAAGACAGTTCGTTTAATGGGGCACGCTGGTTCAGATACTGAAACCGGGTATCGCAGTTTGAAAAATATAGAAGAAATAGAATCTGAAGATCCCTTGTTACACAGTGCAAGAATATTAATCGAAAATGATGTTCTATCTGCAACAAGTATTATAGATCTTCATGAATCCATAGAAGCAAGGGTCACGCGTATTGCGGAACAAGTTGTTCCTCGTCCAAAATTAAAAGATGCCAAAGACGTCATGTCATCAATTGTCCCCGACTTACCTCATCAACAGGGAGATGAGATGTGGGCATCTAAAAATGAGTTTGATGAGGAGGCGAGGAAAAAACTCTTTGAAGGCGAGGAACGGTTATTAGCAAAACCCCAAGCCCTCGCCCGGTTAATTAATCTTACTCTAGCAGATATCATGCTATCCCATAATGAAGTTGTCACCTTGGGTGAAGATATTGGCAAAAAAGGTGGAGTTTATAGCGTTACGACTGGCTTACAGAATAAATTCGGTCCCGCTAGAGTGCTAGATACCTTGTTAGACGAACAGAGTATATTGGGTTTGGCCATGGGCCTCGCGCATAACGGTTTTTTACCTATTCCTGAAATCCAGTTTCTTGCATACGTGCACAATGCGGAAGACCAAATTCGGGGAGAAGCCGCTACCTTATCCTTTTTTTCAAACGGTCAGTTTACCAATCCCATGGTCATCAGAATTGCAGGCCTAGCTTACCAAAAAGGTTTTGGTGGTCATTTTCATAATGACAACTCCTTTAATGTATTTCGAGATATTCCAGGCATTATGTTGGTTTGCCCATCTAACGGTCATGATGCGGTGCAACTGCTAAGAGCCTGTACCGAGATTGCCATAAGAGAGCGAAGAGTAATCGTATTCCTTGAGCCAATTGCCCTTTATCAAACTAAAGATTTACACGAAGAAGGGGATGGTCTTTGGGCGTCCACCTATGAATCCCCAAAATCAAACGAAAAACAAATACGCTACGGTGATGTAGGTGTTAATGGATGCGGAAAAACAGTGTGTATATTAACGTATGGTAATGGTTATTTTCTGAGTCGTCAGGCTCAGAAATATTTGCTTGAAAAGGGAATTGCTGTTCGAGTTGTCGATTTGAGATGGCTAGCGCCCTTAAACGAAGAAGGTATTTTAGCTCAGGTAAAAGAGTGCGAGTCTGTGTTAATCGTAGATGAATGTCGAAAAACAGGATCGTTGAGCGAGGCGCTAATAACACTAATGGTAGAGTCGAATATAGATATGCCAATGGCAAGGCTGTGTGCTGATGATTCTTTTATTCCCATCGGCACCGCAGCGACACTGACTCTGCCAAGTATGGAACAAATAGTTGGAGCAGCAGAAGACTTGTCTCTGCGTGTAGCTGGGTGTAAATGACAATGAAAAAACAAACGGCTGTGGTCGTATGCCCTGGACGGGGAACTTACAATCAAACAGAGCTTGGATATCTAAAGCGATATCACGGGGGGGATGAAAGTACTGTAGAAATTTCAGCTTTCCTAGGTGAAGTTGAAGCAGGTAGGAAGTCGCTGGGTCAAGTCAGTCTTTCAGAATTAGATGGTAGTGATAAGTACAAGTCCCGAATTCATGGAACCGGTGATAATGCCTCTGCATTGATATATGCCTGTGCGCTTGCTGATTTTAAAAAAATTGACTCGGAGAAGTTTGATGTAATCGCTGTAACCGGCAATTCCATGGGCTGGTACTTGGCATTGGCTTGTGCAGGTGTATTGCCTGGTCAAGCTGGATTTGATGTCGTTAATACCATGGGTAAATTGATGCATACAGAAGGTAGGGGCGGCCAGGTAATTTATCCTTTAGTCGATGAAAATTGGCAAAGTGATTCTACATTGTCAGAGATTTGCAGCCAGACCGTAGCCGATCTAAACAAGCTTGAGGGTGTTGAAATATTCACATCTATTGAGCTTTGCGGCATGCGGGTTTTAGCGGCAAATGAAGTCGGTGTAAAAACATTGTTAGAACATCTGCCGCAACAGCAGGGTAGATTCCCCTTTCAATTGCAACATCACAGTGCGTTTCATAGCCCATTGCTGGATCATATACCTGAACTAGCGATGAAATCACTTAGGAGCAATTTATTTAATCCAGCAGAAATACCACTCATCGACGGAAGAGGAAAAGTCTGGCAACCAGGATGTTATCGGCAAGACGATCTTTTTAACTATACTTTTGATCATCAAATTTGCAGTCCATATGATTTCACCAGTGCTATCAGCGTGAGTCTTAAAGAGTTCGCGCCGGATAAGCTGATTGTTCTTGGTCCAGGCACCACCTTAGGTCCGCCCATAGCGCAACAGTTAATCGAATTGGATTGGCTAAATATAGGTTCGAAGAAAACTTTTACTGATCAGCAAAAGAGGGATCCCTTTGTCTTAAGTATGGGCATCGAAGATCAGCGGAAATATGTTCTCTCCTAAGTAATTTTTATTACGGCTCCATGCTTGCGGTTCTATATATTGGTCGTGTGAGACAAGTCGGACCACCTTCGCCTTTTCTACTGATTTCATCTCCTTTGTAGCAGGTAACTTCGCAGCCCGCGTGCTCAAGTCGCGCTTTGGTTTTTGGCAGTCCATCCAACATGAGGATTTTACGTGGACCCATGGCAAGTACATTGCAGGCCATGTCCAAAAATTCTGATTCATGCACATCTACAAATTCGATTCCGAGTGTTTCAAGCCAAGTTAAAAAAGTATCTGGCATAAGTGGTCGATAAATTAAGGCCAAATTATCATCTAATGGAGAAATCATACTCATTAAATGAAAAACGTCATCCGGATGATCAGGCGCGGGTAAAGGAACTGTGTGTAAATCTACATTGGGGCCAAGGAGTGTTTTTAACTGATCAATACCGGCTTGATTGGTTCTCGGTCCTAAGCCAACTGCTGCATGACTATCGTCTAACCAAATAAAATCTCCTCCTTCCAATGTTCCGGGAGAGATGATTGCCCCATTAATTTTTTCATCACTCAGCGCCGTACTGTTCGCTAGCGGCTCGTGTCGACGTCCCTCTCGCCCCATGCGACATAGAATTAAACCAGCGGGGGAGATAAGCAACGCATCTCTTGCGTATATACTATCCAAGGTCAGTTTTTCGTTTCCCCCAAGGTATTCAATTTGAATACTGGCCGAGGTAAATATGTCTTCTAACCGTTTATATTCTTGAAGTGCAATTTGATAATTTGGTTTAGCATGGAAGCGTAAGGCTTGCCACTGCTCTTCTAGCTTGCTTTCATGGCAGAACGCTTCTTCAACTGATCGGATTGCTAGTTTTCTGATAGGGCTATATTCGTTAAAACAGTTCAAATGACTTTACTCTTTTCTTGTGAATGTGATTGTTGTATTAATACATAAAAGGGCAGTGCTGCCAGTAATAAAACGAGACCGTAAAATACTGTTATAGCGTCGGCCCCAATGACGGCCAGAAATTCTATGATCTGGAATAATCGTGGCTGGTCTAGGACATCTGCGAGTGCTCGCATTATTTCCTCGTTGCGAAATCAGATTTCGCAGTAATTTCGTGGTAATGGTACCAGAGTAAACGATTTGAAGGAGACCTGATACTCGCTCGCTTGACCACGATTATTGTTTTTCTTCTTAGAAGAGTGATTATTTGAATAATTGGCTAAGGTTAATCAGGTGGAAAAAGTACATTTCTTGCGTTAATACGAGTACTGTAGCGGGTAGATAGCAGAATTGTAGGGCATAATTGATCTATAATTCGTACTATAATTCAAATTCTTTTTTGCCGCTGAAAAATAGTAGAGAACTAAAAGTAATGTCCGTAAGCCGCATGCCAAATCGATCAATATATGATGGTCTGTCTGATCTTATACAGGACACACGGTATCAATTCTGGGTCCTACAGTTGTTGGGCTGGACGGGTTGGATAACGCTCTTTGCCATTCGAGACGTATATTGGGGCCAACCATTTGAACGTATCTCTTTACTCGTAATTGATGCAACAGCCGGGTTTTTTCTAACAAGTCTATTGAGGCTTTTCTACCAGTCGATTTGGGAGAAATCCATCGCTATACGTATCGTTGGTATTCTTGCCGGTTCTTATCTTATTGCAGCGATCTGGCAGCCAATTAAGAATTACAGCCAATTTTATTATTACGCAGATTTCACTGCTCTGGATAAATATGGAGATCTAGCGTACTTCAGTGGCATCATTGGTTATTCCTACTTTCTAATTTTGGGCTGGAGTGGTCTGTACTACGGTCTTAAATTTTATCGCCTGCTTCAGGCTGAGCGTCAAATTAGCATTAAGGCAGAATCAATGGCTCACGAAGCGCAGTTGCGAATGTTGCGTTATCAACTAAATCCACATTTTCTATTTAACACACTGAATGCAATATCAACTTTGATTTTGGAAAAAGATACTACGACTGCCAACCAAATGGTGAGCAAGCTAAGTAGCTTTCTGAGATACTCATTGGATAAAGATCCCATGCAAAAGGTGGATCTGAACCATGAAATTAATACTATGAAGCATTATTTGGAAATTGAGCAAGTAAGGTTTGATGAAAGATTGTCCGTGGACATTCATATAGATTCTCCCGCAGGTTCAGCTTTGGTTCCAAGTTTGTTATTGCAACCACTGGTTGAAAATTCGATTAAGCATGCAATTGCACAGAGAATTAGTGGTGGGAAAATAGTGATAAGCGCAAAAGTTCATGCGGGTGATTTACTCTTAGAAGTAGCCGATGACGGTCCCGGATTGGATCTAAAGCCGGGTGAAAAACCTAATTTTACGGGGGTCGGATTGATCAATACTGTAGAAAGGTTAGAAGTGTTGTACGGAGAAAGGCATAGTTGTAAGTTTCTACCAGTTTTACCGAGGGGTTTAAAAGTAGCAATACGAATTCCTCTTGAGTTGGAAAATAAATTGCTAGAATCTAAGGAAGGAAAATGAGTTTGTTGAGAGTAATTGTAGTTGATGATGAACCCTTGGCTCGCCGCGGCCTACGGCTAAGGCTCGCGGCTATTGAAGATGTTGAAGTGGTAGCAGAATGTAGTAATGGTATAAATGCACTCAAGGCAGTAGTTGAGTTTAAACCTGATGTTATTTTTCTCGATATTCAAATGCCTGAAATGAGTGGTTTTGATGTCGTTAGTAACTTGCAACAAGACAATATGCCACTTGTCATTTTTGTTACAGCCTTCGATCAATATGCCCTTGAAGCGTTTGATGTGCATGCAGTTGATTATCTCTTAAAGCCAATAGATGACGATCGACTAGGCGAGTCTGTTGCCAGAGCTAAGGATCATCGAGCCCAAGATGGTGCGGTTTCCGACAAACAGCGTTTGTTAGAATTGGTGATAAGCATAACGGGGAAATCGGAAGGGTCGGTTACTCAGTTGTTAAGGGATCATAGCGGCTCCCAGTCGTTCCCAGATAGACTGGCAATTAAGGATGCGGGTGAGACTACATTGGTCAAGACTGCTGAAATAGACTGGATTGATGCAGCTGGTGATTACATGTGTGTGCATGCAAATAACCAAACACATATTATGAGAATCACCATGAAAGAGCTGGAAGCAAAATTGGATCCAGTAAAGTTTCAGCGTGTTCACCGCAGTACGATTGTCAATTTAGAGCGTGTTATAAAGGTTTGTTCGCATATGAATGGTGAATTCTATTTGGAGCTTTCAAACGGAAACTCTGTCAAGATGAGCCGATCTTACAAAGAAAAGGTAAAGCACTTTTTCTAAAGGAGCGAGACCCATGATCGATGTCCTGAAGAGTGTAAATCAGGTAAGGCCGGAATGGCTTACCCTGGTATTGAAAGAGAAAAACTTCATTAGCTCGTCAGTTCTTAGTGTGGATGTAGAGATCATTGGTGCTGGAGTTGGCTTAATGGCAGAACTCGCCCGTCTACACATAAGTTACGAAAAACCTGAAAATTTTCCTTCAACTTTAGTGTTAAAATGTGCTGCCCAAAACGATAATCGTCAAATAGCACTTGTTCTTGATTTTTATAATCGTGAAGTTGATTTTTACAATTACATTGGTAGTGCTTCTGGAATCCAAGTGCCTCAGACCTATTTTGGTAAAGTAGACGAGGAAAATTATGATCAAGCCCTTCTTATGGAAGACCTTGGTTCGAATCCTCCTCCTGATCAACTCATTGGTGCCTCCGAGGATGAGGCCTTTTCCGCAATCAATTTGATCTCGGGTATGCATGCAAAATATTGGGATAAGGTAGATAAAGAAGACTGGATGTATGAGCACATGTCAGAGGCCGAGGCCATTAAATTAAGAGAGATGCTCTATCTACCTTCGCTTGAAGTTGCTTTTGAAAAATTTGATGAATGTTTTGATGATAGAACGCGTAAAATTTGCAAGACGGTTGGGGAAAGGTACCCAGAATTTTGGTTTCATGGACTTAGTCAATCTGAAACATTAATCCATGGTGATTACCGTCAAGACAATTTTATCTATCAGAAGGATAGCTCAAACGCGATTGTAATGGATTGGCAAATATCAGGAAGAGGAAAAGGCATTCTTGATGTCACTTATTTTATTTGTCAGAGTTTAGAACCAGAATTGCGTCGTCAGGTAGAACAAGAGATCATAAAGCAATGGGTAGACAACTTATCCCAATCTGGTGTGAAGAATTATGACTTCGAAACAGCCTATCGGGATTATAGACACCTAGTACTAGCTTGCCTTGTTTATCCAATAACGGTTTGTGGGTCACTGGATCCTTCAAATGAAAGAGGCCGTGCTCTTGGCGAATGCATGTTGACAAGAAATCTTGCCGCTATTGATGAGCTGAATTGTACTGACCTTTTTTGAATCTTATCAATCTACATAATTGAAACGGCTAAACTCGCGTTGTATCCAACATAGGCGGCTAAAAGAAGAGCGCCTTCCCATCGATTGATTATCCCCTTGCCCGTTCGCAGAAAGCTATAACCCATTACAAAAAGCGCAATTGTTAATATAGCCATAACAGGAAAGTCCCTGGCTAAAGCAGCATTTTCAAGAGATGAAGGTGAAATCAGGCCTGCTATTCCGAGCACTATTGTCGTATTGAACATGTTTGAACCGATGATGTTTCCCAGAGCAAGTTCGTGTTCATTTTTTTGAACGGCTGCGATAGAAGCTGCTAATTCCGGTAGCGATGTCCCTACAGCAACGATAGTCAGTCCTATGATTAGGTCACTTACTCCGTAATATTGTGCAATCTCAACTCCACCCCAAACTAGAATGCGAGAGCTGATGACCAAAAAAATAAGGCCGAAAATCGTATTTATGAGTGCTTTCTTCAAGGGCATTGCGTCTTGGAGTTCTTGAGCGACTACGTCTCCAAGATGATCTGATTCGGTTTTTAATCCAGCGTAAATCGACCATGCCATCAATATGAAAAAGGTGACAATCAAGCATACGCCGTCAACTCGATCTAGACTTCCGTCTCTGTACAATAAAATTGCTAGTAAGGATGTGATAATAATTAAAAAAGGTAGTTCCCGTTGAAGAACTGAGGAGTTAACGGCGAGGGGGCTAATCATAGCGGTAACGCCTAAAATTAAGGCAATATTAGTTATATTAGATCCGAATGCGTTGCCTAGTGCTAAGCCGGGATTGCCCTGTAAAGATGAGAGAGCAGAAATTACCATCTCTGGCATAGAACTACCAAAGCCGATAACTAGCATACCAATGAGAAGAGGTGGCCAGTTAAATCTCTTTGCCGTCGCCGCTGCACCTTCTACAAATTTATCTGCACTGTAGACTAGCAAAATAATACCGCCGACAACGGCGAGCAATGGCATTAGCATTAATGTGTTCCGAGGGGAAAATCTAATTATACCTTGAGATTAAGTTGCAGGGTACTAACTTGTTTGTATGCCGCAGGTAATTTTAAATCTTAAGCAAATTCGATTTCTGAATTTGGTTGGCTACTCTGAATGGAGGTAGTCCGCAAATTGCCTCGGTTACCTACACCGTTCGCTGCTGGTGATCCTCCGGATTTCCCTCGGTCAGTCCTAAGCGACTTCGTGTCTTACTCCATTCTCTCGGCGCTAACGCTTGATGCTCACTCAGTATGCACCCAAGGCACTTTGCTAAATCATGGACAGGTTTTCTCATATTGAATGCAGGGGAGTTTTTGAAGTGTCTATAAACTGGAATACTGAAGTGGCAAATCGTGGTCTTTGTGGTGGTATAAATCAGCAAAAAATCTTTCACAAATGATCTAACAATAAGAACTATTCTCTACCATCGATCTTAAAACGCTCAGTTACGAGTAGAGGGTGCTAGGTGCTTCTTGAGGGAGCATCAAGCGTTAGCACCGCGCGCGTGGAAGAAGACACTTGTGGCTTCTGACCAAGTAAGGGAAATCCGGAGGATTGCCAGCAGCGGATGAAAGAAGTACCTAGTATCC
>JBLHIH010000035.1:0-31366 GCA_047616645.1 Flavobacterium sp. | reverse complement strand
AAGAAGCTCAGGGCTGTTTATAAAAGAAGCTCAGGGCTGTTTACAAAAATAATTTGGTGGAGAAAATTGATGGTCGATGGGATTGATGAAATCAAGGTTAATGTCTGGTTTTCAGAAAATGTGAAGGATGTAGTCCTGCCCCTTAAGTATTCTGTTGTCGCGGGAGGGCATTCAAATTTAACCTTCAAATGCGAAGACCAAACAGGGAGCGCTTTTGTATTAAGGCGGCCGCCGCTTGGTCATGTATTAGAAAGTGCACATGATATGGGGCGCGAAAACAAAATTGTTTCGGCATTGAAAGGTACCAATGTGCCTGTGCCGAAAAGTTGGGGCTTGTGTAATGATGTAGCTGTGAATGGAGCTCCTTTTTATGTGATGGACTTTATAGATGGATTGGTGCTTAACGATTCTGTTACTGGCCAAAAGGTTGCGGAAGGTGATCGGCGTAATATCGGTTTGTCCGTTATTGATATATTGTCAAAACTCCACGTTCTTACACCAGAGAACGTCAATCTAGGAGACCTAGGTCGCAAAGAAGCTTACCTTGAAAGGCAGCTCAGACGTTGGACAAAACAATGGCAAGCATCAAAGACGCATGAAATACCGGAGATGGAAGAAAGTGAACGTATCTTAAGGGAGAGAATGCCAGAGCAAGTTGGTTCTACAATCGTTCATGGTGATTATCGACTTGGCAATATGATTGTGAAAGGGGATAAGGTTAAAGCGATCCTAGACTGGGAGTTGTGTACCCTTGGAGATCCCCTCGCTGATGTTGGTTACCTCTTAAATAATTGGGTATCGCCCGGAGAAATAGAAGAAGAGGGTGAGAATGATATGTCTCCCACGGCTGTTGGTGGCTACCCTAGCCGCGATGAAATCTGTGATATTTATTCATCTAATACCAATCGAGAATTGAAGGACATAAACTACTATCGCGCGTTTTCCCACTGGCGATTAGGTGCTATTGGCCAAGGTGTATACAAGCGGTATCTGATGGGGGCGATGGGAAAAGATAGAGAAGTGGATTTGGATAGGCAGAAGGAAGGCGTCAGTAAACGGGCAAAGGCAGCTTTGGAATTGCTGGTTTAAGCCGGAGCAAAAACTGATCTTTGAACCCGGGGGGAGTGCATTCATGGCTTAGTGAATCGTCTTCCCCGACCCTTGCATATTGATGAGTCTATTTCCCGTAAGTTCTTTGACTTTCTCATCGTTAGTTTCTTGCAATAAATCAGTATAGATTTCCTTAGCGTTCTGGAACATGCCTTGCATTTCGTAAACTACGCCCTTTTGTATGATGTAGGATTGATTGTCGGGCTTTAATAGAATTTGTCTTTCTATGCAAGAGAGACTCTCTTGCCATGATTTAGCTTGCCAATATATTTGTTTTAAATTGTCTAACATCCGCACCAAAATATCTTTGTTAGATGCTGTATCAAAGTAGTGCTCCTTAACAAGTGCTTTGGGACCTGCAATTTGCTTTAGTAGTGTATTGCAGTCCGCTGGACTCAGTACACGCCCTGAAAATGGATCTACAATAGTTGAGAGCGAATTCCCGTATTTAACTAGGAATCGACCAGGAAAATTCATGCCATCAACTTGGATACCTAATCGTTTACCCAAGCAAATGTGTATAAGTGCGAGGGTGATCGGAATCCCTCTTTTGTTTTCAAGCACTTTGTTTAGAAAGCTGTTTCTTGGATCGTAATAGTCCTCTGTATTGCCCGAGAATCCTTCGCCTTGATGGATGAATTGAGTTAGACCTGTGACGGAGACACCTAGCTCTGATGTTTCGTTGATAAGGGTCTCAAATTTAATAGCCATAGCGTCTAGGTGCTGCAGGAAGAAGGGGATATCCAATCCAGGCTCGCTCTCTGCGGAGATTAGCAAGGCCGCTTCATCCAGTTTGATGTCGTGATCATCTAACTTGCTTAGGACTGCAAACTTATCTCTAATAAGCTTGGTTTTTTTTAACCTGGCTATTTCTAGCTTCGTTCTTTCTAATTTCTTCATACCATTATCTTTGCAAGGTTAATCGGGATATGCAATCCTGATGGCTACATTCACCTAACCTTATTCCGAGTAGTCCTAAGAGATGACAGAGAAAATATCCCCACCAAGTTCACTCTTAGGTCTTTTAGAAGGTCGAGCGGGTATTGAAGCGGGTATATTGCTTCTACAGTTACCGCTATTGAGACTGCAAGCGGCAAAGGGTGAGGGTGAACCGGTTATTGTCTTACCCGGTTTCATGGCCGATGATATGTCTACTGTTGTTATGCGCCGCTTTCTAAATGCTATCGGATACAAAACGCATGGCTGGGGTATTGGTACCAATAGAGGTCGAATGCTAGATTTGTTGACGCCGCTTAGCGCGCAAATTAAAGCGCTTCATGAAGAGACCTCACAGAAGATAAGATTAATAGGGTGGAGCAGAGGTGGGATGCTGTCTCGTGAACTCGCCAGGGACTTGCCTGACCTTATCGAGAGAGTCATTACAATAGGCTCGCCAGTAAAAGGGGGCATTGAAGTTTCCAGCATAGGGAATTGGGTAAGACACGAGACGGGTATGACGCCAGCTGCAATGTCTCAGATCTTAAGAGAAAGGCAGTCTGTGCCAATTCAAGTCCCCATAAAAGGCATCTACAGCAAATTGGATGGCATCGTTGCATGGAAGGCCTGTATTGATGATGTGAACCCCGACGTTGAACATTTTGAAATACACGGTTCACATGTTGGCATGGTTACTAATGTTGAAGTGTTTAAATTATTGCCTAAATTACTTCGTACACCTAGCTAGTTCCCGTCCAGAAATAGCCAGATTTAGCAGATTTTTGCAAAACCATGAATATGTTAGGTGATAATTTCAAGCGCTTACAAGGGAAGTCTCCGGGGGCGCCTAGCCCGCTGAAGTTGGTTTCTGCATACTCACTACCTTGTAAATGCTTGCAAGTACTTGAAACGCGTATCTAACATCATTTCGATTTTACTGTTAGCAGCTTGGAGCAGCTTAGGCTTAACTTTTCTTGTCTGGTAGCGAACTTCTTTCTCGAAGAATGCGTTTTTTCTCTCGATGTTCAGCTTGTGCTTTTACGGCATCTGCACCGATGTGCTCTTCGCCTCTCATTTTTGCCAGACGGACCTGCTTCTCTCTTTCCATATATCGATTTTTTTGTTTCTCAGTTTGAGAATCGATGCAGTGGTGACAGCTTTGTCCTTGTATATAGGCCGCGTTTTTTTTATCTTGCTCGGTAATAGGCATCCTGCAGGCATGGCACTGATCGAATTGGCCTTTTTCGAGTTGGTGGTTGACTGTCACCCGATTATCGAAAACAAAGCATTCTCCCTGCCATAAAGATTCTGCTTCTGGCACTTCTTCTAAGTATTTAAGAATGCCTCCCTCTAAATGAAAAACATCTTCAAAACCGAGTTCCTTAAGATAAGCAGTCGATTTTTCACAGCGAATCCCCCCAGTGCAGTACATGGCGACCTTTTTGTTGATTGCCGGATCTAACGCCGACTTGACGTATTCGGGGAACTCTCTGAAGGAAGTAGTTTTGGGGTTAAGCGCATTCTTGAAGGTTCCCACCTCAACTTCATATTGGTTTCTGGTATCTATTACTAGCACTTCAGGATCTTCGATTAAGGCATTCCAATCCTTTGGTTTGACGTAGGTGCCTACAATTTTGAGAGGGTCAATATCGTGTACCCCCATAGTGACAATTTCTTTTTTGAGTTTGACCTTGGCACGATAGAAGGGTACATCGGTATGATATGAAAGTTTCAATGATAGGTCTGTAAATCGTGCATCAGTCTTTATAAAAGCGATCAGTGTTTTGATAGCTGATATAGGACCGGCGATGGTGCCATTCATCCCTTCCTTCGCAAGCAAGAGTGTGCCGCGAAGATTTTCCTTCTCCATGAGTTGAAGTAGGGGAGCCTTGTGCGATTCAAAATCAGGAAAATCTACAAAATGGTACAGAGCACAGACTACAGTTTCTGTGTCGATTTCGTTTTTCATGCTGTCTACTAAAAGAATAAATTAAGGGTGTGTTAAATCACCATTTTACAATATATTGCGAAGAATTAACAAATACCCCTTTGGACCAAGAAATAGAGGCCTATTTGATTTATATTGATACAAGAGAGATAAATTAGCGAGCTGTCATACAGCTTAAGCAAACTTAGCTTATGAAGTAAACAGGAGAAGAATATGTTGAAAGCAGGTGACAAAGCCCCAGAGTTTGCGCTGCCGAATGAAAAGGGTGAAGAGGTATCCCTTACTGAATTATTAGAAATTGGTCCGTTAATCCTCTATTTTTATCCCGCTGACTTTACGCCAATTTGTACCACTGAGGCTTGTACAATACGGGACATGCACGAAGAGATCTTGTCTGTGGACGTTAAAGTTGTTGGTATTAGCCCGCAAAATTCCAAAATCCATGAACGATTTAAGACAACTTATGACCTTCCTTTCCCACTGCTATTTGATAAAAGCAAAAAAGTCATACGAGAATTTGGTGTTGATGGCGTACTTGGCTTCGGGGTAAGAAGGGCGACATTCCTAATTAACGAAGAAGGTATTATCGAAAATCGTGTTGTTTCCGATTTATTTGTTTCGAGTCATGTAAAGTTTATTGAGCAAGTCATAAAGGATCGCATAGACTGATCTTTAGCTCTGTGTGACTGCTCTAACCAGAGGGATAGAGCAGGGGGATAGATAAAATTAGGAGACTGACCCCGAAATTAACTGGGCTAATTTAGTACTGGAATTCAGGTAGATTGACGACTAAACCTTCAGTTTCTGCAGATATTTTTAGCTGGCAACCAAGGCGAGAATTAACTTCTCGATCGGGGTTAAGGTCTAACATTGATTCTTCTTGTTCGGATGGTTGTCCGAGCTTCGCCATCCATTCGTCATTCAAAGTGACGTGACAGGTCGCACAGGAGCATTCACCGCCGCAATCACCATCGATACCATTAATACCATTATCGATTGCTGCATTCATGATAGATGAACCGTTTTCGACTTCAACTACTGATTCAGTTCCATCAAATTGTATGAATGTTATCTTTGCCATGTGCGTTTCCCTTATTCAATATATTTACAATTATTTAAAGCACGCTATTGTCGATAACGAGCAATCATTGGAAAAGGTGAGATTAGGCCAAAATGACATATTTTTGCCCTTAAAGACTATTTTTCTTCTAATTACTGGTTTACTTGCCTAAAACAGGCGCGTACTTGATCGACAAATACTTCGGGTTGTTCAAATGCCGCGAAGTGGCCACCTTTCTCCAAGACATCAAAGTGAATGAGGTTCAAAAACCGTTTCTTTGCCCATCTTTCGGATGTTTTAAAAATTTCCTTTGGGAAAATACTACAGCCTGTAGGAATGCTGATAGGGTCTTGATTCATGCCTTTTCTAAAGCTCTCCCAGTAAATCCTGGCGCTGGATGCGCCGCTATTGGTAGCCCAATACATCATAATATTATCTATGAGTTCATCTCTACTAACGATGTTTTCTGGATGACCATCGCAATCCATCCACTGATAGAATTTCTCAATTATCCATCCGGCTTGTCCCATAGGTGAATCTGCTAATCCGTACCCAAGAGTTTGAGGTCGAGTACCTTGTTGTTTCGAATATCCAGAGTCATGATCTTGGTAAAATTTTAACCCTGCAAGGGCTGATTTTTCGAGTTCACTGAGATCATCCATGGTATCGGGATCTGGACCGACTATAGGCATATTGATATGCATGGCTACACAATTACCGAGGTTTTGAGCACCTATCATTGTAGTGACAATAGAACCCCAATCTCCACCTTGGGCAAAATACTGATCGTAGCCTAGCCTTAGCATTAACGCATTCCAAGCCCCGGCGATTTTTTCGATGTTCCATCCCGGAGTCGTGGGTTTCCCTGAAAACCCAAAGCCGGGAAGAGAGGGACAAACTACATGAAAGGCATCCTTTGCACTCCCGCCATGGGATTCGGGGTCTGTGAGTGGAGCGATGACTTTTTGAAATTCTACAATAGACCCTGGCCAACCATGGGTTAAAATTAAAGGGGAAGCATTTTCGTGTTTAGAACGGATGTGGAGAAAGTGAATATCTACATCTTGAATATTGGTTATATAACCTGGCCAGTGATTGAGTAGTGCTTCTCGCTCTGACCAGTTGTAGTCATTTAGCCAGTAATCCCTCAGCTCTTGCATGTACGCTAATGGCGTTCCCTGAGACCAGTCGTTAGGTGTTTCTTTTTCAGGAAATCGAGTGAGCTTTAATCTTAAATGTAGATCATCTAGATCACTTTCTGAAATCTCTATCTTGAATTCACGTATTTCGCTCACTGTTTACTCCCAATTAAAGCTATACCAAACTAAAACTATTCCGAATCTATTGTTATGACAAGTTTACCCACTGCCTTTCGGTTTAGCATTTTCATCATTGCGTTACCGGTTTTCTCGAGAGGGAAACATTCACCAGGTACAGGCTTTAATTTTTTTGCTGCAATCCATTCCAGTAACTTGGTAAGCACAGGTCTTGCTTGAGTTGGATTGGCTCCAATAAAAGCACCCCAGTTGACGCCGACAATTTTGCACCTTTTTAAAAGGACTAGATTTAGAGGTACTTTTGCGATTTCGCCAGTGGCAAAACCAACAACAAGAAACCGGCCATCAGGACCTAATGAACGAAGCGCAGGTTCAGAAAAGTCCCCACCAACAGGATCGTAAACGACATCCAGTGGCTTTCCGTGAAGTGCTTCTTTTAATTTATCGCGCCAATTTTTTGCAGTGTAGTCAATGGCGAAATCTGCTCCCCAGGCAAGGGCTGCATCGCGTTTTTTCTTTGTTGACGCGGCTGCAATGACAATCGCACCCATCGCTTTTGCAATCTCAATAGCTGCAATGCCGACGCCGCCCGCTGCACCGAGAATTAATATGGTTTCCTTTGCCTGCAAATTTCCGCAGTAGTTTAATCCGTGATAAGCAGTGCAGTAGTTGACTTGGAAACTTGCAGCAGCAGCGTAGTCCATGTTTTGCGGTATGACGGCGCACTGATTTTGTGAAATACATACTTTCTCTGCAAGACCACCTTGTGAAGGGGTTGCAATAACGCGTTGGCCGACTCTTAGATGTTTTACGCCATCTCCAGTCTTTTCAACGATGCCTGCTACCTCATTGCCTGGAATAAAAGGCAGCTCAGGTTTGACTTGATAAAGACCGGCGACAGTGAGCGCGTCCACATATCCTAAGCCTGTAGCTTTAATACTAATAAGGACTTCTTTGTCGCTAGGTGTGGGATCTTCTATCGTAGAAATTTCTAGCTTTTTGGGTGTATCAAAACTTTTGCAAATTACAGCTCGCATCAATCTTCTCAATTCTGCAGTGAATGAAATAGTAACACCGTGGCATCGAACAAAGCTGTGATTGTGCCTTGATTGCTACCATCATTCATAAGATTGTTTTTTCTTGTTCAGTCTTGGTGATGTAGCTCTTTAGATGGACAGAAGATAGACAGAAGATAGGCAAGGTTTTGCCTATTTATTTTTTAGAATCTTGATTGAATACAATCGAGGCTAGGTGTCCAGATAAAGTTGACACCAATATATTTAGGGCGATTTCTCTCTGCACTAGTGGCTATGCCCTGAGTTGATGTTTGCCCAGCAATGGAAAGTATTTACGCATCGAAGGAGTTTTCGTAATTTAACAAATAACGATTATCTATCAGGTTCTGGCCAAAGAGTCTTATTGTTAAATGGTTAAATGGTTAAATGGTTAAATGGGTAAATGGTTAAGTTGATAATCGATAGAGGCGTCCCACTGACTATGTAAGTGTACATTGGCTGTCGGGGTTAAAAGGTTTGTCTGATAACTTGCAATTCTGTTGTACGCAGCGTACATACTTATCAAGCCATTACGAAAGGGGATAGTGTACTTTGCGCTGAAAAAATAGGTGTCATCTGGTGCTCGACGGGGCGTTAGTCCATCAGGGCATAAAGTTGCGAAAGCATTAAAAGTGCTGTCGTCAGCTAGGGGGTCTGCTAGGCATCTGGCTAAATCTGGAACATCATAGCGCTCGAAGGTTGCATTCATATGAGAATATGCACCGCGAATAGCTAAGTCCTGTAAAACGGCATACTCAAATGCTAAGTCAAAACCTCGTACATCAATCTCTGCAACATTGCCTAAAGTTGCTTCTATATTGCCTGTGCTGGTGAGTGTAGCAAATTCCTCTACAAACTCATCTTGAAAGTTTTGATAAAAGACTATATTCAAGCGAAGGCGATTATTTAACCATTCACTTTTCATGCCGAGTTCTATGTTTTTTGTTTCCTGACTGTTTCTGTAAGGGGCCATTTCTGGGCCGACTGCACGATCAGAATAACCACCCGGCGTATAGGCTACCCCAAACCCAAGGTAAATCATTGCGTCTTCTTCTGGCACACTGTAGCTAATACTTGAATTGGCGGAGAATTGAGACAAATCGCCATTGTCGTTTATTGAAATGAGATTGTTATCAAATTTAATCTCGTGATCAAAATCTTTTTTATAACCGCTGAAGTGAAGGCCAATATCAGCTTTCCAAAGCTCGTCAATCTTATGCTCTACATACCCAAATAAAGAAACGTTGGTGCTTTCCTGATTGCTTTCTGTAAACAATGATTGATTAGGTGTAGTAGTAGCGGGAATTCTTCCTCCAGCTATCAAGGTATCGAGAATAAACCGGTCTTCCCTATCGAGATTAGAATCTGCTTCTAGCCAGTACCCACCAAGGACAAAATTAGTTGTTTCATTGAGGTTTCCACACCCTTTCAAGTCAGTACTGAATTGGTCATAGTCTCTTTTAATTGTGCTGGAATATCGGTCGACAACGGTCGCATCAAGATCACTTTCACTGGCTTCTTCGGTGTTTCTAAAACCCGTAATGCTGGTGATGTCTAGATCATGCCAGTTGTCGTCAATTCGGAAGGTATGATGCAAACCACCATAGCGTCTATCGTTTGATGCGTTTTGTAGGGTGCGATTGCTACTTGTTTCTGGCGTTCGTCCACCTTCACCACAGTTAGCCTCGGAGACCGGGTCTATCGCTGCAGCTGGGTTACACTCTAAATCGGTATTGCTACTGAGGTTCACTACTGTAGGTGTATCTGAATCATCCTTTTCATAATCAAGGGTATATTGTGTCCTAACATTGTCTTTTGCCTGCCACGGGAATGAAACCAAAAGTGCTGACTCTCTAATACGGTTTTCTCTTTTATTTTGGTTTAGATTAGAGATTTCAAAATCTTCAATGTCACTTATCCGAGCAGAAATTTTACCGGCAATTTTGTCAGTGACGGGAAAGTTTATGACGGTATCTAAACGAGTAGGATTAATGTCACCAAACTCAACACGGGTAGAGAGGTCAAATTCACCAGTTGGTAAGGTGCGCTGGATGTTAATTGAGCCAGCTTCGGCAGGTGGTCCGGAGAAGGTACCTTGAGGTCCACGGGCAACCTCTACACGCTCAAAATCGAAAAGAACCTGATTTTGTCTTGCGTGAGAACCAATATAAACACCGTCTACCGACACTGCGACCGCGGGCTCACCACCAGAATTTTCTCGATGAGATTGCACCCCTCTAATGGATATGGCTCCACCTTGTGATGAACTTCCGCTTGAATCAAAAACCATACCGGGTACTAACCCGGAAAGATCTTGTAGATCTCGTCTATTGGTTGACGCAATTTCCTCTTTTTCGATAACGGTAATAGATTTGCCTGTCCACTGGATATCTTTTTGTTCAGCTTGCTCTTGAGTGTATTGTTTCGCCAGAATGACCTCGTCAGCAAAACAAAATGGAGAACTTATGCACAGGCTGAGCATGGCAGCGCATCCAAGGCTGGATCCAGCCTTCGTAGGAGCAATTAGTGGACGCTTAGCATGACTCATTGTTATTCTCAATCGTGACTATTTCCCCTAATCCCCAGATAGGATCTCGATATCATTCAGAAGCACTTGATGTGCTTCGTTTTTAGTTCAGCCAGGGGTTATTCTTGGTCTGTCACGCTTGTTTTAATCAAAAAATATCTCGTATCAATCTCTTTTCCCGCGGAAAGTGATTTTTGGACGGCACTATCCTGTCAACAGATCCATGTTTTGCTCAAGTATCTAGATTGGCGGCGGTTCAAACTCCTTGAGTGCTAATAACACCCGTTCCAAAAGTAATCGATGTTGATGCGCTAGCCTCACAAATATCTGATGACCTGCTCTGACCACTTTCGCTGCAATGGCATGAAGACGACAGCGTATCGTCATCCCTCTGTGATGCGCTAAATCCTCTGGCAATAAAGCCCGCATTAACGCAAATATATTGAACGATAAAGCTGAGATCAAAAAGTACAGTGCATTTGCTTTGAGCGCTGAACAGGGCAGCGTATCGCCGCCAAAATCAAGCTTCAATTCTTTAATACGATTTTCACTGTCTTCTGCTCGTTGGTTGCACCAGTGGACAAGTTCACTGTCAGATTGATGGTCACGATTGGTCGCGATGGCACAATAGATATACCCGCCCAGACTCATCCCGTCAGCGTCGCCTTGTGAGGCGATATCAAGACATGTCTGACCCTGTATGGCCTTTCTCTGAATGATCAGTGTGAAAGCTTTCCCATATTTACCGATACAATGGCTTGTGCGATAGGTTTCTTGTCCACTAACGGCTTCGCCCGCTCTATTGAGTTGCGGTTGCCAATCTGCCTCTTTTACCGCTTCAATCTGTGCCCGCAGGCTCGCACTCATTTTGGCGCGGATCGCATATTCAATCACTGCTTCGTCACAATACTGGATGATTTTTGTTTGATAACCCGCCGCATCAATACGCAATGCTTTAACACTGCAACCAGTAGGTAAAGCCTGTTGACACTGTTTGATAAACTCAAAGTTCGCTTGTGCTGGCGGCACATTACCTTTGCGAAAATCAACCGCCACTATCTGACCTGTTTCCGCTATATGACCCAGCATAGGCATAAACCCTTTGTGCTTGTTGTAGGTCCACTCAGCATCACTTTTGTGAGCAACAATTTCTGTCGCATCAATATCTAGCGTCACCTTTTTACAGCGGTGCAGCGTTGATTGCAGTATGGCTTGATTGACCTGAACCCAAGCATCTTCGATTTGCGGTTGTTCTCCCATACGCCGTAACCAATCTCCAAGGGTTGTCGCGCAGGGGGAGCTTCTTCAGGTCCAGTACCGTAGGTAATGCCTCGTCATCTTTGATGTGACGGACATCATCCAGATGAAAGCTACCCTCGTGCTGCATGAATATAAAGGTTGTCAACATCTCAGAAGGCAGGTAACCACGATTGCTCTTCGGTAATTTGTTGTATCGAGTTGATAGGGTAGAATAACGGTAAGCCTTGAGTTGTACACCCAACGGGTGATGGAGAGTTTTGACGCTAACCATTATACAGCCAAGGCCTTCTAGTTTTTAGGAGTTTCTATCTGGGGATCTGGGATTTCCCAAGATCTTGTTTTAGGGCAAGATCTAGTCAACATGGTAGATGCTGCCAGGATAATACCGTAAATACTCAGATGCCAGCCTAGATCACATATATAATGCTATTTCCGCGAGCGCCAAAATTTTGTTTTTAGGCGCGCGTCTGTCATATCAAGAATATCATCTACATTATCCAAAAAGTCTTGTTCATTTGCATCCTCACCCAGATCTACACCGGTGTTGGCATAAATAGCGTCGCTTGCATATCGCCCACGTGCTGCTTGAATAATTCTGCCATTAGGTGCGTTTTCTGAGGCCAGGTGTAAAATAACAGGGCTAACTAGACCAGGCCGGTTGCCTTTGTCGGGGTTTTCAGCATCAATACTGCTTCCAGGAACGCTCGCTGTCATCCGGGTTGCAGCACCCGGTGATAAGCAGTTTGTATGGATATTATGACCTGCTCCTTCTCTGGATAGATTATTCATCAAGCCCACCATGCCCATTTTTGCCGCACCATAGTTTGACTGGCCAAAAGAACCTAAAATGCCGGATACAGATGATGTAAATATAACGCGTCCGTAATTTTTTTCGTACATAATCGGCCATGCATGCCACGTCACATAGGCTGAGCCATTTAAATGGACGTTTATCACCATGTCCCACTCATCCAAGCTCATTTTTTTAAAGGACTTGTCACGCAAAATACCGGCGTTGTTGACGACGATGTCAACGGTGCCGAATGCTGTGACGGCGGTTTCTACAATGCTTTTTGCCCCTTCTCGGTCAGAAACAGAGGCTTTATTTGCGACGGCTTCCCCGCCAGCAGCGCGAATTTCCTCAACAACTAGGTCAGCGGCATCACTATTGCCCATCCCATCGACAGAGCCACCTAAATCGTTAACGACAATTTTAGCGCCATATTTTGCTAAGAGTAAGGCGTGTTCTTTTCCTAGACCACCGCCAGCTCCGGTAATTATTGCTACTTTTCCATCTACACTCATATACCTGTCCTTTTGGGGAATTGATGCTTTTAATAAATCATTTTTTTCTAAAGAAGACAAGTTGAAGAAAGGGCAATGTTTAATTTACTCTGATATAAATCTTCACTTATCAATTTAGCCAAATTGATTCAGGGCTCATTTGCGGTTGCACAAACTAAGATCGTATCGTCTTTAACATCCACAGGGTATGTGCGAATTCCTTCCCATGCAGGTGGTGCTTGTACACTGCCATCAACCAGTGAAAATTCGGCTCCATGGTAGGGACAAGTTATGCAATTATTACGCATGCTACCTCCCTCTAGGGTAAATTCTGCGTGACTACAATGATAGGCGATGGCGTAATAGTGATTATTGTGATTGCAGAGGAGTATTTCCTCTTCTTCCAATTGCACAAACATTTGTCCGCCCTCAGGAAGTTCGGATTTTGCAGCGACGACGTAAAACTGTTGAGTCATAATCTGATGGCGTGTTGAAATATAGAATCATGCATCCTAGCTGAATTATGCATGCGGCGAAAATTATTTAAGCGTATCTAGCGCTTAAATAAAGAGGGAATGTTTTTTGCGATTGCATCAAACACCCGAGACATTTTTCAAGTAGCAGTTTTACAGGTTGTTTAGTCCTTTACCTTTACGTTAACGTAAACTTCTGCTAATCTCTTTTTTCGCTTCTGGACGATAATGTTTGATTTTTCTTGACCCTAAATGCGAACAGAGGGTTTTAGTAAACCAAGGTACTTGGTGTCGATATCGTAGACACTCAGTGTCAGGAATGTGGCGAAAATTAAAAGAAGGTGTACAAGAGAAGGAATGTAAATGGGCGATAGTCAGACTTACAAAATTTCTGAGCTTGCGAAGGAATTTAACGTCACAACCAGGACCATTCGGTTCTACGAAGATAAAGGTATGCTCACCCCTACTCGGCAGGGGTTAACACGCATATACAACGCTGCCGATCGGACCAAATTAAAACTCATCCTGCGGGGCAAACGCCTAGGTTTAACCTTAGACGAAAGTTTCGATATTATTGACATGTATAGCCCTGGGAAAAGTAATGCCGATCAACTACAAACACTGATTAGCAAAATTCAAGAGCGCCGCCTGCGTCTTGAACAACAGATGCAAGATTTGGAAATAATGGTACTAGATCTTCAGGGTTATGAACAACGTTGCATTAAGTCCTTACAAGAAATAACGCCTTGCAGGAAATAACGTCTAATAGAACATCAATTCGTGGCTCTGCTCAATTGTCAGGCCTATTACACAATAATCAATTAATGAAATAAGTGAGCTAATATGAGCACCCACTATCCTTCTCTTAATTTTGATCTTGGCTCCGATATCGACATGTTACGTGATTCTGTATATCAATTTTCGCAAGCTGAGCTTGCGCCACGAGCCAGTGAAATCGATAGTAGCAACGAATTTCCTATGGACATGTGGCGGAAATTTGGCGACATGGGCTTACTTGGCATCACGGTTGATGAGCGATACGGTGGCAGCAATATGGGTTACCTCGCTCACGCCGTTGCTATGGAAGAGATTTCTAGAGCCTCAGCTTCTGTGGGACTTTCCTATGGTGCTCACTCCAATCTTTGCGTGAATCAAATATCTAAGAACGGAAATGAAGCACAAAAATCGAAGTATCTACCCAAACTATGCTCAGGTGAACATATTGGCGCATTAGCCATGAGCGAACCCAATGCCGGTTCCGATGTCGTCAGCATGAAATTGCGAGCAGAGAAACAAGGAGGGCAATATATTCTCAACGGCAACAAAATGTGGATCACCAACGGTCCTGATGCACATACTTTTGTCATTTATGCCAAAACTGATATCGCAGCCAATTCGAGGGGGATTACCGCATTTATCGTCGAACATGACACGCCAGGATTTTCACGTCATCAAAAGTTAGATAAGTTGGGTATGCGCGGTTCAAATACTTGTGAACTTGTTTTTCAAGATTGTGAGGTACCAGAAGAAAATATCCTTGGCAAAGAAGGTTACGGGGTAAAAGTTCTGATGAGTGGACTAGATTTTGAGCGTACCGTGTTATCTGGTGGACCTGTGGGAATCATGCAAGCCTGCTTAGACGTGGTTCTTCCCTACGTCCATGATCGCAAACAATTCGGTCAAGCCATTGGTGAATTTCAATTAATGCAAGGTAAGCTAGCTGATATGTACGCAGATCTGAATGCATCCCGCGCCTATCTTTATGCTGTTGCTAAGGCTTGTGATCGAGGTGAAGAAAGCCGCAAAGACGCCGCCGCTGTCATTCTTTATACAGCAGAAAAGGCAACGCAGATGGCATTAGAAGCGATACAAGCATTAGGGGGAAATGGTTACACCAATGAATACCCAGCAGGCCGCTTATTACGAGATGCAAAACTTTACGAGATCGGTGCCGGCACCTCAGAGGTACGCCGTATGCTCATCGGTCGGGAATTGTTCAACGAAACTAAATAACTGACGCGAGAAAAAACAAATTTAAAGGCTAAGTCATGTCCACTATAAAAACAAAAATCAACATCCATGGGAGTGAATTCCTCGAAAACTCGGCGCATATGAGAAGCCAAGTATTGGACCTCGAGGAAAAGTTGCAAACCATTAAACTCGGTGGTGGAGAACGCGCCCGTAAAAGGCATACAGGTCGCGGCAAGCTTTTAGCGCGAGATCGTATCCAAGGCTTGTTAGATAAAGGGTCGCCTTTTCTTGAGCTATCGCAACTAGCGGCATTTGAAGTCTATGATGAAGTCGTCGCGTCTGCCGGCATTATCACAGGTATTGGTCGAATCAGTGGACAAGAGTGTGTGATTGTTGCTAATGATGCGACGGTAAAAGGCGGCACATACTACCCGATAACAGTAAAAAAACATCTCAGAGCCCAGACAATTGCGCAAGAGAATAACTTACCATGTATATACCTCGTCGATTCAGGTGGCGCGAATCTACCTCGGCAAGAAGATGTATTCCCCGACAGGGATCATTTCGGTCATATCTTTTTTAATCAGGCGAATATGTCAGCTGAGAATATTCCCCAAATTGCGGTTGTGATGGGTTCTTGTACAGCAGGTGGTGCCTATGTTCCTGCAATGGCAGACGAATCTATTATAGTAAAAGAGAACGGCACTATTTTTCTCGGTGGTCCACCGCTCGTGAAAGCGGCGACAGGTGAAGAAGTAACGTCTGAAGAACTCGGCGGTGCCGACGTACATTCTCGGATATCGGGCGTCGTAGATCATCTGGCACAGAATGATCACCATGCATTAGAAATAGCACGACAATCTGTAGGGCGTTTAAACAGAGTAAAACCCATAAAGAGTGATATCTGTCCCCCTCAAGAACCATTATATGATAGCCAAGAAATTTACGGCATTATCCCAAAGGATACGCGACAACCTTATGATGTTAGGGAGGTTATAGCACGTATAGTTGATGCTTCTGAATTTGACGAGTTTAAAGCACTGTATGGCACAACACTCGTCTGTGGATTTGCAAGAATCTTTGGTTACCCCGTTGGCTTAATTGGCAACAACGGAATCCTATTCGGAGAATCTGCGCAGAAAGGTGCTCACTTTATCGAATTATGTGCACAACGAAAAATCCCACTGGTATTTTTGCAGAATATTACCGGCTTTATGGTGGGAAAACAGTATGAACACAGCGGCATCGCAAAACATGGTGCAAAGATGGTTACGGCCGTGGCAACAGCAAAAGTACCGAAATTCACCGTCCTTATTGGTGGGTCCTTTGGTGCCGGGAATTATGGCATGTGCGGGCGAGCTTACGATCCACGATTCCTTTTTATGTGGCCAAATGCGCGGATCTCAGTTATGGGAGGAGAGCAAGCTGCTGGGGTTCTTGCACAAGTTAAACGCGATCAAAAAGATAAGAGCGGAGAAAATTGGACTGCTATTGAGGAGCAGGCGTTCAAACAACCCATTATCGATACTTACGAGAAACAAGGTCACCCATACTACGCATCGGCCCGTTTATGGGATGACGGTGTTATAGATCCTGCCGACACACGCATGGTTTTAGGATTGAGCATATCAGCGAGTCTTAATAAAGAAATTGAAGATACCCGCTTTGGTATTTTCAGGATGTAAGAAACATAAATTACAAATATTGTTCTACACGAATCGTTCGGCACTGCCTGCACTGAAAGTGCACTACACATAGCAATAAATGACGAGTTAAATATTATGAGCTCCCAATCCTTCACCAAAATCCTCATCGCTAATAGGGGTGAGATCGCATGTCGAGTTATTCAAACTGCGCAATTAATGGGCATACGATGCGTCGCTGTTTACAGCGATGCTGATAGGCATTCACTCCATGTTGCGATGGCAGATGAAGCGATATACATAGGCGCTGCACCTTCAAAAGAATCCTATTTGCAAATTGATCGAATTATAGAGGCTGCATTAAAAACCGGTGCAGAAGCTATCCATCCTGGATATGGTTTCCTATCAGAAAACCCTGTTTTTTGTCGTGCTTGCGATAAAAATAATATCGTTTTCATCGGACCACCTGTTTCCGCCATAGAAGCTATGGGCTCAAAATCTGCCGCTAAAAACATCATGTCAAAAGCGAATGTCCCCCTCGTTCCTGGTTATCATGGAGAAGATCAAGACAGCGAATTATTAAAAAGAGCATCTCGAGAGATGGGCTATCCCGTGCTCCTTAAAGCAACTGCTGGTGGCGGCGGTAAAGGTATGCGACAGGTTCATGACGAAGCGGATTTTGATACTGCCCTTGCAGCAGCTAAACGCGAGGCCTTAAATGGGTTTGGCGATGACACTATGTTGGTCGAAAAATATCTTACTCAACCTCGTCATGTAGAGATACAGATTTTCTGTGACCAGCAAGGTAATGCGGTATATCTATTCGAACGCGATTGTTCAGTACAACGTCGACATCAAAAAGTGATTGAAGAAGCACCTGCGCCCGGAATGACTGAGAGTCTTCGAAAACAAATGGGTGAAACTGCGATTCGAGCTGCCCAAGCCATATCATATGTAGGTGCCGGTACAGTTGAATTCCTCCTCGACACTGACGGTTCATTTTATTTTATGGAAATGAATACTCGCCTACAAGTCGAACACCCCGTCAGCGAATTGATTTCTGGTCAAGACCTCGTTGAATGGCAATTGCACGTAGCTGCTGGAGAGCCTTTGCCGCTAAGACAAGAACAATTAAAAATTACTGGTCATGCCCTAGAGGCCCGCATATATGCAGAAGATCCCGACAATGATTTTTTACCAGTAACGGGTAAAGTATCCTTCCTACAGACGCCGGAAACAAGCAAACACGTCCGTATAGACACTGGCGTGCGAGAAGGTGACGAAGTCAGTGTCTATTACGACCCAATGATTGCGAAACTTATTGTTTGGGATGAAACCAGGGATAAAGCGCTGCAACGCCTAACGAAGGCCTTGAGTGAGTATCACTTAGGCGGGATAACGACAAATGTTAATTTTCTCTATAATCTGGCAAGCAGCAATGCATTTCGTGCTGCTGATTTGGATACAGGGTTTATAGAAAAACATCATGCTGAAATCTATCATGACCAAGCCCAAGATTTGGCAATGGCACTCCCACTTGCTGCGCTCTATCTTGTTTTGAACTTACACAAGGAATCTGCAGACCATCATTGCAATCGTTCAGATTCAAATTCACCTTGGAACGCCAGTAATGCTTGGAGGATGAATGAAAAAAATCTACATCAATATTGCATCAATCTTCATAACCAAGATCATCAAATAGAAATTGAGCAAATTCCCAAGCGCCAATCAAACCGATATTTAATCAACACTTCACTGGGAAGTTTTGAAGCAAGAGGTAGTTTGATTGGCGCTGCGCTATTAGCAGAGATTGGTGGTCACCAGATGAGAACCAAAGTTTTTCAGCAAGAAGACAATTACACGATCTATACCGCAGATAATGTTATCAACTTTAATCTAGTCAAAGAGGATACAGGTGATACGGAAAACCAATCTAGTGATACGGGTTTATCCGCTCCTATGAACGGCACCATGGTATCTTTGCTTGTAGGTATTAATAGCAGTGTTAGCAAAGATGATCCCTTAGTCATCATGGAAGCAATGAAAATGGAACACACCATTCGCGCGCCAGAAGATGGCATAGTAAAAGCGTTCTATTTTCAGCCGGGAGATCTCGTAGATGGCGGAACGATTCTCTTGGAATTTGAGCCACATCAAACATCGACAAATGTTACCTGATTATCAAAGCGCAAGCGATACAGTAATAATAAATACTCTCACATCGAGCACAATGATATGAACTTGCCCAAGAAAGTCAAAATAGTTGAAGTGGGTCCTCGCGATGGTTTACAAAATGAAAAACAATCTATAAGCATCGACACAAAGATCGAGCTCATTCAAAAACTCACCAGTGCAGGCGTCAGCTATATTGAAGCGGGGAGTTTTGTCAATCCAAATTGGATACCGCAAATGGCGGGTAGTGAAGAAATATTTCTTAATGTTCAGCGCTCGCCAAAAACAACTTACGCAGCTTTAACACCTAATGTAAAAGGTTATGAACGCGCAATCGCCGTCAATGCCGATGAGGTCGCCATCTTTACTGCTGCGTCTGAAGCCTTCAATCAAAAAAATATCAACTGCACTATTTCAGAAAGTCTCGATCGATTTGAACCTGTCATGCGCATGGCTAAAGAGCAGGGGATAAAAGTAAGGGCTTATGTTTCCTGCGTCGTGGCTTGCCCTTACGAAGGATTGATTAACCCTAAGAAGGTAGCCGAGGTTTCAAAATCGCTTTTAGATATTGGTTGTTACGAAGTTTCTTTAGGCGATACCATCGGCGTTGGTACGCCCTCGACGATTGTAAATATGCTTGAGGAATGCCTAAAGGTGGCCGACGTGAACCAACTTGCAGTTCACTTTCACGATACCTACGGTCAAGCCTTGGCAAATATTTACGCCGCCATGCAGCTTGGTATTAGCACCATAGACAGTTCTGTCGCAGGTCTCGGAGGTTGCCCATACGCAAAAGGCGCCACTGGTAATGTGGCCACAGAGGATGTTGTCTATCTTTTACAAGGATTAAACATTGATCACGGTATCGATCTAAGCGGCTTAATCGAGGCTGGTGAATTTATTTGTAAGCAACTCAATAGAGAGAATGGATCTAAGGTAGCAAGGGCTGTCTTGAATGCTGAATTGCCTTAGTTTTTTTGCTATTAGAAAGATCATATAAGCCTACTAAATAAACATTCCGGTACAATTTATAAATTAAACCGGCCTAGAAAAGGTGAATAGATTGTCTAGTTAGGAAGGGCAGGACAGTTTTTATTCGTTAATCCAGATATTAGATTTTGACCATTACTCATGTTATTTGATATGGATGAGGGAGAAGATAAAATGAGCAAGCCACTTTGGATTCCAAGAGAAGAGCACATATTGGCGTCTCGAATAAAAGAATTTCAGAAACAACTTGGTAATGACGGGTCCTACATTGACCTACATGCCCATAGCATCAGAGATAAAGAAAAGTTTTGGTCGCAGCTCTGGGATTACAGCGACGTTATCGGAGAGAAAGGTGAGCGTATCTTGGTTGATGGAGACAAGATGCCAGGTGCACAATTTTTCCCTGATGCGAAAATTAATTTTGCTGAAAACTTACTTCGATATAAAGATGACAAATTGGCCTTGGTGAGTTTACTCGAAAATGGCGATCGGAAAACCCTAAGCTACAAACAACTAGGCGCAAAGGTCGAAGCCCTTTCAGTATGGATGCGAAAATCAGGTATTGGTGATGGGGATCGGGTTGTCGCATTGCTACCCAATGTTCCAGCAACGGTCATCACTATGTTGGCGGCAACGAGCATCGGCGCTACGTTCTCATCTTGCTCACCTGATTTTGGAGCACAAGGCGTACTAGATCGATTTGGTCAAATATCTCCCAAACTACTCGTCGCCTGTAGTGGATACTTCTACAACGGTAAATCCCTGGACTCAAGAGACCGAGTTCGCGATATCGTAAATTCCGTTACAACCCTCGAAAAGGTTTTGTGCGTTGACTTAATTGATCTAGGTGGCTTCGATATAGACAAGGAACTGGATTTTGAAAGCGCATGTTCTGGGACGACAGAGGGATTTAAATTTCACCGCCACAATTTCAACCATCCCTTGTACATCATGTATTCCTCAGGAACAACAGGCTCTCCTAAGTGTATCGTTCATGGTGCTGGAGGTACTTTATTACAGCATTTGAAAGAGCATCAATTACATCTAGATCTGCAACAGAGTGACGTTTTATTTTATTTTACAACCTGTGGTTGGATGATGTGGAACTGGCTTGTTTCAGGCTTAGCTAGCGGATCCACTCTTGTGCTTTACGATGGTTCGCCTTTTTATCCGGCCCCAACTGTTTTGTTAGACCTAATTGATAAGGAACGCATTACCATTTTTGGTACCAGCGCAAAGTACATCGCCTCATTAGAAAAAGAAGGTGTAAAGCCAAACGAGAGCCATGATCTGTCATCTCTTAAAACAATGCTATCGACGGGTTCACCCTTGAGCGAGGAAAGTTTTCAATATGTTTATCGAGATATAAAGGAAGACCTTTGTCTATCGTCGATATCCGGAGGAACGGATATTATCTCCTGTTTTGCTCTGGGTAATACGACGATGCCAGTCTACGAGGGTGAGCTTCAGTGTGCCGGTTTGGGAATGGATGTGAAGATATTCAATGAAGTAGGCCAAGAAGTGAAAAATGAAAAAGGTGAATTGGTTTGCACCACGGCTTTTCCAGCCATGCCTATCGGATTTTGGAATGATGAAAATGGGGAACGTTATCACTCGGCATATTTTGAACGATTTTCGAATGTTTGGGCCCAAGGAGACTACGGAGAACAGACCTCGCACGATGGTTTCATCATTCACGGCCGCTCTGACGCTGTATTAAACCCGGGTGGCGTAAGAATTGGCACTGCTGAAATCTATCGCCAAGTGGAGAAGGTAGATGAAGTGATTGACGCCATCTGCGTTGGGCAAGATTGGGAGGATGACGTCCGAGTTGTTCTCTTCGTGGTATTGAGGGATATATGTCAACTTGATGATAATCTAATGCGTAAAATCAAATTGACCATCAGAGAGAACACAACGCCTCGACATGTCCCTTTTACAATTTGTGCTGTTCCAGAAATACCCAGAACCATTAGCGGTAAAATAGTAGAACTAGCAGTACGTAATGTTATACATGGTTTACCAGTGACCAATAAGGATGCTTTGGCGAATCCAGATGCACTAGAGGCTTTTAGGAACATACTTGATTAGTTGTTGGTGATTTTTGTGTAGAGGCTGCTGTGTAGTGCTTATTCAATTCAGCTTAGTCTTCATCAAAGACAATATGAACCCGCCTGTTACGTTTGCCCTTATTTTCGATTTTAGAAATGCGAATAGGTCCAATTTCTGAAACGTTATTCAAATGTGTACCGCCGCAGGGTTGATAATCTACCTCTGCTATTTTTACCATTCTAATGGAGCCACTGCCCCGCGGTGGTTGCACTGACATAGTGCGAACCAGATCGGGGTTCGCATCAAGCACTTCATCAGTAATAGATCCAAAAAAAACTGCATGTCCGGCGCTAATCAGTTTGTTTATTTCGATGGTCAGATCTTCTTTGTTTATTTGATGTTCACCTAGATCGAAATCCAATCGGCTTTTTTCTGCGCCGACAGAACCCCCTGTGACAGGAACCGGGATGAGTGAGCCTAAAAGATGCATGCAAGTATGCATCTTCATATGCCTATATCTTCGCTCCCAGTCAAGCTGAAGATTAACCTCGTCTCCTATCTTGAAATTGTGATCTTCAGTGTGCAATTGATGACGTATATAGTTTGGGTCTTCAGCTTTTTCCGTCGCCACTATCCGAAAAGTGATTTCTGAATTTGAGCTTAAGCTTACTGAACCCGTATCGCCTGGTTGGCCACCCCCAAGGGGATAAAAGATGCTCCGATTAAATTCAATCCAAATGCCCGTGACCTTGGTAACATTGGCTGTTTGAGTCTGTTGGTAACTATCTTGATAGTAAGTTTTTTCCGTCATATCCATTTGGAGTTATTCCAGAATTTATTATTGAAGTAAAATGTCATGCTTACATTTTGGAGTAGTCTACGCTGAGCCAGTTTGTTGGAATAAAACTTACCATAATGTTATCGCCCTTAGATCCCGCAGCATACTGTTTGCCAACTTCTTCACCCAGGTATCTGATGGCCATTGCTAATAGTTGACCTGGAGCGGGTTTGGAGACTTCAAACTTTCCTTCTACGGTAACGTATTGATAAGGGGGAGCTTCGGTTTGAACACATAAACTGATGTGTGTACAGTCTTCTAAGGCTTTGCCTTTTAAGGATGTAGGTTCAGTAAGCACCCATAACTCACCATCTGGTTCGTAGTCGTACCAAATTGGCACTGTTAGTGGCGCACGATTTTCTCTCGGAATACTGATCACACCCACATGTAGGTCAGCCAAAAATGATTGTCTTTCTTGGATGGACATTTGTAGAGACATTGTAGAATCCTTTCTAAGCGTTTTTGTTATTACGCGCTCCTTAAAAAAGAGCTCCTTAATATAGAGCTCCTTAATATAGAGCTCCTTAATATAGAGCTACGCAGTACGTAAACTTGGTAATTTATATGCTTGGCTTTCTAGTTGGGCTCGAATGGTTTTTTTGTCGATTTTACCGGTAGACGTAAGGGGGATTGCATCGACAAAAATGACATCATCGGGTAGCTGCCAATTGGCAAATATTTGAGCGCAGTGTTCGAGAATTGAATCTCCTGTTACCGTGCTACCTTCGACCAAAACGACCATTGCCACAGGACGTTCATCCCACTTGGGGTGTGGCTGGGCTACAACTGCCGCTTGGTTAACACCTTCCAATGATATGATGTGATTTTCAAGATCCACAGATGAAATCCATTCTCCTCCGGATTTAATTAGGTCCTTTGATCTGTCTGCAATAATGAGATATTCCTCAGCGTCAATTTTAGCGACGTCACCTGTAACCAACCAACCATCATGAAATTTCTCAGGTTGAGGATCATTGTAATATTCTGATGCTATCCATGGCCCCCTTATCAAGAGTTCGCCAACGGATTCTCCATCATGGGGTACTGGGTTCCATTGCTCGTCAACAATCTCAATCTCAAGCCCGGGCATTAGTAATCCAGCTTTTGCGATATTGTCAAATTGCTGATCTTCGGTCAGCCTCATATGTGACCGCTTTGCGACCTTTCTTGATAATGTTCCAAGAGGGTTGGTTTCCGTCATTCCCCAACCTTGAACCATCTCAATTTGTAGCTTCTCCCAATACCAGCGCATTAAGGAAATAGGGGGTGCTGATCCACCACAGGTCAACCTAGTCATCTTACTTAAATCGTAATTTTTGCCCGCTTCGGATTCGAGAATGCCACGAATACCCTGCCAAATAGTGGGCACACCAGCAGATATGGTCACTTCCTCATCTGAAATGAGTTGAATTAGGCGATCTGGTGTCATGTAACGATGGGGCATCACCTGTTTACAACCCAACATGGAGGCACAAAAGGGCAATCCCCAACCCATGGCGTGAAACATGGGGACAATGCCACAAATCGCATCTAGCGCAGTGAGCGCCATGGAGTCTGTCATTGCTTCGGTTATGGTATGTAGATAGGTTGATCGATGGGTATACATGACCCCTTTAGGTTTACCTGTTGTACCACTGGTATAACAAAGACCCATTGGGGAGTTTTCATCGATTTCCGGCCAATCGTAATTTGAATTTTTTCCGTCGATGAAATCTTCATAATCAACACTAGACTCAAAAGGATCTGCTACGTTTTCACCATGTCGACAAACGATGATGCGTTCAACTGTGGGTATTTTATCCTTAATGGGTGCGAGCAAAGGCATGAGATCTTCATCTATAAATATAACCTTGTCTTTTGCGTGGTTGATTATATATTCCAGATCGTGAGAGGAAAGCCGAATATTGAGGGTATGTAATACAGCGCCCATAGAAGGCACAGCCTGATAGAGTTCAAGGTGACGATAATTGTTCCACATGAAGCTAGCAACTCTATCACCTACCTTAATGCCTTGATCAGAGAGGGCATTGGCGACTTTATTTGCTCTTGTCCACGTTGTTTTTAATGTTTGTCGATGAGTCCCGTCTTGCTGAAGGGTTACAATTTCTTCGTTCGGGTCGAGGAGGGCACCACGACCTAGGATTCTTGAGAGTAAAAGGGGAGTTTGTTGCATCGTCATAGCTTATCTACCTAGATCAAATCACGGCTAAGAATATCTGAATTAATCCCGAAAAACACCGTCTCTATTTGGGTTTAAATATGTTATGCACTGTTATTGTTAAGTATCGGTGAGATGTTACTCATGGAGGATGTAGTGCATTGATATGAGAGCAGGGATAAAGCATTATGATAAGCGCGCAAGAAGTATAAATAGGCGCTATGAGCCTGGTTTGGTGGTAATTGAGGGATAGGTAATTAAGCAATTTAGAACAGATGAAGCTCCGGAAGTTAGACCGGAAGTTAGACCGGAAGCCAAACCTGAAAACCAACGT
Source organism: Flavobacterium sp. (assembly GCA_047616645.1). Lineage (GTDB taxonomy): Bacteria > Pseudomonadota > Gammaproteobacteria > Pseudomonadales > Azotimanducaceae > JAHRVQ01. The sequence continues at coordinate 6,278 of JBLHIH010000035.1, read as the reverse complement.
TTAAGTTGGCGTGTAGTATTGGCCTACGGTGCTCCAGGGGTCGGTTCAGGTTATATGTACCTACTTATGGGCCTCTACATAATGAAATTCTCCACTGACGTGCTGTTAATTGCGCCCGCAGTGATGGGTACAATCTTTGGTATATCCAGAGTATGGGATGCGATTTCAGATCCCCTAGTTGGTTACCTGAGTGATCGTAGTAAAAGTAAACTTGGTCGCCGTAGGTTCTGGCTATTGGCCAGCATTATTCCTGTATCCATTGCTTTTGTCATGGTATTTTCCCCGCCTCAGTCTCTTGAAGGTAATGTCTTAATCGCTTGGATGGCGGTGGGCGTGATCGGTTTCTATTCCGCAATGACCTTGTTCATTGTGCCTCATATGTCCTTGGGAGCGGAACTGACGCCAAATTATCACGAACGAAGTCGGCTTTATGGCTTGAGGCACGTCGCTTTTACCTTGGGTTCCATTTTAGCCTTAATTAGCATGCAGCTTTTGATAGATGCAGAAGCCGAAAGTGCTACCGCGGTGAGAGAGGTCGCCTTTGAACTGAGTGTGCTCGCGTCTATCGTCACGGCTTTATTAATTGCCTACGCAGTATTGAAGTTGCGGGAGAGGGCTGACTATCAAGGACGAGTAAATGAAAGCCCCTTTGGCGCATTTAAGGATGTTTGGCAGAATCCTCATGCAAGAATTATATTGTTGGTCACCTTTGTAGAGAATATTGGATCAGCTGTTATCGCTTTGCTAACCCTATATATCGCACAGTATGTCGTTGGCCGTCCTGGCCTCACTGCATTGATTATTCTTACCTATATGATTCCCTCGACAATATCAGTTCCAATGTGGATTCCACTTTCAAGAAAGTTCGGAAAAATACGACTGTGGATGTTTTCGATGATACTAACAGGGCTGTCTTTTGGCGGTATGTTTTGTTTGCCTTTTATAGAACCGGATACGCAGGTCTATCTTATTTTTATCTTAGCAGCATTTGCTGGGTTATCTGCAGGTTGTGGCGGCACCATCGCACCATCTATTCAAAGCGACATTATTGACTATGATGAATATGTCACGGGTGAGCGCAAAGAAGGATCTTATTTTGCCGCCTTTAATTTTATGCAGAAAAGTGCAATCGGCATTATGATATTAGTCACGGGTTGGGTCTTACAAATTTCAGGCTTTATCCCTAACGTCGAGCAGACAATGACAGTTAAAGTTGCGATGGTCTTCCTCTACGGCATATTGCCGCTGATATGTTATAGCATTGGTGTCGTTATCTTTTCTAGGTTTACCTTAGACGAGAATGCCCACAGTGAGATTCGCGCAGAGTTAGATCGCCGCAGCTTGTAAAAAGAGCTTGTAAAAAGAGCTTGTAAAAACAGCTTGGATAAGCGGTTTGGAAGGCGAGTAGTCTTTCATTTCTATTTTAGCCCTGGAGATTTAGGAAGCGCCCAACCCCACAGTATACCCGCACTCCGTAAACCAAAAGCGGCAAGAAAGCCAAATAACATGGCAAGGGATTGTGAAGTACCCATGGTGATCAATGCGGTAAAGATCATTGCGCCGGTAAAAGCAGCAGTTGCGTAAACTTCGCTGTGAAATATTAGTGGTATGTCATTACAAATGATGTCTCTGATCACCCCACCCACCACTGCTGATACCACACCCATCATAACGGCAATAAATGGGTCGCTCGTAATAGCGTAGGTTTTTGCGGCTCCTAAAACACAAAATACAGCAAGACCAATGGCATCAAACCAGAGGAACATTATTTGGCCTCGGTGAAATGCTTGAGTGAAAAGGAAAGTCAAAATTGCGGCCGAGAGAGTAATCCACACGTAGATCGGTTGAGAAAGCCAAAATACAGGAACATCTAAGACAACATCTCTCAAGGTGCCTCCCCCAACAGCTGTGATAAGGGCAATGACGATGAAGCCAAAGATATCCATTTTTTTCGTTGCTGCAGTCAGAGCGCCACTTGCAGCGAAGACAAATACACCTGCCATATCCAGCCATTGCATGATATTGACATCGAGCATGACTTAAATATCTCCAATGTTTTTAGGTAGCAAAATAGCTAACTGTCTTGATCTAGCTAACAAAAGACCACTTTCGTTCCAGATACAACCATCTTCAACCAAGTATCCATTGGCCGCAACTTCGGTTTCAAACATGACGAGTAAAAACTCGCTATTTGCATCAGCAGGCTTTGCAAGGAAATGAACGCTGTGATCGACTGTAGGTGTATGAAAGTCTTCGTCAGATTTCCCTTTTATTGAAGGGTACCAAGAATCAGAAATCGCAAGAATTGCGAGATCGTCGAATGGTCTATCCTCACTAAATTTTGTCCAACCGCCGACTTTCGCTTTATCAGAGAAACTGCCTAGTTTAGGTCCGATAGCTGGGCGTTGATCATACTTAGCACGAAAGGGCACGAACATGGGCGACCCAAGAATCATTCTTTCTTCCAAGGGGATATCTGCCGGTCTCTTAACTTGTGGCATGGGTATATGATTAAAATAGGGTGCGACTAAATCGTTTGCGAAAGTGGCGATCGCAAAGGCAATAGATTTTCCATTTTGATGAAGCTGGCTCGTTACACTTGATAAGGTCCGACCCTTTTTCTCAATATGCACCTTCAATATCGCAGGTCCCGGCACAGAAGCGGATAAAAAATGGCAGGTAAAAGATCGAGTTAGGATGTCTCCTATAGTTTGTTTCATACCATGAAGAAGTATTGCTGCGATGTAGCCGCCATTGGGACCCACATTAATCTTCCAGCTGTCCGCAATGTAAACTTCAAACTCAGTTTCAGAAATCGATACTAATCTAATGTCATTGTCGAAAGAGTTCACTTAAGTCATGCGCCTCCTCGGTCATTAACAGAAAATTGTTTGCGCCGATGATAATGTACAGCCTCACTTGTAAATAACAGCAATGCTATCCAGATGCAGGTAAAGGTAACGATACGATCTGCGCCAAAAGGTTCATCAAAGAGGACGGTTGCGACAAGCAAGGATACACTGGGGGCAATATATTGAAACATTCCGGAAACTGTCAGAGACAATCTTGTAATTGCAGCTGCAAAGCAAAGTAGAGGGAAGCAAGTTACGAGGCCAGCGGCTACTAACAAGATATCTGTGTTTAAGTCTCCCTGAAGAAATTTCATTTCACCCAGTGTAAACATCCAAATTAAACCAATGACTGCGAAGGGACAGATCATTAAAGTCTCTAGTGTGAGTCCAGCAATAGCGTGGAGGCCCATTTTCTTTTTAATGAGACCATAGAAACCAAAACTAAAGGCTAAGGTTAAGGCGATGAGGGGGAGCTTTCCAAAGAAAAGTAATTGAAACAAGATGCCTGATATAGCGATGGAGATGGCAAGCCACTGTAGTGGCCGTAGCCTTTCCCCGAGAAAAATCATACCGAGAAATACACTCAGTAGTGGATTGATAAAGTACCCAAGGCTTGCTTCTACGATGTTATCGTTGACAACGGCATAGATAAATAGCAACCAGTTTGTACTTAGCAGACATGCACATAAAAAAAGCATACCTAGTTTTTTTCGTTCAATCTTAAGCTCGTCAAGCTGTTTTGTAAGAAATAATATGCCTAACAATAAAACCACGGACCACAGTGTACGGTGAATCAGAATTTCTATAGGCGACACATGGTCTACCCACTTGAAATAGATCGGCATTACACCCCAGAATAAATAGGCGGAAAGGGCGAAATAGGCGCCATGTAGTGTAGTTCTGTCAAACACAATAAGTAACCAAGGATGCAACTTCCGATAGAGCGACGCACTCTAGCGCCGGACACCCCGCTTGGCAAGAAGAGATCTGGCAAGAAGAGATCTGGCAAGAAGAGATCTGGCAAGAAGAGCGTTGGTCTTTGTTTGGGTCTTTATTCGAATATATCAGGTTTAAGAATCTGCTTTTTTTGCAATAGTCAGAAAAGAATTAGAAAAGTAACCTCGGAATAGTCGTGGCCAGGTCTTAATATACTGGTTACTTGGTTGAACCCAATAATTTTCAGTCGTTTTCCAGCCGGTTCGATGCAGTAGTTCATTCAAGGTTGCGGGGTCAAACCAACAGGTATGATCTTCATGAACCTGTGGGTGGTTATAACGCCAAATTTTGTGGCGTTGCTTCGCATAAAAAGGGTTTGGTGTACTAATAGCGAAGCATCCATCTGGGTTAATATGCTTCAATGCGTTTCTCAAAAACAAACCAGGGTTTTCAAGATGCTCTATGATTTCTCCGGCAACGATCACGTCAAAAGTCTTGTCTAAATTCATTGTTTCAACATTGTCACACACAACATTGAAATTTCTTGCACGTAGATTTGCTATACCTTCGTGGTCAATATCAACGCCTGTGACCTCTGGATTGATGTCTGATATCTGACGAAACAAGAGTGTCGGGTGTGTTTCAAAATAGGCATTGTCATCTCGTCGTCGCTCCCGATAATCAACAACACCTAGATCTAATACATCTTTGTCTTTCAACAGCGGCGCAAGTATTTTCATGCGTGATCGAATAGTACGACTAGGTGTAAGTGAATTTTTCATTGGCAAACTGCTTGTCTCGTGTGAGGCAAGCATAACACATTAAGCCTGGTTCAAGAGCTTAGAGGGTTGGGCTCAGCCTTAATAATTCGATTGGCAAGTATATAAAAGAGTAATAATCCTACACCCCCAAAGATGAATACGATGCCATAAGTCAGAGGATCATCTTCACCGAGGTTGGTCACTTGTATGCAAGTTAAGGCGAGACCAATTCCAATTGAAACGATTCCCCATTTCAAGTTACCTGTGGTATCTGTATTCCGATTTTCGAGGAAGAGTTTCTGAATGATTTCGCTGCTAGCATTATTATTCATCAGTTCTCTTCGAATTCTATTGTCCGAAATAACACGCGTTATGTAGGCAATACAGAAGAGCATAGCGGGGATCACTATAATGGGGATGAGTTCGTCTGGCATAATATTTCCTTATGTTTTATGGGTTATGTCGTATTTGATGAGTAGAATCACAACTTGGTTGCATTTATTATTTGACTATTTTTGATTTTGCAACCAAAAATGCGTAAGCGGCGTCAATAGAGTATGGAAGATAATTTCTTACAACAAAGCGATGAAGATCTGATCAAGGCAGTGACTAAAGGTCCTGTCAAAGAGAAGGATCTCGCTTTTCGTACTTTAATAGAACGATATCAAGATCTCGTCAGTCAATTGGTTTGGCGCATCATTCCTAGTCATGGGGACAGAGAAGAAATCTGCCAAGATATTTTCCTTAAAGTTTACTTTAATCTAGAACAATTTCGCTTTGACAGTAAATTTTCGACTTGGTTGTACACCATAGCTTATCGGACTGCTTTAAGTGCCTTGAGAAAGAAGAAATTACCTACAGAAGAATTTGAATTAGAAAGTCATGAAGAACCTAGGCAAAGCGAAACAAGTGATTATATTCAAGGGGAAATAATCCAGGAACTAGAAGTTGCCTTGAGTAAACTTAAGCCTGAAGAGCGGAGTATAGTGACTTTATATCATTTTCACGCTTGTACAATTGATGAGATTGCAAAAATTGTTGAAAAGCCCAGTGGCACATTGAAAAGTTTGCTTTTTCGTATACGGAAAAAGCTGCGAGGCAAACTCAGTGCCGAACTCATAAAGGAGTACAGTGAAGCATGAGCTCAATAATAGAGTCTCGTTTAAGCAATGCCGAACGCGAATTGACTGAGAATATAATAAGTGAAATTTCGCCAGTTCAACTTGGAAACCTGTTGAAGCAACCAGGTGATGGTCTGAGTAATAAAATGGAAAACGCACTCGCTGAAGGTTTTTCAGAAAGAGTGATGCTAAAAATTATCTCGATAAGACTTAAACAGGATAAGTTGTACTCTTTTTTTGTAAATTTTCTTGTCACAAACATGTTGGTCATTGCGGTTATGTTCACCTCTGTTCTTAGTAGCAGATTAGGCTCGTTTGATTACCAACCTTTGGCAAATATGCCTTCGCCATCATATATTTTACCAGGATTAGTGGTGTTATTAATCCTTTCCATATTGGATCAGGGAGTGATCAGTAAGACAGTAGTTGACCCTATGCCCGTATCGCTAAACTAACGACTGAGCATCAATAAACTAACTTCAGCGGGCTACTTCCCTTGTAAGTGCCTGAATATGCTACCTAACTTATTTATAGTTTCTTAACTTTCATCTAAAACACCTATTTCTGGACGGGAACTAACTAGCAGCTTCGATAAAAACAGCGGTTCC
>JBLHIH010000034.1:0-32042 GCA_047616645.1 Flavobacterium sp. | reverse complement strand
GATTGCTTCTTCACCTAAAAATAGAAGCACTACATCCGCGTCTTCAGCTGCATTTTTAGCTGCTGAGAAACCCTGCTTGGACTTGTCTCTTGAATTTTCTAGCCCCGATTCGTAATTCACCGTGACCTTACCGCCTAAGTACTCAAAAATGCTATTGAGCGGTGTTTGGCTCATGGTTGAATCGCCATCAAACACCCAGGTACCAAGTTGTTCAACTGGCTCATTGGCCAATGGCCCAATAATAGCGATTGATTTTAACTTGTCCGGCACCAACGGGAGTGTCTGATCCTGATTTTTCAAGAGCACCATCGACTGCATTGCAGCCATTTTTGAGGTCTGAAGCGATTTATCACTACCAACTTCTGGCAATTCATCCTTATTGGTAAAGGGCTTATCGAATAAGCCGAGCCGAAACTTTAACGCTAAAATGTACCTGACAGAATCATCAATTTGTTGTTCCTGAACACCTCCACCATCTACAAGCCCTTGCAGATGGTGGACATAGGCGCCGCTTGCCATCTCCATATTTGTACCAGCGTTTACAGCTAGCAGAGTTGCTTCTTTGTCATCGACAGCAAATCCATGTGCACACAATTCAGTCACCGATGCCCAATCACTGACGACCATTCCATTGTAATTCCATTCACCCCGCAGGACATCTTTCAACAAGAACTGATTGCCGGTTGCCGGGACACCGTCCAAGTCACCAAATGCAGCCATGAAGGTTGAAACCCCCACCTCAGCAAGCTTTCGAAAAGGTTTCATGTGAACATTGCGGAGTTCATTCTCAGGGATATTGGTGGTGTTGTAATCCCGACCGCCTTCACTGGCACCGTAACCTACAAAATGTTTGGCACAGGCAGCTATGCTCCCGGCATTATAAAGAGCGTCAGTTTCAAATCCTTTTACAGAGGCCAGTCCCATCTCGGTGGATAGATACGGATCCTCTCCAAAGCTTTCTGCAATTCTCCCCCACCTGGGATCTCTGCTGATATCGACCATCGGGGCGAAAGTCCAGTTAACACCGCAGGTTGCCGCCTCCAGCGCACTGATCCTCGATGCTGATTCGACTATCTCGATGTTCCATGTCGCTGCCAAACCAAGCGGGATAGGAAAAACAGTTTTAAACCCATGCACGACATCTCGTCCCATCAACAATGGGATCCCTAAGCGACTTTCCTCTGTGACTATTCTCTGGATTTCATTCACTGTAGGAAGGTCAACTTCGTTCAGTATCGAGCCAATCCGCCCTTCGCGTAAAGCCTGAACAAAATCGCCCGGTAGATGACCACCTGGACCATTAACTTGGTTCATCTGACCTATTTTTTCGGCAAGTGTCATCTGAGAGAGGAGTTGGTTAACCCGTTCATCTATATTTAGGTTCAGATTTATATCTACATCAAATTCCAAATTCAAATCACTCACTTCTTCAGCATGTTTCTGTAAAGTCATACGATCTCAATTACATGTGAAATCTAATAATTTTCCGCTCATACTTCGATGGCGAAATGCCTATTTTCGTTATTTTTTGGAAGGCAGTCTTCCTCAAGCAGCTTGACCCATACTTAGACCGTCGTGGTTGATGGGCTTATTAGAGAATAAAATGACAGCGTTGTCAACAATCCGAATACGAAACCTAAATGCGCTATAAATATCGTGTTGAATTGTTCAGTTGAAGAGAAATGATTAAGGTTTGTTTAATCTCGCAGTAGATTCACGCACGATCAGATCGAACGCAAAGTTTTCATGGTGATCGGAATCAATAATGCCTCGAATGTCATCTATGAGTAACTTCGTCACCAGAGAAGCCATTTCGAATATGGGTTGCTTAACCGTAGTCAGACGTGGCCAAAGTTGCGAAGCCAAGGGCGTATCATCAAACCCTGCGACAGACAAACTCTCTGGAATCTTTAAACCAAGCTCGTGTGCGACATGAATGACACCTGAGGCCATATCATCATTACTAGCAATAATAGCAGTAGGTGGCTCCTCCAGACTGAGCAAAGAATAAGCTGCCTTTTTACCTGATTCAAAGTCAAATAACCCAGGACTTACCAAGGATGTATCAAACTCAATTCCATGACGTTTTAGACTGGATCGATAACCCTTATAACGCAATCTTGTCGCGCCATGATCTGGATGTCCTTTGATAAACCCGATCCTCTTATGCCCCAGCGACACTATATAATCAGTTAGGGTATTCGACGCTTCAAGATCATCTGACTGTACCCAGGTCCAGTCTGGATTTTCTCGTTTAGGGGCAATCTGGGCAAAAAGTATTCCTTGGCTTTGTAAGAGTTCAACTACTTCTTTCACGTCTCCAAGGGGGGCTGCTAATATGACGCCGTCTACACGAACTTGTTGAAGAAATAATCGAATGTCCTTCATCAGCTGACTTGCAGGAAACTTGCAAGGCCTTAGTAAAAGTGAATAACCACCATCCGTACATGTCTTAAAAACGCCGTTGAGCACATCTCTCATGTAGCTAAATTCATGGGGATTCTCATAAAGAAGCCCAACCGAATATGAGCGATTACCTGCCAGGCTCCTCGCTGACAAATTGGGCAGAAAGCCAAGGGCTTCAATTGCTTTGTCTACCTTAGCGCGTGTTTTATCGGTGACGTTGGGCTCTTTGTTGACTACCCTGGAAACTGTTTTAATCGACACTCCCGCATTTTTAGCAACATCAGTTATGGTTACTCTTTTGGGGACGCTACCAGTCTTAATCATTTTAATAACCCACCTAACATTTCTTTAAAGTTTGCTCAATTTCATTTAAACCTAGGCTCCCAGCACATTAAAATTAGACAATGTTAATCTGGCTACTGAATCTCTCCAAATTTAAGTGACCAACAATTTTCATCAGGATCATCAATCCAAGGGGGCAATTATGTGTCTCTCCAGTCTGGAAACACAACAACATTATCATGTTGTTGCAATTATACTCTACTCAGTTGGGGGTAAATCGCTTTTCTACTGATAAATTTCAGCAGCGTCAAGCCGAACGCGCTCCCTTTAAAGGAATGATTAACAAGGATGCCAGCTCGGCCGATTAACTTGCTTCAGTTCAACGCACTGCGACCTTTGTAGGACGTTTGCCATTAGGGCCATACAGATTCACCTGCAAACTCGAGATAGCGTGAACCAAGGCATTTGGAGAGATCTTTTGTTTGCCTGTCCAATGGATATTAGGGAAGCGGTCAAAGATTCGCTCGAAAGCCATCCGCAACTGCATCTTTGCAATTCGCGAGCCTAGACATTTATGCACGCCATGGCCGAAGGCAATGTGCTTTTCGACGTTATCTCGGTGCATATTGAAGGTATCTGGATTGGGGAAGATATCCGGATCACGATTGGCGGCCCCGTACCAGAGAACCACTTTTTCATCCTTGGCGATTTTTTGGCCATTCAATTCTGTGTCTTCAAGCGCGGTGCGCCGCATATGCATGACGGGAGATACCATTCGCAGTGCTTCTTCCGACATTTGCGGAATGAGTGAAGGGTCATTCAATACCATGGCGCGCTGATCGGGGAATTCAGTCATCAATCGAATGGTGCCGGATAGTGAATTCCTTGAGGTATCGTTACCCGCAAATATAATGAGTAGCCAAGAACCATCGAGAAATTCTTGCGGTAGTAGTTCACCACCCAGTTTGGATTGGGCGATGACGGTTAATAGATCCTTACGAGGGTTAACTCGCCGATCCGCCATGACACGCTCGCCGTAGGCAAACATGTCATTAACGACAGGATTAAAACGAAATGGGAACATTGGCTCGGATAAAAATGTTTGCCAAGGATTGGATATAAATTGCGCTGCCAACTCCAGGTGGTGCATCCACACGTTGACTTGAGGTCGATCTTCTTCATCGATGCCGAGCATTTCACTCAGCGTGAATAGCGGAAGCGCTTCCGAAAACATTTTAACAAAATCGACCACAGGTCCTTTTCTCTCCATTTCGTCGAGGAGAGCATCGATTTTTAAGCCCACTCTGTCTCGAATCGTTGCAACATAGGCGGGGAAAAAGAAATCGCTCTGTTGCATGCGCATTTCCCGATGCTGCGGCTCGTCTAAATTGATCAAGGAGTTGAAGGCTGCTGGCATAAGCTTTTTTGGACGCCAATATTTTTTCTCGGGGACCGCCATATTGATACTGCCACGCTGAGACGAAAAAACACTGTGGGCAAGCTCTACTTTTTTGATGTCATCAAATCGGGTGACAGACCAGATGCCCGAGGTGCCCTTCTCCCCGGGTGACCACATCACCGGCGCGTCCTCACGCATTTTCTTGAATAGATCGAAAGGTTGCCCTTTTGTCCACGCGGCAGGGTTTCCAAACTTAAACCCGTCAAACGTCGGGTAGATTGCCTCATTAATCGGGCGCTGCTGTCCCGAATCAATCAAGATGTCGTCGCTGATGAGTTTCAAACTTTATCTCCTACTCTTTTTATTCACTTTTGATTTGATAGATCTTTGTGTCGACAGAATACATGAAAATTAACACTGATTTTGTCTTACCGGAAATCACGGAACAGCATCATGCCTGCCCGCCACTTTGGCATTATTTTTTACGGCCTGCCATGCCGCCTCGGACAGTATCGATGCAACATCCCCTGGGGGTTTTTGGCTTCTTTGAGCAAGCCATCGGCGTGAATATTCGAGTGTCGGCCCAGAAATAAGCGCCATGTACATATCAGTTGGGAGCTTGAGGAGGGCACCAGAACTTACATGTGGGACGAACCAATCGTGGAGAGCGTGACTAAACTCACTATCTAGCTCCCTGAGTTCCTGCTTCGCGCTTTCCGATAGTTTGATTTCTCGTGAAAGTAAAAATGCTGCAAGTCGCGATTTGTTTGTGACCCATTCACAGCAGAAGGTGACTATGGCCTTGATGCCTGCTTTGGCAGTTTTCTGCGGCAGCAGCGCTTGAAGCAAGGCAGTATTGAACTGATCTACCCCGTCGATAAAAAGTGCTTCTGCGACCCCTTCTTTGTTACCGAAGTGGTGGTACAAACTGCCCACCGAGCATTCAGCGCCTTTCAAAATTTTGTCAATATTCGTTCGTTCAACACCGACATCCGAGAAGTGGCTCAATGCCACATCCATGACGCGTATTTTCAGTTCGCTTGTTTGATTTTTTCTCGACATCCTACAATTAGAACATTTTTCTAGTATTTGTTTCTAGTTTTGTTATATTGCTTTGCTCGAACACCTATTGGAAGCGTTTGGATGGATATTAAACTGAGTAAAGACGACCTAGCATTTGAGACCGAAGTAAGAGAATTTCTTGCAGAGAATGCCTACAAAAATGAAGCGGACCCAAACAAATGGCGCCTGGATTGGTTTGAAACCGCACGCGCTAAAGGCGGTTGGGACGTACCCAAATGGCCAGCAAACTTCGGCGGCCCTGGTTGGACGCCTAATCAGCATTATATTTGGCAGAAGGAAACCGCTCGCGCAGGTACCCCCTGGGATATGCCCTTTGGTCTAAGCATGTTGGCGCCGGTTCTCATGGCCCACGGTTCCAAAGAACAACAGGAACGCTTTATGCCAGACATTCGAGCACGAAAAGTGAATTGGTGTCAGGGATACTCAGAACCAGGTGCTGGGTCCGACCTCGCAAGCTTGAAGACCAAGGCTGTGCTTACGGATGATGGCAAGCACTATATCGTTAACGGCACTAAGATCTGGACCACAATGGCCCACATTGCCGATTGGATATTCTGCCTCACCCGAACCAGTGATGCTGGCATCAAACAAGAAGGCATTACTTTTCTACTGTTTCCAATGAAGCAGGAAGGAATAGAAGTGAAACCGATCATTACCTTAGGTGGATCACACACTGTAAATACTGTGTTCTTTACTGATGTCAAAGTGCCCGTAGAAAATCGGGTAGGTGAAGAAGGTAAGGGCTGGACTTACGCTAAAGGATTGTTAGAACACGAACGTACTGGTATTGCCGGTATCTCCAACTCTATTGTTGCCCTAGAAGGACTGAAAGAGAAAGCAAGTACAGTCAAGCGCGGCAATGGCAACCTAATGGATGTGCCAAGCTTTCGCGCTAAGATTGCTGAGCTTGAAATTGATCTCATGGCAGTCGAGTACACCGAACTGCGAAGTCTTGCTACCGCGAGTGCAGGTACGGCGCCAGGGCCAGAATCTTCGATCCTTAAGTTAAAAGGAACAGACATCCAACAGCGTATTCAAAAGCTGACCATGGAAGCCGGTGGTCAGTTCTCCGCGGCCTGGGGCGGCACGAATGCTGGGCCTGACTTTGCCCGTGGTGGTATGGGGGGATATATGAGCAGCCGTGTTTACACAATATATGGTGGTGCCAGTGAAGTTCAAAAAGATATTGTCACCAAAAAAGTACTAGGCATTAAGCCGGCTAAGAAATAGGAATAATTGAAATGAATTTTGAATTAACAGAAGAACAACAACTCGTTTCTGATTCGATTGAGCGATTTGTTAAAGAAAATTACGACCTAGGGACTAGGGTCAAAATTGTGAACCAGGCACCAGGCTTTAGTCAGGATTACTGGAATAAAATGTCCGAACTCGGCTGGCTTGCCTTACCCTTTAGTGAAGAACAAGGCGGCTTAGGTGGAGATCAGCTCGACACGATGGTGCTTATGGAGCAGTTTGGTAAAGGACTCGTTTTGGAGCCCTATCTTGCCAGTGTCATCCTCGGTGGCGGTGCAATGAAACGCAGTGCAACAGAATCTCAATGTGCAGCCTGGTTAGAGGGTGTGATCGACGGATCAAAGCAACTCGCACTAGCATATGCCGAACCTGAATCCGGCTATGAGCCCGAAAATGTTGCCCTAGCAGGCACAAAGACAGATTCGGGTTATACCCTCACCGGCACTAAATGTATGGTTTTGCATGGTAAAACAGCGGATGCTTTTGTTGTTTCATTCCGAACCAGCGGTGGCGTAGTAGATAAGGCAGGTATAACACTGGCACTCATTCCTGCAGATCGGAAGGGGCTAAGTGTACAAGGCTTCCCGACTGTAGATGGCCTACAATCATCAGAACTCACCTTTGACCAAGTGGCGGTTAGCGCTGATGACTTGCTTGGCAAAGTTGATGCTGGATTTGAGACGCTGAACGCGACGATCAACGATGGCATTTTAGCGATAGCTGCTGAAGCCTTGGGTGCAATGGAAATCCTCTACAAAGATACAGTCACCTACACACAGGAACGAGAGCAGTTTGGTCATCCGCTCGCGGAGTTCCAAGTACTTCAGCATCGCATGGTTGAGATGTTCATGGAGTACGAGCAGTGTAAGTCGCTTCTCTTTAGAGCAACTATGGAAGTGGCTTCAGAGGGTAAAGATGCCCAACGTTGCGTCCATGCCCTAAAACATCTAGTCGGCAAAGCATCTTTCTTTGTTGGTGAAAACGCAGTGCAAACGCATGGCGGTATGGGTGTCACTGAAGAGCTACGCGTTGGCCACTATTTTAAACGGCTACTCGTCATTGAAGCTCAGTTTGGTAATACAGACTACCATCTAGATCAGTTTGCAGCCTGATAAATTGTTCACCCTCGCACGAAGTTAGTCCTCTCAACATCAACTCACACCAGCGTTTCGCGCTGGTGTGTTTGTTTGTGTGTTAGCGTGTGTATTAGTTGTGTTCCACCACACAGAATCATCTCAGCGAAAAAACGCTCTGCCGAAAAATAGCATCCCTACTTTTATAAGGTCGGTAATATGCACTTTTTAAAACCTATCAATGTTGCCTAAGTCCAAACAAATACAGCTTTCGGCTGAAGCTTCCTCGATACCATCACCTTGAAATGATATCGTTTTACTCAGATCGTCATGGGGCAACGCAAAGCGTTTACATAATTGGGGCTAATAATATGAAACATTTACATCGAAATACTTGCTTGGTGACACTGGCGTGTTATCTAGTAATGTTGCAGGGCTGCGCAAAAGAAACTGCCGCACCTGCAGCCGTAACGGCAGCGCAAGAGATTCAGCAGACATTCGCCATCATCGTCCCAGGAGGAGGCACCTACAGCAGAGCGATATCAACAGATTCTGAGCAAACACAGATCTTCTTCGATCAAGGTCTTCGATTTGCGTGGGGTTTCTTTTTTCCAGAATCGATTGCGTCCTACCAACAGGCTGCCCTAGCAGACCCAACTCACCCAATGCCTTATTGGGGTATGGCCCATGCCATGGGTCCAAACCCCAACAGTCGATATGGTCGCATGCCGGATGATCCTAAAGGCGAAGGTCTTAAGGCCATCACAAAAGCGAAGGAACGTATTGGACGTGCCAGCCCCATGGAAGCGCAATTAATCAATGCACTCTTCGTCTTGTATGACAAAGAGAGTATTGCCGATGACAATGACAGAGACAGAGCCTACCTTGCTGCTATGCGAAAGATAAATCGACAGCATCCAGATGATTCCGATGTTGCTGCACTTTATGCCGCGTCTTATATGTCGATTGCTCGCTGGAACTACTGGGATATTGAGGGTGAGCCTCTGGATGAAACCTTACCGGTCGCCTTAGCGCTTGAACACATTATGAAAACTGACATGACAAATCCTGGTGTTCTGCATTTGCACATACACCTAGTGGAATCATCATTGACACCTGAACGCGCATTGATTTCTGCAGATGGCTTAGAAGCAACCGTTCCAATCGCAGGGCATGTTGTTCATATGCCATCACACATTTATGTGCGCGTGGGCCAATATGACAGAGCCATTGACAGCAACGTTAGATCAAAGCAAAAAGACAAGGAGTTTGCTGAAATATGGGGTGACCTACCCTTGCCTAATCTAGGCACTTACCCACTGTCACATAAAATTCATGCAGGTCACGCGTCTGACTTTATTCGTTATGCCGCAACGATCCAAGGCAACTACGAAGTGGCCATTGATGCGGCTGACACGCTCAAAGCAAGCTCCGGTGGACATCCGCACGCCATGCGTGGTTACGAAAAAAATATGGCATCGCCTTGGCACCTGAACAAGATATTCGGTAAGTGGGATGCACTCATTGGACAAACCGCTTCCCATTCAGACACGCCTTATTTAAGAGGAATGTGGGCTTATTCGCTAGGAAGTGCATACGCCAACACCGATGACCTTGACGCAGCAAATGAACAATTAAAAATTCTCAGAGCGATTATTGAAGAACCAGAAGTCGATAAAACACGTGTGGCTGTGACTTCGGTATCGGGAATTCTCACACTTGCGGGACATGGCCTTGAAGGCGAAATTAAAGAAGCTAACGGAGATCTTGAGGGTGCAATAGCAAGCTACTTGTTGGCGGTTGAGCTGGAAGACAAAGGTAACTACACAGAACCTCCCGCATGGGCGCAGCCAATGCGACATTACTTAGGTGCAGCATTGTTGAAAGCCGATAAACCTGAAGAAGCAGAAAAGATATATCATCGTGATCTGCGTTGGAATGCAGAAAATGGCTGGTCACTGTATGGGCTCCATCAATCTCTTGCCGATCAAGATAAGACTGACCAGGCAGCTGAGGCATTAGCGCGCTACGAGGCAGCTTGGCAGCATTCAGACACGGCACTGACTGCTTCACGAAAATAGCAGGCGTATTAGCAGCACTATCTATCGTCGCCAGATGGCCCAAAACTGCAAGCAATAATGATTGCGCTATCATTAACCTGATGAAATTGTAGGCTAACGACGGGCGTGCCGAAAGCCGATGGACCGCCGTCGAAAGACCTCATCAACAGATCGACATTCATGATACGAGCAAGAAACAACGAGCGCGTTTTCCTTAGTGGAAATACTAGTGGCAATAACGATTCGCCTATCCCCAACAAAAAGTAGAGCAGATAGTTCTTGGCTACAATGACTATCGTTATTTCGAAGCCAATCCGAAACACAGCGCCAATTTACTACTCAAAGAGTTTCATCGGATCGCCCATATCATGATATCCAAGATAGCCGCCGCCCAGCTCCGTTCCATCATAAAGTGCGTAACCAAGTAGCTCCTGTACCCGGCGGGGGAACCCTCGAACAGTTTCAAGAGGGATATTGGTGTAACTATTCTCCACCGGCCGCAACCAGCCGCAGCATAATCCCGTCGAAAGAGCCCGCCGACGTTTATCGGTAGTATTAGTCCCTCCAGCGTGCAACGTATCACCTCTAAAAAAAAGCGCAGCACCCGCGGGAAGATCACAGGCGACAATCTCATCATCTGATGGCTTGCGTCCAGGCTCCCACCGATGACACCACGGCACAACGGCACAACGAGTGTTGCACCCATTGCCGGCGTGATATCAACCAGTGCCGTAATTGTGTTCACAATCATTGGGTTTGATGTATTTGTGCGTAATTAGGGTCGGAGTGATCTTCCCCCGGTTTCTCGTGTGCGTAATTAGGGTCGGAGTGCAATTAGGGTCCAAGCAATTTTTGAAGCTAAGATCCGTTGGCTGTCATGTCATGTCATGAACGCTACAGACTGAAACATCAATAGACGAATAATATTTGTAGCCGAGAATGTAAACCCCAATTGATCTGACCGATATTCGTTTCAATCTCCCAACATTTTTTATAGAGCCTAGCCAGTGAGTGCTGCCTGACACAACACCATTTATTAACGACTTGGTCGCAGCCTGATTGACGATGTTTTGGCAATGACAAACTTCTGAAAAGCGCTTTATTAAACCTTCAGGCGTGAACGATTAACATTAAGCATGGCCGGTCGGAGGTATAGTGAATTTTTTAAGCAATCTGAAGATTAAAACCTCAGGATGGCCACTTTCTAACTAACCATCAACGTCTTACATTTACGTAAGCGTTATTTTACACTGACCCTAATTATTCTCTCGTAAGCGTTATTTTACACTGACCCTAATTATTCTCTGACCCTAATTATTCTAACTAAAGCAGGAAAGTTACTGAAGGAATTATGTATGAATATACCTTGGATATTGTTATCGGCAGCGCTCGTGACCTTTTTCGTGGTTCCAGCAAGTGAAGCTGAAACAACAAACATTTTATTTGGTTCATGTTCGCATCAAGACAAACCCATGCCTATTTTAAATGCGATTTTGGCCGACCCGAAAGATGCCTTTGTTTTTCTAGGTGATAATATTTATGGCGATACTGAAAACATGGAGGAGCTAGCACAAAAATACGGACAATTAGGCGCCAACCCACTGCTTAGAAAGCTCAGAAAAACAACACCGACTTATGCAATTTGGGATGACCACGACTACGGTGCAAACGATGCAGGAAAGGATTATTCTCAAAAGGAAGTATCTAAAAAGATTATGTTAGACTTCTGGGAAATCCCTAAAGATAGCCCACGCAGAACACGCGAAGATGGACTGTATGGCAGTTACTTAGTGGGAGAAGGCGCACATCGAATCAGAATCATTTTGCCGGACTTACGATACCAACGAGATGATTTAAGCAGCGTAGGGTATTTTAACTATTTTACTAAGCGTAAACCTCGGAACATGGGGCCCTATTCAAAATCGGTAGGTTCTATGCTCGGTGAACAACAATGGACATGGCTTGCCTCAGAGCTGCAAAAACCCGAAGCCATTAAAATTATCGCATCTAGTCTACAAGTTTTATCAGACTTCACAGGGTGGGAAGCTTGGGGCAACTTCGACGATAAACAGAGGTTATTCGATTTAATCAAAAAGCACCGCGTAAATGGCGTAATGCTAATCAGTGGCGATACGCACTGGGGTGAAATATCCAAACTAGAGCTTGGGCTTGATTATCCTTTGTGGGATATCACCAGTTCTGGTCTTACCGAAGAATGGAAAGACGTGAGCCCAAATAAAAACCGCGTGTCTGAAGCAACCACCGAAGTGAATTATGGGTTTATTTCGATCAACTGGGCAATTGAAGATCCAAGCATTCATTTTGGCCTCAAAGACCTAGAGGGTAAATTAGTGGTAAGCAAAAACATAAATTTGTCCGATATATCAATCTATTAGATCCGCCTAATACTGTTAATTTCAGCAAGGTCCACTCGGGATATTTTTTGCAATCTGGCACAAATGCGGTTTAGTATAAAGAACTCACGTAGACTATAATGATAGAAACATTATTTCGTGTTTACATTATTCATCGCAGTTAGAGGAAGAAATAGTCAAATGATCCAACTCGCATATCGTGAATTCTTGGGAAACAGTCCTAACTGGTTCAAACTAGCCATATTGATTTTTCTGGCGGTCAGTTTCCCCTTGAAACTCATGCTGGGAACAACCATCCTGGGCTGGATGTTTCTCGGTATGTTTATACTCACGCTGGCAATGGCGCTGAAGTGCTACCCATTGCAGAGCGGTGGATTACTGGGGATTGGGATTCTCGCCTTAGGTTTATCATCTCCTGAAACCGTCTGGCATGAAATTGAAGAGAATCTTGGCGTGTTAGCGCTGTTGATCTTTATGGTCAGCTTCATCTATTTCATGAAGCCTTTACTCAGCTTCGTGTTTGCAAAACTCATTGTAAGTGTTCAAAGCAAGTGGGCTCTAGGGCTGATGTTCTCAGTAATGGCCGCTTTCCTATCAGCCTTCCTTGACGCATTAACAGTCACTGCCGTACTGATTGCCGTGTTTGTCGCCCTATTCGGCGTCTACGAAGAGATTCACTCAGCAGACAACACCGACTATGACAATGATGGCGTATCCGAAGATGAGGAATTGAGCGGCGAAGTGCTAGAGGAGTTTCGAGCATTTATTCGCAGTCTCGTGATGCACGGTGCCGTCGGTACTGCACTTGGTGGTGTGACCACAATGGTAGGAGAGCCACAGAATCTTTTAATCGCGGATAAGATGGGCTGGGATTTTATTCAATTCGCCCAAGTGATGTCGCATGTCACGATTCCTGCAGTTATCGCTGGGTTTATTACCTGTGTTTTACTCGAGTTAACGGGTGTACTAGGTTACGGCTGTAAATTGGATCCGCAAGTTCGCGCTATCCTTAAGGGATACGTGGAAGAGCAAGATAAGAAGCGGACCCAGATAGAAGTCTATGGCCTATGGGTTCAGGGAATATGTGGGTTACTACTCGTCGCAGGGTTGGCCATGCATGTAATGGAAGTTGGATTGATCGGCTTGTGTTTACTCGTTTTAGTGACCGCGCTCACTGGCATCAATGAGGAACACCGGATTGGTAAGGCCTTTGAAGAATCACTGCCCTTTGTTTCGTTGTTGTGTATTTTCTTTGTAGTCGTAGGGATGATTCATGACTTACACCTTTTTAGCCCGGTTATTCAGTGGGTATTAGCGCTTCCGATTGAAGCCCAACCGAAGGCATTCTTTTTAGCCAATGGTCTTTTGTCTGCAATTTCGGATAACGTATTCGTCGCAACGGTTTATATCAACGAAGTAAAAGCAGCTTATGACGCAGGTGAAATATCTCGCGCCCACTTCGAATCATTAGCAGTTAGCATCAATACCGGAACAAATTTACCGTCCGTTGCAACGCCTAATGGTCAAGCAGCGTTTCTGTTTCTTTTAACATCTGCATTGGCCCCAGTCATACGACTGGGCTATATGAAAATGGTGATTATGGCGTTTCCTTACACCGTCGTGCTCACCATTGTTGGGTATATTTACCAGTAAGCGTGGTCACTCAACATCCGGGGGGAAAACAGGTCAAGGAGATCCACATCAACAACTATAAAATACTCAACAGATTCTTTGTCCTTAGTTTATGTTTATTCACCACAGCCTTTTCATTTGGGCAGAAGGACGTCACTGAAATTGCCTGGTGGCACGCAATGGGCGCAGAGAATGGTGAACGGGTTGATAAGCTTGCGCGGGACTTCAACGCGACCCAGGATAATTACAGAATCGTTCCAACTTACAAAGGTAACTATACTGATACCATGACCGCTGCTGTTGCCGCATTTCGAGCACGCAAACAACCGCACATCGTGCAAGTATTTGAGGTTGGCACAGCGACAATGATGGCAGCCGAAGGCGCAGTTTACCCTTTGGAGAATGTTATGGAGGATGCTAAAGAACCTTTCGATAAGTCTATTTACCTACCAGGCGTTATCTCCTACTACCAGACTCCTAAGGGTGATTTGTTATCCATGCCTTTTAACTCCTCGACGCCAGTGTTGTGGTACAACAAAACAGCCTTTAAAAAGGCCGGTATCAAAAACCCGCCAACGACGTGGAACGACGTCAACAGTGCCTCAAAAAAATTGTTAGCCTCAGGCATGAAATGCGGATTTTCATTCGGCTGGCAATCCTGGGTCCTGATTGAAAACTATTCTGCCTGGCACAATCAAGCCATTGGTACCAAAGAGAACGGATTCGCAGGCTTTGATGCAGAGTTGACGTTCAATTCCAGTGCCATAAAAAAACGCATCCAATCCATCGCCGACTCACAATCCGACAGCACGTTTGTTTATGGCGGGCGAGAAGACTCAAGTTTACCTCTTTTTACCAGTGGAGAATGTGGCATGTGGATGAGCTCCTCAGCGAATACCGCAGCACTAAAAAGCCAGGCGAAATTTGAATTCGGCCAAACCATGTTGCCACTCGATACCGATGTATCCACATCGGCGCAAAACTCTATTATTGGAGGTGCCACACTTTGGGTTCTCAGGGGGCATAGCTCAGAGAGCTACCGCGGTGTAGCGAAATTCATGACCTACCTTTCTACTGCTAAAGTTCAGGCATGGTGGCATCAGGAAACCGGTTATGTACCCATCACTATCAAGGCCGCAGAACTTTCTCGTGAACAGGGTTATTATGCGATCAACCCCGGCGCAGATACTGCCACCAAACAACTTAGCCTCAATACGCCAACGAAAAACTCGCGAGGACTGCGCTTCGGTAACTATGTCCAGGTCAGAGCCATCATCAACGAAGAACTCGAAGCTGTGTGGGCAGGGTCAAAAAGCGCATCAAAAGGACTTGATGATGCGGTTATCAGAGGCAATAAATTATTACGACGATTCGAGAGAGCCAACTAGAACGGTACAGGAAACCCCGTGCTTAAACGCGTACATTTTGGATCTTCCTGGCTACCCTACGCTTTGGTTGCACCACAGCTAATCATCACGATGGTCTTTTTCATGTGGCCGGCTGGACAATCGGTTTACCAGTCCTTTCTTATTGAAGATGCTTTTGGCCTCTCGACAGAATTCGTCTACTTCGAAAATTACCAAGTATTGTGGGAAGACGAGCTTTACCTCGACACCTTTTATCGCACCATGTTCTTCTCCACCATGGTCGCAAGCTTCTCTATCGGTACGGCGCTCCTACTCGCTGGTATGGCAGACCAGGTCATCAAAGGCTCACTGTTTTATCGCACAATGTTAATCTGGCCTTATGCTGTTGCACCCGCTATAGCAGGCGCTTTGTGGGTATTTATGTTTGATCCCACACTCGGCATTCTGACCTACTTTTTGGATGGATTTGGCTGGAACTGGAATCATAAATTAAATGGAGGCGAAGCCATGAGCCTGGTGATCATGGCAGCCACCTGGAAACAGATCAGCTATAATTTCCTGTTCTTTCTGGCAGCAATGCAGGCGATACCCAAGTCGCTCATTGAAGCCGCCGCCATTGACGGTGCGGGGCCGGTGCAACGATTCTGGACCATTATCTTCCCCCTGATTACACCCACCACTTTTTTTCTGCTAGTGGTCAACATTGTTTATGCGTTCTTCGAGACTTTCGGCATCATTCATGTCATGACAGGTGGCGGACCCGCAAAGGCCACCGAGATACTTGTCTATAAAGCCTACAATGATGGATTCATTGGTCTTGATCTCGGCGGCTCGGCGGCACAGTCGACGATACTGATGGTCATGGTCATCTTCATCACCGTCATTCAGTTCCGATACATAGAACGCAAGGTAGATTATTCATGACAGAGAATCGACCTGTTTCAACATTCGTCTCCCACGCAGTACTTATCATTGGGATACTGATCGTCGCCTTTCCTGTCTGGATTACTTTCGTCGCCGCCACTCATGACGCTGTTCGCGTGACACAGGTGCCATTCCCTTTACTGCCCGGCGACCAGTTCTTTATCAACCTAAAAGCGATGTTTGCCGAGAATGAAGATGGCATTGGGGCGATCCCCGTCGGCATGATGATGTTAAATTCACTTGTCATGGCATTAATGATCGCACTGGGTAAAATATCCATATCGCTATTGTCTGCTTATGCCATCGTTTACTTTAAATTCCGTTTCAGGATGTTCTTCTTCTGGATGATTTTCGTGACGCTGATGTTACCGGTGGAAGTTCGTATCCTGCCAACCTTTGAAGTGGTCGCAAATCTGAACATGCTGAATTCATACTGGGGACTCACCATTCCCCTCATCGCCAGCGCCACAGCCACATTTATGTTTCGACAGACCTTTCTGACCGTACCTGACGAGATGCTGGAAGCCGCCAGGATCGATGGCGCCGGTCCAATGCGATTCTTCTTTGATATCCTACTGCCCATGTCACGCACCAGCATCGCCGCCCTCTTTGTAATTTTATTTATCTTCGGTTGGAATCAATATCTCTGGCCACTATTAATCACCACCGAAAAATCCATGTATACCATTGTTATGGGTATCAAAGGGTTGCTCGAGACTGCCGAAGGCGACCCGGCCTGGCACATCATTATGATGACGGCATTGATGTCTATGCTCCCGCCCATATTGGTCGTGCTCGGTATGCAGAAATTATTTGTGAGTGGACTGACGGAGACAGAGAAATAGTATGGCCAGTGTCAGAATTAAAAACGTCGCTAAATCCTACGGTAACACCCAGGTACTTATTGACATCAATATTGATGTCAAGGATGGAGAGTTCGTTGTTATCGTCGGGCCCTCTGGCTGCGGTAAATCAAGCTTGCTGCGAATGGTTGCCGGTCTGGAAGAAATTACCGATGGCGAAATTTCCATCGGCGAAAGTGTCGTTAACAAGGTCGAACCGAAGGACAGGGATATTGCCATGGTCTTTCAAAATTACGCGCTTTATCCTCACATGAGCGTCTTTAACAATATGGCGTATGGATTAAAACTCCGGCGGCAATCAAAACAAGACATTAAGCAACGCGTAGAGTCCACGGCGAAGATGTTGCAGCTGGAGAACTTGCTCGATCGCTTTCCTCGTGAACTCTCTGGGGGGCAACGGCAACGCGTGGCCATGGGGCGGGCCATTGTTCGAGAACCGGCAGTGTTTCTATTTGATGAACCCTTGTCTAATCTGGATGCAAAATTGCGCACCCAGATGCGCATGGAAATACGCGAATTACAGCATCGGCTTAATGTTACCAGCCTTTACGTGACTCACGACCAGGTTGAGGCCATGACCCTCGCAGATCGATTGGTGGTGCTCAACGAAGGCACGATTGAGCAGATAGACACACCCCAAAAGATCTATGAAGAGCCAGCAAGCGCTTACGTGGCCAGTTTTATTGGCTCCCCTGAAATGAATTTTTTTGCCGGCAGGATATCCGACAAGGTATCCGGCAACGGCTTATCTGTCGATCTGGCGTGCGGATCACAGTTGAAATCGACGAGCACAGACTTGTCTGCACATGCGGGTTTGGTCGTCACTGTTGGTGTGCGCCCAGAGAAACTGCATCCTTGCGAACAGGCTGAAGCAGACTTATCGTGCACGATTACAGCGGTAGAGACACTAGGGGCAGAAACCTTGGCGCATTGTACTGTGACCTCAAGCTCTCACACCACAAACCCCCAAATCACAAACCCCCAAATCACAAACCCCCAAATCACAAACATAGTTGCGAAACTACCCGGATCAGCCCTCGTTCGTTCAGGTGAGACTTTACACCTGAAGATTGAAGACGGCGGGTTTCATCTATTTGACCAAAATACTGGCAAACGATTAAGTACCCGCTGATGTAACCAATTTTGGCTATCGCCTTTTTAAAGTTAAGCCTTCTGGGAGAGCGCCTCCAGATTCGCTTGATGGGTTTCCCTATCAATTTTGTACTTGGAAATCAGAAAGATCGCGAGGAAGTATAGCCCGCAATAAGATGGCAGGAAGAAGCTTGCCAAGTCCCCTCTCATCACGTCAGTCATATCCTCAACACCTTTGATCCCGTCCATTCCAACTAAGGATACGATGGAACCTGCAAGAATAATTCCCAGCGCACTCACGGCTTTACTGGCAAAGCTGCGGGCTGCATAAAAAAGTCCTTCCGATCTTCTGCTAGTTTGAACTTCGCTATCTTCAACTACGTCTGCCATCATGGAATCCAACATAACCCCACCGACGATAAACCCAACTACTTCCGTCATGACAAAGAACGAATAGCAAATCAAGCTGTTCCAACTGCCAGCTTCCGGCCAGAAACCGATCAAGGTCAATAGATAGGGCACTGGATATAGAAAGATGGCGACCAGCAATGCAGATACAGCAGCCCGCTTCTTACCCATGGCGCTACCTAATGCAGGTGCTAAAAAATAGGCAATCGCAGGAGAGGCAAATACAAATAAACCAGTAACTGCTATTTGTGCCCCTGTAAATGTGAAGAAGTAGGTCACGTTGTACAGATACAGCGCCGTCGACATGCCGCTAGCAGCACCGACAAAGAGAGAGTAAAGAAACAACCAGAAAAAATTCGCGTTCTTTACAGATTGAGCGATCTGCTTTATCTCGTGCCAGATTTCTCTAAACCGAAATGGCTCTGATGGCTGCGGCATCGCAGCTGCTACCTTCTGGGTTCCCAGGGACGATATGAGAATACTAGCCGCAATAATTAAAGCGCCCACGATGCCGTAGGTAGAATAGCCTGTCTGAACAGCCACACCATAGGCTCCCACCCAGATACCCATGTTAATGACATGGATGCCGTTACCGCCGTACCAACCAAAAGCATGACGCAGTGTCAGCCATTTGTTACGTTCATCATAGTCCTTCACCAAATCAGGTAACAGCGCGACAGAGGGGACTTCGACGAGGGTGACGGCAGTACGAATCAAAATTGCAGTGATGAGCAAATACCCCCAACGGTTCGCTTCAGTCAATTCAATCACGGGGTTAAACAATGCATAGAACGACAGAGGTAGCATGAAAAATCCTGCATACATGAAGGGATGTCGCCGTCCCAAACGGGATTGTGTCTTATCTGACCAGTGCCCCAGGAAAAGATCAGAAACAGCATCCCAAGCCATGGCAATAGCAAGTGCCACGGCAGCGAGATATCCAGGGATCCCAAGAACCTGAGTTGAATAGATTAACAAGAGGTAACTGAAGGCATTATTCTTGATACCAAAAGCTACCGATGCGGATCCGTAGAACCAATAGATTGGGTTTTTTTCAGGTCTCGTGTAACTCATAGGATAGCGACTTCCATCTCCGGTAGTACAGTGGAGTACGTACTAAACACTCGAAGCCTCCAAAAATCCAGAACTTTCTTCTAATCCATTGTTCCATTTTCCCAATACGCAAAAGATCACAATCTAAAATAACGCTGAGTGCTGCATACACCCGGGGAAAATGACAAGATTGGTATCGATTTTTTGCCGAAGCCATTCAGTCATGCAACGCCAAATCGTCTGGTTCATATTCATGTCACCCTATTTCTGAGGGCAGCATCTTTTTCAGTGCCACACTTTTTGAGCGTTTTTCATACCCATTGACGGATTGTCCTCTGTAAAATCCCAGGCATATTGATTAAATTGGATATGTGCTTTTATGAACTCGCAAGCATCACCCAGTGTCTTACCGATACTTTCCTTAAACCAATCCAGCAAAGCGATATTAAATTTGAATAGTGAACTTCGCGCCAGTGCATTTTATGTCCAGTCGTCGCGCCTCATCGGCAAGCTCGACTTTGAGCTAACACCATTTGCGGAGTTCAGGGCCAACAGAAATTGTTGCCATTTCTGAACTTATATCAGATTTCACCTTCATACTGAGCATACCAAGGCGCTTAGTTAATCCTTTAGTGCGCCTTATCCAGCGCCAGCAACAGTGGACTGTTCTTCTTTAACCTTGGTCAACATCAGGGCACCGATGATCATCAGTATGGCCAAAGAGGCAAAGCCAATCCTTTGGGATTCGAAAAAGTCGGTTGCCGTTGCTACCATTAAGGGCGCAAGAAACGCGGTCACTGTGGAGGACAGCGCGAACAGACCAAAAAATTGGGTCGCCATTTCCGGTGGTGATATTTTTGCCATCAGCGTTCTCGATGCGGACAGCCCAGTCACAAAGAACATGGCAAAAATCTGATTAGTACAAAAGTAAAATATTTCAGGCGCGGTCGCGAAATAAGGCGAATCCCAGACCGGTTCGGTGCCCACTTCAAAAACGTATAAAATGGTATCGGGTTGCACTGACACTAACGTCAACAACACTACTGTGGCAGTGCCAATAGAAATTCTTAAAGCACGCATCGAACCAAGGTGGTCATCTAGACGACCACCAATATATGCGCCAATCATTGCAGAACCACTGGTACACAATCCAAAGATAAGCAGTGTAGTCGTACCCCAGCCGAAGGTGCCAGAAGCATAAATGCCGCCAAAAGTCAGGACGCCGACCATGCCATCAATAAAAAACATACGGGCAAGCAAGTAACGGGCAATATTGGCGTAGTGCCGAACATGTTTCAGGGTTTGAATCACGTCCTGCACGCCTTCTTTCGCTAATCGCCACATGGGTAATGGTGAAGCTTTGCCATCGGGCGTAAACAACAGGACGGGCAATATGAATAAAAGCATCCAGACACCGGCAATGGGACCCACAATACGATTATGCTCGTGACTCGATTGGTCTATGCCAAACAAGGGTGCATCCGGCAGGAAAGCCCAGGGTTGAGTACCGGGAAGGGCAAAGGCGATCAGAACGAACAACATCAACAACAATCCACCGACATTCCCCAATGCGAATGCCAAGCCGGAAATCAATCCCAGACGATTCACCGGTGCGATAGATGGCAACATCGCGTTATGGAAGACCTCTGACACTGTGAAGCAGATCTTAATCCCGAATAGGATAAGCAACGACACCTCAAGGCTTAAGCCTCGACCTTCTGGTTCGATGAACCACAAACTGAAAGCCCCCATTGTCATTACTGCAACCATCACTAACAACCAAGGCTTGCGTCTGCCGTTTCTGTCCGCAATTGCACCCAAAAAAGGCGCTGTGAAAGCCAACACAAATCCGGCCGTCGCTGTGATGTAACCAATGAGCGCCTGACCCCTGATCGGGTCACCGACCACGGTGTTACTAAAGTAGGGATAAAAAATATAAATGATGACCAGAATGTAATACGGATCACGCGCTGCTTGACCGAAGGTCCAGCTAAAATAGCCGAGAGGAGATGCTGCAGGTGCACCAGTAAGTGATGGAGTTTGAGTCGTCATATTTTAGGGACACTCTGATTGCAAATGTGAGTCGGTATCTATACAAGCAAGGGGAATAATATGGACTCACCGCATGCGACGCAACTATGTCTTTAAGCACGTTTTTAACGCGCCAGAATAACCGGCTACATTTATGTGCCAGCGCTTTTGGTATAAATGGGTTCAGAGGAATAAATGGGGGTTAATTAGGGTCGGAGTAAAATTTACATTTACCTTACATTTGGCCACTAACATCCTACTGATTTCAGCGTCATTCACATATAAAAGGCTAATCTTTCACCCATATTTTTCTTGAAAAATCATGTTCAGTCGGGTCAATATTTTCTACACTGCTATAGTTACATTAAGTTGAACCCTCTCCACGCTGTTATGGCCGTCGATTCAGTAGCGCACAAGTGATCGAGTTATGCTCGCCATATCTTAGGACGGTCAATCTGTATGTAGAATGCACATCCTGAGTATTTTGACTTAGGTTCAACAGAGAGTAATCGATGATGACGCCGTAACCAATCCGCGCACGAACTAAGAGAAGAAATACTAGTCGATATAAAAATGCTTGCGAATAGAGGGTTTCGCGCTCAATTGTGAAAGTTTTTGCGGCGAATTGAAGAACTTTCCAACATTCTGCAGACTTTCCTAATGCGAAGTTGGTTAAGGAATGTAAGACAAATGTAAATTTTACTCCGACCCGAATTATTCTTCGACTCACTTTATTTTAGGGAACTATTTCACTTGGAAAGACACGTTGCTCAGAATTCAAAAACATGGTTTTATGCGGCTCCAATCAATAGACCGCAGTGTACGTAGGTAGCCGATATATGAGCCGATTTAGTATGTTACAGGAATTGTTTACCAACCTGTCGGAACGCAGCCTGAGTTTATTTGCGCCGGGAACTAATGCTAAACCGGACGTCGATACACTGCTCGAATGGTGCGATACCTTATTATCACGCAAGGGCGAAGCATCTGGCGTTGCCTGGGCGCAAAGACTTCTAGAAGGCTTTCGCACACTGGATGACGAATCGCGCCTGGTATTTTATCGAGAATTAGCGAAACGCTATCAACCGGACCCTGCTGACGTGATTCAAAAAACTACAGCCTATGCTGAAGATCAAAATCCCGAAACATTGAAACAATTGATCTTAACGGTTGAACCACAAAGACAGGAATTGTTTCGACGCCTAAATCTTGCGCCAAACGGCACGACAACTCTGGTTGCGCTACGCCAGGGCCTATTTCAATATTTGAAAAAAGTACCCGAATTAACATCGGTTGATAACGATCTAAGGCACCTGTTTAGCTCTTGGTTTAATCGAGGTTTTTTGGTTCTCCGTCGAATTGACTGGAATACTTCGGCAGTATTGTTGGAGAAAATAATTCAATACGAAGCAGTTCACGAAATTAATGGCTGGGATGATTTGCGTAGACGTGTTAACCCATCTGATCGTCGCTGCTTTGCTTTCTTTCATCCGGCACTAGGAGAAGACCCTCTCATCTTTGTTGAGGTCGCGCTGACACGAGATACACCCGCATCTATCGCAGAGGTACTCGATGAAAACCGCCAGCCTAACAGCGAGGAAAAGCCAACTACCGCAGTTTTTTACTCGATATCGAATTGTCAGGATGGCTTGCGAGGTGTTTCCTTTGGTAGTTTTCTGATAAAGCAGGTTGCCCGCGAACTATCTCAGGAGTTACCTTCGTTAAATCGTTTCGTGACACTCTCGCCAGTACCAGGATTTGTTAACTGGTTAAGATTTAGTAGTGAAGAGACAAGCGATGAGTGCCGCAAAGCTGCTCTCGAAATCATTGATCAACCAAATTGGATTGAAGAGGAAGAAAAAAATGCGGCTGCACAGAAATTGCTAATGCCATTGGCTGCACATTATCTGGTGAATGCACAATACAAAAACTTACCGCTTGATCCTGTTGCGCGCTTTCATATTGGAAATGGTTCATCACTAGATCGTATCAACTGGGCTGCGGATACTTCGATTCAGGCAATGCAGCAATCTGCTGGAATTATGGTCAATTACCTTTACGATCTCGATAAAATTGAAGTGAACCACGAAGCCTGTGCTGAGAAGGGGATAGTAACCGCATCACGCAATGTAACCAGTTTATTAAAGGATTTTCGCCACTGAACGTGACACATTTTGGTGAAAGAATAAATGGGGAGACCTCATTCCGATACCATTTATTGGTAATCACCTCACACTTTTCCCCAGATAGGCTGGACCTTTCTTAAACAAGAAAGGTGGTTCAGCAGAAATCAACATTGCACTTCTTTTTTTAGTCAAAGCAACTTCGAATACTAGAAACAAGCATACATTTCGCCTTACCGTACATCAGCGCACTTTCACCCTAAAGCGCTCTTTGTGTGGCTCAGTTGCCCAATCTAACGACCCATATAAGGAGCTGAGGGATTGGTTAACTTTAGGCTACGACTTTGCGACCGATTTTTGCTGTCATGACGAAAATAAACAAGAGGATGTAAGCACCGAAAGTAAACCAATATGGCGCATCTGGGTTCAAGGTATACAAAAAGGTGCCGACAAGGGGCCCAATGGTGAATCCCATAGGGGGACAAGAACCAGCAACACCGGCAACAGCGCCCTGCTCTTTTGCAGTAACAGCCAACGATGCACCCGCCATAAAGCCCGGACTCGCCAAACCCATCCCGAGGCCTTGAATCGTCATAGATATAGTCAGCATCAACTGGGAAGAGCTCATTGCCATCATGCCAAATGCAAAGATTAACAATGGCATGGCAATTTTCAGCAAAGTAAATGGTCGTACATCCAAGCGTGGAATCACCACCATCTGAGCAAAAACCGAAGCGGCAGCAGACAGCATCATGCCAATACCAACAAGTTGCGCGGTCTCAGTAGCATTTAAACCAAGTGAATCCTGAAAGCGAAAGGCAATGGTCTGCTGAACAATGGCAAAACCCATAAACATCACAATACCAACGATCACAAATGGCAATATTCGTTGATCGGTATATTTCATCCTTGGTGGTTTGACCGTGGTTTTTTGGCCAGGAATTTCTGGCAATGTAAAGAGCACCACTATCGCGGCGACCAGCGTTAAGCCAGCGGAAAACCAGATGGGCGTTAACAAAGTGAAACTCGCAAGTAACCCACCCACTGCAGGCCCTAATATTGCGCCAATGTTACTCGCAGCACCAATGGACCCCATGGCCTTGGTTCGCGTAGCAGCATCGGTAATATCTGCCATATATGCATTAGCTGCTGGCATAGTGGCGGCCATCACCGCCGCATTGGCGACTCTTGCCAATGTCAGCGCAATAAAGGCGCTCATTGGCAGTAACCAGCCAAGAAGTGCTATCTTAAATACAGAAGTGAACACAATGGTACCCAAGGTATATCCGAAGAGTCCAATGAGTATCACCTTGCGTCTTCCCCAAACATCACTTGTTCGCCCCCAATAAGGGCTGGCCAGAAACACAGTCAAAGATGATGCAGAAATAATCGCACCGATTTGTATTTCTATGAGGCCGATCTCCCGACCTAGGGGGCCCAGTACAGCAAACAAAATGGTTTGGCCAAAACCCACAGCCAACACTGAGCCAAGCAATACACGTTTGGCTAGTTTTTGGTTGAATCCGTCTAAATTAACATTGGTCATAGTGATCTAACTGCTGTGTCGCTTGAAGTGAGGGTATTGCTTGGATAATGTTTTATCACAGCATCATCCATAAATAATAATGCCGCTGTTTTGATTTTTATGCTGCCAGTAAGGGCGCACCTTCCAAGGTAATCCTATGCAGCAATCGTGCTTGGCCTTGATAATCATTTTGTGCGTAGTGCCAGGTTGAACGGTTGTCCCAAATAGCGACGGAACCAGGCAGCCAATTAAATTGACAAATAAATTGCGCCTGCGAGGCATGTGTATATAAATAATCTAGCAGAACTTTACTTTCTTCAATCGACCAACCGACAATACCTATGGTATGACCGGGGTTGACATATAACACCTTACGACCACTGTCCGGATGTCTAATCACTAATGGATGCACGGCATCACTGACACTATCGTGCCCAGTTAACACACTACCAAGATCAGTCGTGCTGTAATATCCATCTTTACCGTATAAGTGCTTATTGGAATGAACAGCACTGAGTGTTTCTAACGTTTGTTGTAAACCCGGCGACAGCGCTTCATAAGCAGAATACATATTCGCAAAATGCGTATCGCCACCTGATGTAGGCAGGTTACGCGCCACTAGAATAGATCCCATGGCCGGTACTTCATCGTAGGAATGATCCGTATGCCAACCGCCGCCAATATTAGTATTTTGGTCCTTCTCTTTAATAACCAGGGCGATATTTGGAAACCCTTCAAGGGGTGGGAAGAATTTATTAATCACGATCTCACCAAACTGGTTGGCAAAGCTGAGGTGCTCTTCTGGTGATAAGAGCTGATCCCTAAAAAGCACTAAACCATGCTGATTAAAAACTGTGCGAAGGTCAGCTACCTCGCTATCGGTCATATCAGCAAGTTGCACCTTCGTGACTACCACGCCGCATCCCGGTGAAAATGGAGATAGTTTCATGTTGGTTTCCAAGGGTTGGGAAGATAAAAATTGCTAAATAATGTTAAGGCTACATGCGTCAATGAAATTATGCTTTATTATTCTATCGCTCATTCCCAGCCCAGATAAATTCTTCCCACAGCGCGTCAAAGGTGGCGCTGAAGCTACTCACCAGATGAGGCGTTGATTCAACAATGATGTTTTCGTAGTTATAGCGTGAAGCGCTACGAGTCCAATTAAAACTGCCATTTAACAGTGTATGCTTATCAAAAATTGCGAACTTGTGATGCATATGACTGGGTCCGTCATCTGTTTTTACCGGTATCCCGTTTTCAACAAACTCTTTGACGTCAGATCCAATATCATTCATTTTATCATCGTCGGTCACGATACGTACCAATACGCCTCGATGATGAGCCTTAACTATTGCTTTGCTAATAACATCATCAGAGATTGTGAAGACGCAGATATCCAGATTGCTTTTAACTGAGTTCAATGCATCAATAATCTTGTCAACACAAGCACTTCCTGGACTGAAGAAAGCACGGCTCTTTTTCAAGTTGTGTTCTTGTCGAACTGATTCAATTGTCTTTACTACACCTTCAAGCCACTTCAGGGATTCAGTGTGGTTTGCACTTGATTGCGTAAATTGCTCACGCACCAGAGAAAATGCTTTATTTCTAGCATACTGCAATGTACTTATGTTGTATTGATAGGGTTGAAAGGCATCTACTAACAACATTTTTTCATCTTTTGATAAATAAAAGTCCTCAAAAGATTCAGCCAGGACCGTATCAAATTCATTCTTTTCCATGAGCCTGCACTAAACCTCTTTATTTATTGAATTGCCTAATGTGATTTTCTTTTTCTGAACGCAAGAGTATTTCTTCACTTAGTATATCTAGAATTCCAATCGAGTAAAATTGCTTCTGCTCTTCGCAATTATCCTTTTCTCGTAAGCAAAACCCCTGAAAGTTCCCTCTAAACCAACCCCGTACTTTTCCAGGACGTAAAGAAAGGCAGCATAAAATGATCCGGTTTTGTCCGCAAATAACTGTTTGTTGAAAAAGACCCGCTTGAAATAAGGTTTAACTATGGTTTTTGCCACGTTACCAAGCCCCCCTCTTCTTCTGATACCATCACTTGGCAACTTTCTATTCTAACAACTAGCGAGACACAACCATGGGAAAGTACGATGATAGTGAATTTCAAGGCAAAGTAGCCGTCATTACAGGAGCAGGCGGCGGTTTGGGTCGATCCCACGCGCTGGAATATGCGAAACGTGGCGCGAAGGTGGTAGTCAATGACCTGGGTGGCAGCGTAGATGGCACGGGTTCCAGCGATGCGGCGGATGCTGTAGTTGACGAAATTAAGGCTATGGGCGGTGAAGCCATTGCAAACAAAGCTTCGGTTTCTGATCGCGCTGGGGCCAAGAGCATCATCGACGATTGTATGAAGGCTTTTGGTCGTATCGATATTCTTGTTAATAACGCAGGTATTCTGCGTGACAAATCGTTTAAAAAAATGACATTAGACGAATGGGATATTGTCATCAATGTTCATCTGAACGGGTCAGCATACGTCACTCACGCTGCATGGCCGATTATGAACGAGCAGAAGTATGGGCGTATTGTCCTGACGAGTTCCGGCTCTGGGATTTATGGTAACTTTGGTCAAGCAAACTACGGCGCTGCCAAGATGGGTATGTTGGGTTTGATGAACGTACTGGCACTGGAAGGTGCGCGAAATAACATTCGTACAAATGTACTGGCTCCCGGGGCCGCAACTCGAATGATATCAACCATTCCGGGTCGTGATATTGATCCAAAAGACCCGCCAGCCGAGTCATCTCCTGGCCTGGTTACCCCAGCTGTTCTATTTATGACGTCAGAGAACGCACCGAATGCCGCTGTCATCAATGCTGCGGGCGGCAAATATTATCGTGCGCAAATGTACACTAACAAACCGATCAACCTCGGTGTCGGTACAGAATTTGAAGACCTACAGGCCGAAGCTGAGGCTCTTATGGATCTCAGTTCGGCTAGACCAAGGGAGACTGGACGACAGAGTTAAATCATCCTCAACCGATTTAGGATTCATAGCTGCAGCGCAACCCTGAATGGGTAAATTATCAATGCTTTGCTTAAGAATCGAAAATAGAGATGGCGTGGCCTACTGTAGATATTCCGCCAGACTCACTGTTAAGAGACGGTCCATCGTAGAGTAAAGTAATGGGTATCGGAATAAAGTTAGCACGCCCAGTGGCTACAAAGCCGACTGCACATGGGAGGAGGGTTTCCAGTGAAGTGGCTCCTGTAAACCCTTGAATATCCAGGACACTATCGACACCAGTAGCACCGTTGGTAACAACGGTACCGTCATCACCATTATCTTCCATCTATTATCTGCACCTAGACCATGGCTAAGACTGGAGCAATGATAAAGCCCGAATGCATATTGGATGACTTGCCAGGACCCTTGTCAGGGAATTCATATCACTAGGATATTTTTGGGTTTTTAAACACGGCACTGCCACCGATCGCAAGTTAATGAGGCAATCTCAGGAATCATCAACACGAACATAGATGACTTAGGTATACTGTTCTCATACATTTAATTCGAAAGCCAAATGAGCGTCACGCAGCGACTAGCGAACAACTTTCCTGATAAGATTCAGACCCGAGGTAAGCAGTACTTCTTGAGTGGTGCAGTCCAAATTACTGGCCAATCGTCGAGTATTATTTCATCCAGAGTGCATGGTTCTTCGGAATACCAAGTCATGCTGAAATATGAAGACACCTTCAACCTCGCCGTAGATTGCGAATGTCCCTATTTTTGTTATGAAGATAAATTCTGTAAACATATCTGGGCCACGATTCTTGATGCAGAACGCACAGGTTTTTTAACCGTTTACGGTACTTCGAATAAACCCATCTACATCGTTGCGACATATGATGATGACATGGCCACGTTTTCTCCTGACTCACTCAGCATCGAATCTGAGACCGCTTGGCAGCATCTGATGGCAGGTGTCAAATTACACAGCAAATCGCTCAACATCACCCCATACCGTTTAACGCAACGATTACACTACTTTTTAGATGTATCCAAAAGCATCGCAAATAACATGCTCTTTATTTCTGTGTGTCAGCAGGAAAGAAAGAAAGGTAGCAAATGGAGTAAGCCCAAAATACTAGAGATTGAAGCTACAACACTTGAGGCACTATCATCAGAGGAAGACAAGGAGGTTCTTGGAATGCTTGTTGGTGCGCAGGTAGGCATAGCAACCAACGCTTATACTTCGCGGTACTTTGATCGCAAGGATGATGCGAATTTCACCTTACCTTACAGTCTACAAGAAAAGGCTATGCGTGCGATGTGTTCCACCGGAAATTGTACTGTACAGATTTCGAAAGACCTTGAGTTGCCCTTAACCTGGGATGATGAAGGCGCGTGGGAATTCGAATTATCACTTGAACGTCAAACAAACGATGGATTTCAACTATCCGGGTATTTTGCACGAGGGACTGCACGATTAAATATCGACCGTCCACACCTCGTACTGCAAGGTGGACTTTTGTTTGTCGATAATTTTGTCAGCGTTTTGCAAGATCATGCTGCTTATGAGTGGATCTACATGTTACGCAATCATGGCAATATTGATGTTCCGAAAGACGAATTAATGGCTTTTGTCGCGGCCTTACATGACACGGTTTTGCCTCCTATTCAACTTCCTGAAGAAGCACAATTGGAGCGTCGCGATGTCAAACCCGAAAAATATATCTACCTGTCTGCCCCGCCCTCAGATTTCTCGACATCACTGACTGCCGAAATAAAATTTAAGTATGTTGATGAACTCATCGCAGCAAATGCTAACAAAGATAAAATACTCTTAAATAACAAGCGTATCGTTATTCATAGGGATCTTAAGGCAGAAAAGCACGCCTTTGATGAACTCTATGATTTAGAGATGCAAGAACCTCCGAAAAGTGCAGCATTAGACAGAGTGAAATTTTGCCTCACCATATCTCAAAAAAAGTTGTCGACACTATTGCCGGTTTTATTGAAACGACACTGGCATGTAGAGGCAGAAGGTAAAGTTTATCGGCAGGCGATCAGTACTAACATAAAGGTTAAGTCCGGAATAGATTGGTTTGAAGTTGATGCCGATGTTAAATTTGATAAATACAGTGCCACCATGCCTGCGATATTGAAAGCCATAAAAAATGGCGATACGACGGTGACCTTAGGTGATGGCAGTATTGGCATGCTACCGGAAGACTGGCTACGGCAATACGGAGCGCTTGTTACTTGGGGTAAGACAGAATCAGATCACATTAGCTTCAGTAAACAACAAGTGGTTTTGCTAGACGCCCTGCTTGCAGAGCAACCTAATCTTGACCTCGATTCAGGCTTCAAAGCTTATCGTCAGCAAGTTGAAGGCTTTCAGGGTGTTAGACCCTTGGCACCACCCGAGGGATTTAGGGGTACGCTGAGAGACTATCAAACAGAGGGTCTTGGCTGGTTAGTCTTTCTAAACGACTTAGGTTTCGGCGGGTGTCTTGCCGATGATATGGGACTAGGTAAAACCATACAGGTATTGGCGTTGCTTTTGATGCAGAAGCTTTTGATGCAGAAGTTATTGATGCAGAAGGCGCGAACCGATGTAAAAAGGACATCGCTGATAGTCCTACCCAGATCTCTGGTATTTAACTGGGTAGAGGAAGTGAAAAAATTTACGCCCGCACTCAGGGTACTCGAACATACAGAGGCGGAACGCAGTAAGTCCGGTGATACGTTTAAGGACTATGACATTGTTCTAACGACCTACGGTGTTTTGAGACGGGACATCACACTACTTAAGGACATACCGTTTAACTATGTCATTTTGGATGAAGCGCAAGCCATTAAAAATTCAGGCTCTCTTGCAGCGAAATCCGCTCGCCTGCTACAAGCAGATCATAGACTTGCCGTCACCGGCACGCCTGTCGAAAATCACATTGATGATCTTTGGTCCATTTTCGACTTTCTGAATCCGGGCATGCTCGGTAAGTTAAATGCCTATCGCGCATTACAGAAAACCACACAGATAGATAAAGTGTCTGCCGAAGCTGTCGCAAAAGCACTTCGCCCCTTTATCCTGCGTAGAACAAAGAACCAAGTGGCAAAAGATCTACCAGAAAAAACAGAATTGACCATTTTCTGTGAAATGAAACCGAAGCAGAAAAAACTCTATGAAGAACTAAAGCTGCATTATCAGTCTAACTTATTGAAAAAAACGGGTGCCGATGGATTGAATAAATCCAAGATTAAAATTTTAGAAGCCCTCTTAAGGTTGCGTCAAGCTGCCTGTCATCCCGGCTTGATTGACGAGAGTAGAATGCATGAACCCAGTGCAAAACTCGATTTCCTTTGGGAAACACTCTCTGAGGTACTGGATGAAGGCCATAAGGTGCTTGTATTTTCTCAATTCACCAGTTACCTCTCCATTTTAAAGCAACAACTGGATACAGAAAAAGTCCCTTATTTGTATCTAGATGGTAAAACCAGGAACCGACAAGCGAAAGTAAATAGCTTTCAGAAAGATGACGCGTATCAGTTATTCCTGATAAGTTTGAAAGCAGGTGGTGTTGGTCTAAACCTGACACGTGCAGATTATGTTTTCTTACTTGACCCCTGGTGGAACCCTGCCGTGGAAGCCCAAGCTATAGATCGTGCCCATCGGATTGGTCAGACGAATAATGTGTTTGCTTACCGATTAATCTGTAAGGATACAGTAGAGGAGAAGGTCCTTAAACTCCAGAAAAGTAAGCGCTTACTGGCAGAAAGTATTATTACAGCAGACAATAGCCTAGTGAGAGATATGAGTCAGGAAGACCTGGCATTTCTATTGTCATGATGTGGACAAAGTACTTGGTAAATATCTTAGTCCTGCACGAAACCCTAATCAGGCTACCGTTGGTATTTGATACCAAGCTCTGCAACGGCGAACTTAAAAGACAACTTCCATGAAAATTTTTGGAGTTCAGGTTGTGGCGGGGATTTTTCTGCGGCCAGATATTTAACATATTAAGCAATAGGTTCTATCCATTCGAAATTTGTCGGAACTATTTCGGTCTTTCTCGATCGAGGCAGCCCCAAGCTTTCCTACTAATGTATTCACA